>CAJQLW010000027.1 GCA_905479325.1 uncultured Flavobacteriales bacterium
AAATATATCGCACAAAAAAAGCCCATTTCGTTTCCGAAATGGGCTTCCATTTTATCCATTCAATTCCTATCCTAAAATAGTCACTGGGTTTTGCATAAATGTTTTGAAGGTGTTCAAGAATTCAGAACCTTTAGCTCCATCCACCACTCTGTGGTCGCATGATAGCGTTACTTTCATTCTATTGCCAACTACAATTTCTCCGTTTTTAACTACAGGCTCTTGTCGTATTGCTCCAATTGCCATAATACAAGCATTTGGTGGGTTTATAATTGCCGTAAACTCTTCAATCCCGAACATGCCTAGGTTAGAAATAGAAAAGGTACTTCCTTCCATTTCATTGGGCTGAATTTTCTTTTCTCGCGCTCTAGCTGCAAAATCTCTTACCTCTGCAGTAATTTGAGACAATTGTTTGGTATCGGCATTCTTTACTACAGGAACTACTAATCCATCTTCTACAGCAACGGCAACGCCCATGTGCACGTAAGAGTACGTTCTAATCTTATCCCCCAGCCAAGATGAGTTGATCGCAGGGTGCTTTTTCAATGCAGCCGCAGCAGATTTTATCACAAGGTCGTTAAACGAAACTTTTACATCAGGCAATTCATTGATCGCTTTTCTAGCCTCAATTGCTTGATCCATATCAATGTCAATGGTCAAGTAGAAGTGTGGAGCGCTGTATTTGCTCTCGCCCAATCGCTTTGCAATTACCTTTCTCATTTGAGAAACTGGCGTATCTTCAAAGCTTTCAACTCCTGCGGCTGCTTGAGCAGCACCAGCAGAACTTGAAGCAGCTACTGCTGCCGTTGGTTGATAATTTTCTATATCTCTTTTAATGATTCTTCCACCATCTCCTGTTCCAGCAATCGTATTTACATCGATGTTTTTCTCAGTTGCCAATCGCTGCGCCAATGGAGAAATCTTAACCCTTCCATCAGAATTTAATTGCGCTTTTGGTGCTACTGGTGCACTTTTCTCAACAGGCTTCGATTCTTGTTTTGGTGCTTCTTTTTCCTCAACAACTTCGTCCGTTGAATCTCCAGAATTTGAATCAAAAGCATCAATCAATTTTTGGTAATCGGCGCCTTTTTCTCCAATGATTCCTAAAATAGCATCTACCTCAGCAGAATCTCCTGCTTTTACTCCTTGATACAATAAAACTCCATCTTCAAAAGATTCGAATTCCATAGTGGCCTTATCGGTTTCAATTTCTGCTAAAATTTCACCTGATTCAACGGTATCACCAACATTTTTCACCCAACTTGCCACGGTACCTTCTGTCATGGTATCACTAAGCTTCGGCATTTTTATAATCACTGCGTTCACGTCAGATGTGTCAACTTTCTTCGATGAAGCAGCTTTTTTCTCGGTTGCAGAGCTTGTCGAAGTATCTTCTTTGGGTGAAGATTCTTCTGTTTTCTTTTCTTCTGTAGCCTTACTGTCCGTAGTATTTCCTTCTAACAAAGAAGAATAGTCTTCCCCTTTTTCTCCAACAATTGCCATAACAGACTCAACAGGAGCTGCCTCACCTTCTTTTACTCCAAGGTATAAAATCGTTCCAGATTGGAATGATTCAAACTCCATTGTAGCTTTATCGGTTTCAATGTCAGCCAATAGCTCTCCATCTTCAACAACATCTCCAACTTGCTTATGCCATTTTGCAATAACACCTTCTTCCATGGTGTCACTCAACTTGGGCATCTTTATTATTTCAGCCATAACAAATTCTTGTTTTTGGTTTTAATCTTTAATGAATGGATAATCCTCTTGAACATATACGTCGGTATATAATTCAGAAGCATCAGGATAAGCAGATTCTTCTGCAAAGTCTATAGACTCTTGAACCTGAGCTTTCACTCGATCTTGAATTTCTTTCAATTCAGCTTCCGTAGCGTACTTCTTTTTCTGAATTACTTGAAGCGCATTTTCTATAGGATCCAGTGTTTTATACTCCTCTAATTCTTCTTTTGTTCTGTATTTCGCTGGGTCTGACATAGAATGACCTTTGTATCGGTACGTTCTCATTTCTAAAAGAGTCGGGCCGTCTCCTTTTCTAGCTCTTGTAACAGCTCTTTCAATTGCTTCGTGAACTGGCTCGCAAGCCATTCCATCTACTTGCTCATTTGGCATTTCGTAGCCTTCAGCTAAAACATTTAAATTGGTAACATTAGAAACTCTTTCTACAGATGTTCCCATGGCGTAATTGTTATTTTCTATGATAAAAATAACTGGTAATTTCCAATGCATGGCCATGTTTAAGGCTTCGTGAAAAGCTCCTTGACGAACAGCTCCGTCGCCCATATAACACAACGTAACATTATCGTTTCCATTGTATTTATCTGCAAAAGCAATACCTGCTCCTAAAGGAATTTGCCCACCAACAATACCATGACCTCCAAAGAAGTTTAGTTCTTTGCTAAACATGTGCATTGAGCCTCCTTTACCTTTAGTACATCCAGTTTCCTTTCCGTACAACTCAGCCATTACATATTTCGGATCCATTCCCAACCCAATTGGATGAGCGTGGTCTCTGTAGGCTGTAATATAGTTATCTGTAGGCTTTGTAGCCGAAACAGCTGCTGCCACTAGAGCCTCTTGTCCAATGTATAAGTGACAAAATCCCCGAATCTTTTGTTGAATGTAAAGCTGTCCGGCTTTCTCTTCAAATTTTCTCATCAAAAGCATTGACTCATACCACTTAAGATATGTTGCCTTGTCAAATTTATCTCCTTTCTTAGCGGTTGTCTTCGCCTTTTTTGTTGTAGTTTTTGTTGCCATAGTCGCTCAAAAAATGTGGTTGACAAATTTAGTATAAAAAGGTTTGTTTTTAACTTTAATCTTGCTTTTTCAAAGCAGTAAAATCGAAGGCCAAAGGAAGTAGATCTCTGCAGCTGTCAAACTCCCAAACTTCCTTGCTCGAGTTCATGAGTAAAACCTTGATGTTTTTATTTTGTTTTACCTCATATTCCACCATTACTTGGCGACAAGAACCGCAAGGAGAAATTTGTTTTTGAGCGGTTGTTTCAGAGGCTGCATAAATTGCTAGCGTCAACATTTCTTCGTCTCTATAGTTAGCAGATGCAGCGAACAGAGCCACTCTTTCAGCGCAAAGTCCTGAGGGGTATGCAGCATTTTCTTGATTCGATCCTGCCACGATGTTTCCGTTTTTCAATAATATGGATGCACCCACATTAAACTCAGAGTATGGGGCATATGCATCATCCGAAAGCTCAATTGCCTTTTTTAAAAGCATTTGTTCCTTTTCAGGCAATTGATCCATGTGAGCATAAGAAGAATATTGAATAGAAATGGATTTATTTTCTTTCATAAAAAATAATTTATGTACAAGATAAACAATTGAAAGGACTTACAGTTTAGAAAAAACCTAGTCTTTGTAGATCAAAACTGTAGCATAGGCAGAAACACCTTCTTCCCTTCCTTCAAAGCCCATACGTTCTGTAGTAGTGGCTTTGATCGACAAATCATCCTCGTCTATTCCCATACAGGCTGCTAACACCTTTTTCATTTGAGGAATATGAGGATTTACTTTTGGCTTTTCTAGTGCAATTGTAGAATCAATATTAGAAATTTTATAGCCCTTCTCTGACAAAATTTTAACTACATCTTTGAGCAAAATAGTGCTATCAATCCCTTTATATTGATCATCACTTGGCGGAAAGTGAAAACCTATGTCTCTTAAGTTAGCTGCTCCCAAAAGAGCGTCGCAGATGGTATGAATTAAAACATCTGCATCAGAATGACCAAAGGTTCCTTTTGTATGAGGTATATGAACACCACCTAAAATAAAATCCTCACCGTCTGCTAATTGATGAACATCAAAACCAAATCCTACTCTAACTTTCACTAGTTCTATTTATTTTGACTTGAAAAATCGTCGAAACTAAACCCTAAAGTGAACCTCACAGAACCTGCAAGCGGATTTGTTTGTGCATTGCCGATCAAGTATGAAGCGTCAAATTGAAATACGCTTAATTTAAAACCAACCCCTGCCGTTAAATACCTTCTATTTCCTTTCAAAGGGTTTTCGTAAAAATACCCTAATCTCACTGCAACTTGCTCATCATACCAATATTCAATACCTGCAGACAAAGTGATTTCACTTAATTCCTCTCTAAGAATACTCCCACTCTCCACAACAGCTCCAGTACCATCGTTGTTGACTCCCGTAACCACTCCTGGCGCATCGGTAAATGAACCAAAAACTCCACTAGCAATACTCACATTAGGATCTCTTCCTGAAACAACTACCGGATTTCCCGCCGGATCTCGAACTACAGTCCCTGAAGAATCAATAAGGTATGTTGGGGGAGTTGGAACGAGTAATTTGTTCGCCTCAAAAATAAACGTCATGGAGTTATATTGATCGAAGTCCAATTGTAAAGAAGTTCCTAACCTCAAGTTAGCCGGTAAAAAATCGTCTTGATTGTTATCAGAGTACGACATTTTTGCACCAAGATTTGATATGTTAGCACCTACTCTCAAGGTTGCATCATAATCTGAAATCTTTAAATCATCTTTAAACCAGAAAGCCGAAACATCTGCAGCAACAGATTGAGCTGCTCTTGTATCTGTTCCATTTACATTTACCCCATTTGTTAAGTTTGAGTTGATGTAACGCAGCGCCATTCCAAAAGAAAATTGGCGAGAAAGCTGAACACCGTATCCAACATCGAGCGCAAACTCGTTCGGTCTGAAGTTACCGATTACATTACCATTAATATCTGTAAAGGTTATATCTCCTAGTGAAAAATAACGTAATGAACCACTTAATGTCGACCTTCGATCTAAGCGATAAAAACCCGTTAAGTAGGCTAAACTAATGTCGCCAACTAAATTCCTAAGCCAAGGAGAATAACTTAATGAAAAACCCATATTGCCATCAATAAATGCTGACTTTGCAGGATTCCAGTGAATAGAACTTAAATCAGGAGAGGTTGAAACTCCGGCATCACCTAAGGCTCCAGCTCGTGAATCTGGCGAAATAAGTAAAAAAGGAACAGCAGTTGTGATTGTATTTAACTCTGCTTCAGTTTGAGTTTGTTGAGCATTCACCGTGTTTTGAGACCACGAGTTGAGGCTACATAGCATAGCCGCAAGTGCTAGAACAGTGAATTTTATATTATTATTTTTCAAAAGATTTTATTTTGAAGGGGTGCAAATATAATAAAGATTAGAGGTACCGATGGTTTTTATCAATTATAGAATAACAAGCTTTTCAATCTTTTCGGAAGTAGATCCATTAGCAGAGCGGATTTTTAATTTATACATATATACTCCTTTGCCAATTTTATCGCCAAAGTCGTCTCTTCCGTCCCACCGAATGTCTTTCGAAACAAACCCTTCGCTAACAATCATCTGATCTATTGACTTCACTAATTTCCCAGAAATCGTAAACACTTCCAATTTAACATCCATAACAACTCCAGCTTGATTGTGTTGAAATATAAACTCCGTATTCGTTGTAAAAGGATTCGGGTAGTTCACCAAATTCTCAATTCTAACTTCTTGGTCTTTTACAACGGTGAATTCAATGGTTTTTTCCGAAGAGTTGTTTGCAACATCCCAAGCTTTTACTTTTAAGCTGTGTTTCCCCGGCGAAAGATCAGTAAATGGGAAAGAAACAACTCCTTGAGTGTGATCGTCAATTGCCGCTTCGTAAAAATCATTTAATATGAATGAATTTTCAGAGTTACCGTCTAAAGTCGCCACTATGTCATGACCAATTCCACTTCCAACAGTATTAATTCCTTGATCATCTTTTAAGTTTAAAAGCAGTCGCGGATTCTCATCTGTCACACCACCGTAAACAAAATTTTCATCATTTAAGAATAACTCCATCTGAGGACCTTGCTCATCTTGCACTAAATTGGGATTACTTCCTCCAATAACAATAGATTCGGTATAACCATTTGCATCTGTAATTTGATTTTCTGCATAGTACGACACCTTGCCACTTCCGTAACTGTAAGAGATATCCTTCGGCACTACAAAAGTAAAAGCGAAATCGCCATTTACAACGGTTGCTTTTCCTTTGAAAATTCTACGCTCTCTCGTTTCAAAAGTAAATACCCCACCACCATCGTTGTTCAAGGTATTTTTCACTTCAACTTTATCAAAAACCGTAGGGTAAACAACACCATTAAAATTGGTTAATTTATTCCCATTAATGTCGGTAACCATTCCTGAGATTGTCACTTGAGACAAGGCATTTAGTGTATCTGCCTGCGCCAAAGGAACTCCATTTATTGATGTTGTTACTACATTTTCTTCAGGAATAGCTAAGCGAATGGCAGGATCTCCAAGAAGTGAAAAGTTTCGTGAGTTCGTTGAATAGGCATTAAAATTCTTGACATCTAAAAATATATCACCTAAACGCATGGGTTCTCCATTTGGCAGAGGCTCAAAAACTTTATCGTAGAATGAACGATTGAGTAAATAATTTGGGCTTGAAAATACAAGTCTAGTTGTAGTCATCAATCCTATACTTCCGCCGTTTGGGTTTAACAGCAACAATTCTCCCCCTGACGTTCTAAGTGGGTCATCGAATCTACTAAATTCGCAAGTTGCTGTAATAAAAACAGGAAGGTTTTGTCTATTGCGCAAGTTGGTTATTTCATAAATACCTAGCACTCTTTCAGCAGTCCAACCTGTTTCCCCGCCGTGGCCTGTGTAATTAACAAAAAGAGCTCCATCCTCAACCGTTTGAACCAAATCCTCTGTAACCTGCGGATATCTTGCACCGCTCGCGGTAGCTTGCTGCTGATAAGCATCTAAAAATATTTTTTGGGTGTTAAAGTCTTTCCCTTTTTGTTCTACCAACTTTGACAAGTCATTGGCTTGTGACATGTGCACAACGCCATCTTCATCATCTCCAACGAATACAATTTGATTTCTCCAATCTCTTAACGAGGAAGAGGAATAGTAAGCTTCAATTTTATCTACAATCCCATTTGCTTCTTGCAATGTTTGAACAGGGAACCTTCCTATTGCAACATCCATTCGGTCTGTACTAGGAACTCTCCACAATCCTTCTGAATCATCTAGCAATCCAAAATAATCATCCGACACATGAGAGTTAACAGGATCTACAGAATTAGATGATTGAAAAGAAGGAACATAATTGGTTCCTCCAGAAGTTGAATTACTCTTAAACACATAAGATGCGTCTCCCATCATCAAAACATATTTTGGAGTTGTACCTGAATTAGTTGCACGATCGTAAAACATTTTTATAAATGTTCTCATGGCAATCAAATCTTGAGACCCTGAAGAAAACTCATTAAAAATTTGCTTCGCTGTTACAACGTTAACTGACATTCCTTCGCTTCTATGAATATTGGCTAACCGGTCTGCCGCAGAAATAAAATTCTCATGACTAATTATTAACATATCGGCCTGAGGTAAACCGTGTAAATTTTGATTCAGCACTTGACCTTTAGGGTAAATACCAACTGAGTCTGGCGCTGTGAAAGCAATGTATTCTCTAAGCTGACTCACATCGTTTTGAAATGAAGAAGAAGCACCATTGTTCTGAATATTCATGGCTTCAATGTTCTCAATATCCGAAATATCCCACACCTCTAAATTCACAGTATTAGGAAATTGAAAAACTGCTTCTGCATTCACCCCGGACCTCACAGAACGTAAATCTCTAAAACTAATCTGGTTTGAAGACATCATCAATCTCGACCTTAAATTGACCGTTAAATAATTCAACCAACCTTTTGATACTACTTGTGGTTTGTTATAGTTAATGTTAAAAGACAAAGCACCTTGATTAGGTGTAAATTCAAACAAACCCCTAGAAACTTGAGCAAACCTAAATTCGTAGCGCGTAAGATTTGTTAAACCAACTTCGGTCTCGAATGATTGACCATTTACTGAAAGAGTGAATTTACTAATCACTCCAGACCTTGCCAGAACGCTCATTTCTACTTTAGCATTCTCAGATAGAACAGTATTGGCTGCATTCAACCCTATGGTTTGGTTTGTGTTATTATCAAACAACTCCCCGATCCACAAACTACCAGATTTTAGAAGATTGGTCGTTTCTAATTCGTGATACATGTAATTGTCAAATTCAGTGACAGTGGCTATAGAAGGATTACCCGACAACTGCCGCTTGGTAATTCTTTTTCCATTGGCTCCCTCTGCATTGATAAAATAAAATGTCGTATCGCTAAAACGATTCAAAGAGTGTCTAAAAAATTGCGAGGTACTGTCATACGACCACTCTACTTGGTCATCGCCGTAAAATAAAACATAATCATTGGCATCAAATGAACCATCTTGTTCTCCAACCACTATTATTGGATTCTCGAGTAAATCGTCCGGTCTTGGCATCGCATTTGACTCAGGTAGCATTCCGCCACCGTAACCGTAAATTTTTATTTTTCGGGGATCTACATTATCCATATCCAAACCCAAGTTTAGTAGAAATCTCCTCGAAAGCTTAAAAACTTTTTCTTCTGTTACCGCAATTTTATACCAATTACCGGAAGCTAGCTTAGATGCGGAGGCAAAATTCAAACTCTTAGATCTATATATTCTAGCTTTTTCCGGACTTGAATAATTCAACTTAAATGAATTTGCTCGTTCAATTTGACCAGTTGATGATATTCGAAGCGGCATAATCTTTACAACAGTGCCTTGAGCTTTTTTCACAGTAATGGTGTTTGCTTCTACTTCAAATTCAGCAGACAATGCACTCCTATCTATTAACTCCGCTTCTGTGGCGCTCAATACCTCAGTAACAACATCCTCTAAAAAGACATTAGAAAGAATTAGGTTTGGAAACTCTTGAATTAAAAAAGGATGATTTGAAACTGTAAAATCGTATTGAGCACTTTCGAAATTCAATGCTTTTTTATTTAATTGACCTTCTAATCCATACTGAATAGGGGTTCTCCAATCTATAACTATCCTTTCAACATCCTGACCTAAGAGGGATAATGTTAAAAATAAAAAGCATAATGTTAATTTAATTTTGACCATAATCATCTATTTCTCTTTGTATTGAGCGTTAAAACCTTATAAACGATACCCTGTATAAAATATTGCACAAAATAAGATTGTAAAGATATAACACGAATTGAATAATCTAGTTTATCTATATTTGCGTTTAGGCTGAAGTTTTTTAGAGTGAGGAAAGGATATCTTATTACCATATTTTCTGTAATTATTCATAGTACCTGTTTTGGGCAAGATCCTACGTTTTCTCAATTCTTTGCTAATAAATTATATCTCAACCCTGCGTTCGCTGGAACTAGCACCTGTCCTAAACTTACATTAAATTATCGAAACCAATGGCCTGGTGTTGACAATAGCTTTGTCACTTATGCTGCAAGTTTCGATCAACAAATAGACGCAATAAATGGCGGAATAGGTGTCCAAATAATGTCAGACAGAGCAGGAGAAGGTGTCTTAAACACGACATCTGCAGCTTTTATGTATTCTTATCAATTTAAAGTTAACCGAAAGTTCTCAATTCGCGCAGGATTTCAAGCAACCTTATTTCAAAAATCCATAGATGTTAGTAATCTTAGATTCGGAGATATGATTGATGCACGGAGAGGCTTTGTCTACCAGTCACAAGAACAAATTCAAAATGACCGAGTCTTCTATCCTGACTTTTCATTTGGAATGATAGGGTTTAGCAAGAAATTGTATTTTGGTGGAGCAGTTCACCATTTAACTGCTCCCGATGAAGGTTTTATAGACCAAGCAATATTACCAATGAGAATAACCGGTCATATTGGGGCTAAAATTCCACTGGGAATTAGAAGGTCTGACCAAAGTTGGTCTCCGAATCTAATTTTCCAAACACAAGGAACAGCCATGGAGCTTAACGCCGGAAATTATTTTTCAAAAGGGCCTGTTGTTGTAGGAATGTGGTACAGAGCCTCTATAAAAGGAAATCGAGACGCCCTTATTATGCTCGTAGGATTAGAAACTGACGATTATAAGATTGGTTATAGTTATGATTACACAGTTAGCCAATTGAACAATCAGACCAACGGAGCTCATGAAATCTCTTTCTCTTATGTGTTCCCTTGTAAACCTAAAAAAGTACGATTTGAGACAATAAGTTGTCCATCGTTTTAGTTACTAACAATATTTCTTTATCTTTGAAAGTCTTATTTAACACTACTAAGTGATGAAAAAAATAAATAAACTATTAATATTTAGCTTACTAAGTTCAATATTTTTACTGTCGTCTTGTTCAAAAGAACGGTCTAGTACTACCGGTTGGGCATATAACGACTCTAATAATGGTGGTTTTGAAAAACCATATTACATCGAACAAGAGACAGGTCCTGGACTTGTATTGATTGAAGGTGGCCGTTTCACCATGGGAAGAACAGAACAAGATATCTTTTATGATTGGAATAACGTTCAAAAAACAGTCACTGTTTCCTCTTTCTATATGGATGAAACTGAGGTAAAAAACATAGATTACAGAGAATACTTATATTGGGTTAAAAGAGTATTTGGAGCTGACTACCCAGAAGTATTTAAAAAGGCGTTACCTGATACATTAGTATGGAGAAGCAGATTAGCTTTCAACGAGCCTTACGTGGAGTATTACTTGCGACACCCTGCATATGCTGACTACCCAGTAGTTGGTGTAAGTTGGCTACAAGCAACAGATTATGCTGCATGGAGAACAGACCGAGTAAATGAACTAATTCTAATTAGAGAAGGTTTGTTTGAGCACAACCCAAATCAGTTTAACGAAGACAACTTTAACACCCGAGCTTACTTAAACAGCCAGTATGAAAGTGGCAAGAGAACCGATGGAATAATAGATTTGGATCCAAATAAGGAAACAAGAAACGTAAGAATTGAAGATGGTATTTTATTGCCTGAATACAGATTACCAACAGAAGCGGAATGGGAATATGCCGCTCTAGGGTTGATCGGTAATTCATATGGCGAATTAATTGTTGAACGTAAGTTTTACCCTTGGAATGGCCATGGTGTTAGAAATGCAGATGACAAATACCTAGGTCAAATGTTGGCCAACTTTAGAAGAGGAAGAGGAGATATGATGGGTGTTGCAGGACAACTTAATGATAACGCTGAAATTACAGCACCAGTTTATTCATACTGGCCAAATGATTATGGCCTTTATAACATGGCTGGTAATGTTTCAGAATGGGTAATGGATGTGTATAGACCTGCAACTGCTCAAGATGCTGATGACTTTAGACCCTTTAGAGGAAATGTATTCACAACCTTGGAAAGAGACGAAGAAGGTTACATTGCTGAAAAAGATAGCTTAGGTAGATTAAAGTACCGTGAAGTTAATGCCGAAGACGACAACTTGGCAGACAGAAGAAATTATAAAAAAGCAGATGTTATAAACTATGAAGATGGAGATTTACAATCTACTGTAGATTATGGAAGTCTTGCAGAGTTCGAAGAAAATGGTGGAAAAGAAGGTGCAATGTACGATTTCGGCAAAACCTCGTTAATCAGTGACAGGTCTAGAGTATACAAAGGAGGTTCTTGGGAAGATAGAGCGTATTGGATGACTCCTGGAACGAGAAGATTTTTAGCAGAAGAGCAATCAACAAATACGATAGGATTCAGATGCGCAATGATTCGAGTAGGTAGCCCTGTCGGTTTAGACTACTAAGAATTAATTGTTAAAACATAATTTAAAGGCTTCTAATAAAAATTAGAAGCCTTTTTTATTTTAGCACACATGAAAAAAACAACTATTCAAGAGCTTTATCATATATACTTGCAGCACCCTAATATTTCTAAGGACACAAGAACTATTTCTGAAGGATGTATTTATATAGCATTAAAAGGTGAATCTTTTAATGGAAATAGTTTCGCCGATTCTGCTTTAGAAAAAGGCGCTGCATATGTTCTTATCGATGAGGAAGCACATTGGAAAAACGAGCACTATTTGTTAGTTGACGACGTTTTGAAAAGCCTTCAACAATTGGCAAATTATCACAGAAAACAAATAAGTATTCCCGTTATAGCGATCAGTGGGAGTAACGGAAAAACAACTACCAAAGAGCTTATATCGGCAACGTTATCTAAAAAGTATAACGTATTGTACACAAATGGCAATTACAACAACCATATAGGAGTACCTCTTACCCTATTGCGAATAAGGCCAGAGCACGAAATAGCGATCGTTGAAATGGGCGCCAACCATCAAAAAGAAATTGACTTTTTATGCACAATAGCAGAACCTGATTATGGAATGCTAACCAATATAGGGAAAGCTCATCTAGAAGGTTTTGGGGGTGAAGAAGGTGTTCGAATTGGCAAGACTGAAATGTTCCGCTTCATTGAAAAAAATGGTGGACAATTATTCATCAACCTCGACGACCCTAAAATAAAAGCTTCAGTTCCAGAAAGTGTAAAAACCGTTACATATAGTTTAACAGAAGATGCAGATTGCACAGGAAGTATAACAACGACCCACCCTGGTTTAAAAGGTACGTGGAAGACAAAACACAGTTCAGGTCAAATTGAATCTAGTTTATATGGAGCCTATAACTTCCACAACATCCTAGCAGCCTGTTGTATTGCCAATTTTTTTGATGTCTCTCCGAAACAGATTGATGAAGCAATCAACCAATACGAATCTGATATGAATCGATCTCAGTTGGTTGAAAAAAATGGAATAAGAATTTATTTAGATGCTTATAATGCAAATCCAAGTAGCATGACACTCTCATTGGATAATTTTGAAAAATCAAATGACAAAGAAAAGATTGCAATTTTAGGTGATATGTTCGAATTAGGCGAAGCTTCGTTCAATGAACATTTAAAAATCTTACAGCAACTTAAAAACACCAATTCAATTCAACGTACAATTTTAATTGGAGAGCATTTTTCAACACATTCCAATCAGTTTACAAATTTTTTATTCTTTCGAACAACTTCAGATGCCAAACAGTGGTTCTTAGAACAAGATTGGTCGGGTAAAACCTTATTATTAAAAGGGTCTAGAGGAATGAAATTGGAAAGTTTACTAGAAGATTAATTGATGAAAACAAACAAGGGCGCTCAGAGCGCCCTTGTTGTATTCTTTCATTACAATCTACTCGCTTAAAATAGCTCTAGATATAACAATTTTTTGAACCTCCGTAGTTCCTTCATAGATTTGAGTAATCTTCGCATCTCTCATTAATCTTTCTACGTGGTATTCTTTTACAAATCCATATCCTCCATGAACTTGCACGGCTTCAACTGTCACTTCCATAGCAACCTTTGAAGCATACACTTTGGCCATTGCTGAAAGTTTGTCAAAGTTTTCCCCGGCATCTTTCATACTAGCAGCTTTCAAACACAACAACCTAGCAGCTTCAACCTCAGTGGCCATATCAGCTAACTTAAACGCAATTGCTTGATGTTTATGAATTGGCTTACCAAACGCTTCTCTTTCTTTTGAGTATGCAATTGCAAGTTCCATTGCTCCTGAAGCTATTCCTAAAGCTTGAGCTGCAATACCTATTCTACCTCCCGAAAGAACTTTCATCGCGAATTTAAAACCAAATCCATCTTCACCAATTCTATTTTCTTTAGGAACCTTTACATCAGTGAACATTAATGTGTGTGTGTCCGAACCTCTAATGCCCAATTTATTCTCCTTAGCTCCCACTACAAACCCATCCATTCCTTTTTCAACAATGAATGCGTTAATCCCTTTGTGCCCCTTTTCAACGTCAGTCTGAGCGATTACGATGTAATAAGAAGCAGTACTTCCATTTGTAATCCAGTTCTTCGTTCCGTTCAGCAAGTAATGATCCCCTTTGTCGAAAGCAGTAGTTCTCTGTGAAGTTGCATCAGAACCAGCTTCAGGCTCTGACAAACAAAATGCACCGATGGTTTTCCCTTGAGCGGTTGAAACTAAAAACTTTTGCTTTTGCTCTTCGGTTCCAAATTTTTCTAAGCCCCAGCAAAAAAGAGAGTTGTTTACTGACATACAAACAGAAGCAGAAGCATCTACCTTAGATATTTCCTCCATCGCTAAAACATAGGAGATTGTATCCATACCGCCACCGCCGTATTTAGGATCTACCATCATTCCCATAAATCCAAGCTCACCCATTTGTTTGATTTGCTCAGCAGGAAAAGTTTGCGTTTCATCTCTCTCGATTACTCCTTCTTTTAATACATTTTGAGCAAAATCTCTTGCGGCATCTCTAACTGCAATTTGCTCTTCGGTCAATTCTATATTCATATCTTTAACTTAATTCTTTTTCAATGCAAAAATAACCCATTTGTTATGGTGAATCAACAAAATAAAACATACAAAGTTCTTGGCATTATGTCAGGCACTTCTTTAGATGGAATTGACTTGTGCCTTTCTGAATTTAAACGAATTGGCAAATCTTGGGAATATTTAATTTTAGCTGCAGAAACATATAGTTATTCGCCAGATTGGGATTCTAAGTTAAGATCTGTCGAGTCAAAATCTGCAGTAGATTTAATTGAATTAGATTTCGGTTACGGAAAACTTATAGGTGAATTTGCCAACAAATTCTTATCTACCTTCAATCAAAATGCTGACCTTATTGCATCTCATGGACACACCATTTTTCACCAAATTGACAAAGGTTTTACCTACCAGCTTGGCAATGGAGCAGCAATTTGTGCTGAAACAGGAATGACATGCATTAGTGACTTTAGAAGCTTAGACGTAGCCTTGGGTGGGCAAGGAGCTCCCTTGGTTCCTTTTGGAGATGAGTACTTATTCCCAACTTTTAATGCTTGTATTAATTTGGGAGGGATTGCAAATCTATCTTTCAAAAAAAACTCTTACCGATTGGCATATGACATCTGCGCCTGTAATATGGTATTGAATCACTTCATGAACAAATACCTTCAAAAAGCTTTTGATGAAAGCGGGGCATTCAGTCAGACGGGGAAGATGATTCCTTCATTGTACGATGAACTAAATAGCTTTAAGTATTTTACAAGAAAACCTCCAAAATCTTTAGGAAAGGAATGGATTTTTGAGAAAATTATCCCTTTGATGGAGAATTCCAACGGAACCCTTGCAGATAAGCTTTATACCTTCACAAAACATTGCGCACATCAAATTTCAAATACTTTGATATTCAACAATGTGACTAAAGATATTCTTTTCACAGGTGGGGGTTGCAAAAATACATTCTTAATAGAGTTACTTAAAGCAGAGGGGCTATCATTTGAATTACCAGATGAAAAAACAATCGATTATAAGGAAGCATTGATATTTGCATTCCTTGGATTGTTTAGGTACTTAGGGCATATCAACACATTAAAAAGTGTAACTGGGGCAAGTAAAAATAGTTCGGGTGGAAATATCTTTATTCCCTAAGTTTTGTTAACAATTTAACAAGGTCTAACCCAGTGTTTTTTTCTAATTTTGGATGCAAATTTTAAGCATGGAAGAGTTACTCAAGAAATATGAGAATAAGCAACCCGAAATTGTTTTTGAATGGAAAGATTCAGAAACAGAAGCTGAAGGTTGGGTTGTGATCAACTCACTTAGAGGAGGAGCAGCCGGAGGTGGTACAAGAATGAGAGTCGGGTTGGATAAGCATGAAGTAACTTCACTTGCAAAAACCATGGAAATTAAGTTCACCGTTTCAGGTCCTGCCATAGGCGGTGCAAAGTCTGGAATAAATTTCAACCCTAAAGACCCACGTAAGAAAGGAGTTTTAGAAAGATGGTACAAAGCTGTAGCACCTTTGCTTAAAAACTACTACGGAACCGGAGGAGATTTAAATGTCGATGAAATCCACGAAGTTATTCCGATTACAGAAAAATCAGGAGTTTGGCATCCACAAGAAGGCGTATTTAATGGCCATTTTAAGCCAACCGAGGCCGAAAAAATTAATAGAATTGGCCAATTACGGTATGGCGTACTTAAAGTAATTGAAGACACAAACTTCACTCCTAAAGTTGAAAACAAGTATGTTGTTGCTGACATGATTACCGGATATGGAGTCGCTGAATCGGTAAAACATTACTATTCGATATACGGCGGAGAATTGAAAGGGAAAAGAGTAATTGTGCAAGGTTGGGGCAATGTTGGAGCGGCCGGAGCGTATTATTTAGCCCAAAGTGGTGCCAAAATAGTAGGAATAATAGATCGAGAAGGTGGTTTAATTAATGAACAAGGATTTTCTTTTGATGAAATAAAAGAATTGTTCCTCACCAAAGAAGGAAATCAGTTGAAGGCCGACAAAATGTTAACGTTTGAAGAAGTCAATAGCAGAATATGGTCATTAGGGGCGCAAGTATTTATTCCTTGTGCTGCATCTCGCTTAATTACTAAAACCCAAGTTGACATGATGGTCGACTCAGGAATGGAAGTAATTGCAGCAGGTGCCAATGTTCCTTTTGCTGACCAAGAAATTTTCTTTGGCCCAATTGCAGAGTATACTGACAACAAAATAAGTGTTATTCCGGACTTTATTTCAAACTGTGGAATGGCTCGCGTATTTGCTTACTTAATGACAGACAGTGTTGAAATGACCGATGAAGCTATTTTCAACGATACCTCGGATACAATAAAGAAGGCGATGGAAGAAGCTTATGAAGTTTCTTCAAGTAAAACAAACATTGCTAAAACTGCGTTTACAATAGCTCTAAATAAGCTTATTTAATTAGCCCCTAAAACTATTCTCTCATGTATACTTTAATGGTCGCCATATTTGTTCTTGGCTACGTAATGATTGCTTTCGAGCACCCACTAAAAATAGACAAGGCAGCTCCTGCTCTCTTAATTGCTGTCCTAGGATGGACAGCTTATGTTTTTGGGATGGACGAAATCTTACTCAATAGCGGCACTTTTCTAAAGTATGTCGACGCAACTTATGGATTACCCGAAGGTTATGATATTACTGCAGTAATTGCAGAGCATGGTAATCACTTCATTGTACATGAATTGGCGCATCATTTAACACATCATTCAGAAATTATATTTTTCCTTTTAGGAGCAATGACCATTGTAGAATTAATCGATGCTCATGAAGGTTTTGCTGTTATCACTGATAAAATTAAAACTAAGAATAAAGTCAAACTACTTTGGATTGTTTGCATTTTAACTTTTTTCTTCTCAGCAGCATTAGACAATCTAACAACCTCAATAGTAATGATTTCATTACTTAGAAAGTTAGTAGCAGACAAACAGGAACGATGGTTTTTTGCAGGTTTAGTAATTATTGCTGCGAATGCAGGTGGAGCTTGGTCTCCAATTGGAGATGTTACAACTACCATGCTTTGGATTGGCACACAAATCACTGCTTTTAATGTAATTACAGAACTTTTTGTTCCTAGCTTAATTTGCATTCTTGTGCCATTATTGTGGTTAAGCTTTACTCAAAAAGGAGAGATTGAGCGACCAGTAATTACGCAAGAAGCAGAGCACATGAGAAATAGAACTACTCATTTCGAAAGAAATTTAATTTTCTTTCTAGGATTAGGCTTATTGCTATTTGTGCCTGTTTTCAAAACAGTTACCCATCTACCTCCGTACATGGGTATGATGTTTGGACTAGGTGTACTTTGGGTAGTAACAGAAATCATTCATCGACAAAAAAATCATGAAGTAAAATCAGAATTATCTGTAATTGGTGTTCTTCGAAAAATTGATATTGTTAGTGTTCTTTTCTTTCTAGGTATCTTAATTGCTATTTCTTCTCTTCAATCGGCAGGTCACTTAACGGCAATGGCAACCATATTGGATAACACTATTGGAGACATTTATGCGGTGAATATCGTAATTGGACTTCTTTCAGCCATTGTTGATAATGTGCCATTAGTAGCTGCTTCCATGGGAATGTATCCCATCGTTTCTCCTGAGATGCTAGCTGCGTTTAGTCCCGCAGATGCTGAATACTATCGCCACTTTATTCAAGATGGAAACTTTTGGGAATTTTTAGCCTATTGCGCTGGAACAGGAGGCTCTGCTCTTATAATTGGCTCTGCTGCAGGTGTTGCAGTAATGGGAATGGAACGCATCGACTTTCTTTGGTACATGAAAAAAATGAGTCTATTTGCCATTTTAGGATATCTAGCAGGTGCAACCTACTACATTTTGGTAGTTGCTCACTAATGCAATAAAACTAACATCTCACTGTTAATAGTTAGCATTAATTGGTCGTTCATGCACAAGCGAAAGGTATAACTTAGTGCATATTCTAAAATCAATAAATAGCTGATGAATTCAATTGTATTAGGTCAAATAAACGTATCAGAACCAGTAGTAGATAGTCTAGGTGCAGAGGTTCCTGTAGAGAAAACGCTTTCAATTCTTGAATTAATAACCTCAGGCGGAGTTGGAGGAACCATAATTATGCTCTCGCTTTTTGTACTTTCAATAATTGCAGTTTATATTTTTGTTGAGCGTTACATTACGATAAAAAATGCTGCTCAGGAAGATGAAAACTTTATGAATCAAATCAAAGATTTTATTCACGACGGGAAATTAGAAGCAGCTAGATCACTTTGCAAGAGTACCCCTACTCCTATTTCTAGAATGATTGAAAAGGGAGTAAATAGAATTGGGAAACCTTTAGCAGATATTGCTGCAGCAATAGAAAATACAGGGAAACTTGAACTTTTCAAATTAGAAAAAAGCTTAGCCACTTTGGCTACTATTTCAGGTGCTGCTCCAATGATCGGGTTTTTAGGAACAGTAATTGGAATGATTCTAGCCTTTCACCAAATGGCAGCTGCAGGTGGAAATATTGATGTAGCAATGCTTTCTGAAGGAATTTATACCGCAATGGTTACAACAGTAGCCGGTTTAGTTGTAGGAATTATTGCCTACATCGGTTACAACCTTTTGGTTGCAAAAGTTGAAAAAGTAGTTTTTAAAATGGAAGCGAGAACTACTGAGTTTTTAGACATCTTAAACGAACCTGCGAAATAATGGGATTACGATCTAGAAATAAAGTCAGTCCTAATTTCAACATGTCGTCGATGACCGACATTGTGTTTTTGTTGCTCATATTTTTTATGTTAACATCTACTTTAGTAAGTCCAAATGCACTGAACTTGCTTTTACCCAGTAGCTCCTCAAAAACACAGACAAAACAAACGGTTTCTGTATCAATTACTAAAGACCTTGAATTTTACATCAATCAAGATAAGGTAGAATTTGAATTATTAGAGCCATTGTTATTGCAAGAAATGGGCGGAGACCCGAATAACTCAATCATATTGCATGTTGATAAAACTGTCCCAATTAATGAAGCTGTAAAGGTGATGAACATTGCAAATGAAAATAAATTTAAACTGGTATTAGCGACAAAATCCAAATGAGTCAAGAAGAGTCTGAAAATAAAAACAAGCGAAAAGGCTTAATTACAACCATTACTGTTCACGCGGTATTGATTGTACTTTTTGCGTTTTATGGAATGACGTATTTAGACCCTCCACCAGAACCGGGTGGCATTCCAATAAATTTTGGGACATCGGACGATGGAATGATGTCAGAAATTCCGGAACCACCAAGCGAATCTATGCCTGAACCTGTTGAGCCCGAAACGGCAGAACAAGTAGACGATGAAATTATAACTCAAGATACCGAAGACGCACCTGCAATTGAGGAAAAAAAGGAAGAAAAGAAAGTAGAGGAAAAAAAAGTAGTTGAAGAGAAAAAACCAGAACCAAAACCGAATAGAGCGCTGAACATGGCTGACCGCATGAAAAGCGACAATACAACTAATGGCGGCGGAGACGGTGTAACAGGAAAGCCAGGAGACCAGGGAAAAGTAAACGGAGACCCAAACAGCAAAAACTATAGTGGTCTTGGTGGCTCTGGAGGTGGACCATCCTTTTCTCTAGCAGGAAGAAGTATGAAATCAAGCCCTCCTATTAAAGATAATTCACAAGAAGAAGGGACTGTTGTAGTTGAAATTATAGTGGACAAATACGGCAAAGTAGTTCGTGCCAATGCTGGAGCGAGAGGCTCTAATACCACGAGCCCTCTTCTTTACAAGAAGGCTACGGAAGCAGCTTTAAATACCAAGTTCAGCGCCAACCCAGATGCTGACCAACAAAAAGGAACGATGACGTTCATTTTTATATTGAACTAATGACATACGAAGAAACCCTGGAATACCTTTTCAGGCAACTGCCCATGTACCAGCGGCAAGGAAAATCAGCTTATAAAAAAGACTTAACAAATACACTAGCTCTTTGCGAGGTTTTGAAAAACCCTCATGATAAGTTCAAAAGCATACACATTGCAGGCACAAACGGCAAGGGCTCTTCCGCGCACATGCTAGCCTCTATTTTTCAGGAAGCCGGTTACAAAACAGGCTTGTACACTTCTCCTCATTTAAAAGACTTTAGAGAAAGAATTCGAATTAACGGAGAAGTGATTTCAAAAACGTCTGTTGTTGACTTTGTAAAAAAATATGATGAAAAGTTTAAATCAATTAGTCCCTCCTTTTTTGAATGGACAGTAGCATTGGCTTTTGATTCATTTGCCGAAGAAAAGGTAGACATTGCCATAATTGAAACAGGCTTGGGCGGAAGATTAGATTCGACCAACATCATTAATCCTGAGATCTGCTTGATCACAAACATTGGTTTCGACCACATGGATATGCTTGGCGATACCTTAACCGCTATAGCAGGAGAAAAGGCGGGCATCATTAAAAAAAGCGTTCCAGTAGTTGTATCAAATCATTCTGGAGAGAGAGAGGTTTTTAAGCGTAAAGCAGAGGAAATGCAAGCTCCTATCGTTTTTGCCAATGAAATAGAATACATTCCCAAACTCGCCAGTGACCTCGACGGAAATTACCAGCGTGAGAACATTAAAGGAGTATACTTGACATGCCAACTGGCCATTCAGCAAGGTTGGAAAGTTTCTGATGAGCAGCTTAAAAAAGGCCTGCTTAACGTAAAGAAAAACACAAACCTAAGAGGACGTTGGGACGTTTTAAAAGAACGACCGCTAATCATTGCTGATACAGCGCACAATAAAGAAGGCTTAAGCATTGCTCTAGAACAATTATTGCAATTGAGCCATGAAACATTACGTTTTGTAATTGGCTTTGTAAAGGACAAGGATATTGAAACTGTGTTGCAATTATTCCCAAAAAATGCCACATATTATTTTTGTCAAGCAAATGTACCAAGAGCATTAGCTGTTGAGGATTTAAAACAAATAGCAGAACGAATTGGCTACAAAGGAAGCTATTACAAAACGGTAAATGCGGCATTTAACGAGGCGAAGAAAAACCAACAAAATGCTGATATCATATATGTTGGAGGAAGCAACTTTGTGGTAGCAGAAATATTATAAAAAAAATTACTTTTTTAGAATATCATAATGTTGAATTATCGTATATTTGCCGTCCGAATTTTTCGGGCGATTAGCTCAGTTGGTTCAGAGCACCTCGTTTACACCGAGGGGGTCGGGAGTTCGAATCTCTCATCGCCCACAAAGCCGAAGTTTTACTTCGGCTTTTTTGTACCTTTATATTTCATCAAGAGGCATTAGCTCCCCGATTTCTCGGGACAGGCAACTTCGCTAATGCCGAAGACATATTTGAGGCATTAGCTCAGTTGGTTCAGAGCACTACCTTGACAGGGTAGGGGTCACTGGTTCGAATCCAGTATGCCTCACAAGGCAAAATTTCAACATAAAATGTTGGACTTTTTTTGTTTTACTAAACAGAGTTTACTCTAGTGAAAGTAAAATGAAAAAAGTCCAAATCGAATAAGGTGAGATTGAACTTTTGACTTGGGTACAAGAGGCCCTTTATTGGATCACCGAAGGTCATCCAGTATACCTCACAAAAAAAGGCTACAACTTTCATCGTAGCCTTTTTTACGCTGTAACTTCCAAAAGGTAAATTTACCTTCTAATTATTCTAAATTCAGTCCTTCTATTTTCTTGATGCTCTTCTTCTGAGCACTTCACTCCATTCGCACAATTATTGACTAACTGCTGCTATCCATAACCTTTTGCGGTTATTCTGCCATAAGAAATTCCTTTTTTCACCAAATATGTTTCAATCGCTTCTGCTCTTCTTCTTGAAAGTTGGAGATTATAAGCGTCATCTGCTCGCGAATCTGTGTGGGAACTAACCTCTACAGCAAGTGTATACTCTTTTAACAGAGTTGCTGCAATCTTATCTAATTCTACCGCTGCATCCTCTCTAATTTCAACTTTATCGGGATCGAAGTAAATAGAGTTAATATTCGCTGCTCCACCAAGCTCAACAACATTTTCAACCTTCACTAAATCAAAATTCTTTAAAAACTTATTTAAGTCAATTTCGCCGTATTCCGTCATCATGGTATTAAATTCAAACGTTCTAGAAACGTAGCCTTCTTTACTTAATTCGATATTCAAGAACAGAGGTTGATTAAGTTTTAGGTTTCGAATCTTACCTTTAAAGTAACCTCTTGAATCCGTTATTCCTTCATATAAAATAGCTCCATCACTTTTATTTTTCACTTTAACTTTTGCCGAAGCCAACGCAGATTTTGTTCTATTATCTTTTGCTGTACCAAATAGTGTGAAAATCCTATCCACTTTGGAAATTGGCTTCACTTCAGTCTTCTTTTTATTCTCGTTCTCTTTTTGAGCAATTGATGGTTTGATTCTAACAATTTTGAACTCTGTTCTTCTGTTCATTTGATGTTCCTCATCTGTACACTCAACCCCATTAGTACATCTATTCACCAATTTACTCTCACCGTAACCAAAAGAAGTTAGACGGTCTGCAGATATGCCCTTTGAAACAATATAATCTGTCGCCGATTTCGACCTTCTGTTAGATAAAGCTAAATTGTATTCATCATTTGCTCTCGAGTCTGTATGTGACCCTAGTTCGATGAATAAATTCGGCTCCTCCTTTAATATTTCAACCACCTTATCAAGTTCAACCGCTGCATCGGGTCGTACGGCGGACTGATCTAAATCAAAATAGATGGGATTTAAATTAGCAGCCTTACCAATTTCTACATTCACCTCAGCTTTTGTCAATCTAATTTTCCTCAGATATTCTTCTAAGTCAATTTCTCCATATTCTGTCAAAACCTCTTCAAAGGCAAACGATTTAGATATATAGCCTTCCTTCTTTAAATATATCTCAAAGTTTAAAGGCTCATACAACTCGTATCCTGTTACAGAATCCCTAAACGTTCCATATGGACCTGTTACTTCAACAAATTGATTATTCAGGTCATTCTTATCTCTAATAATAACCCTAACGTTCGGTAACCTTATTTGAGTGTTCTCTTCGAAAATTGTACCTATAAAAACAAAGGATTTTGGTTTTTCTTGTGGTTTCACAATCCCACTTTTTAACTCCTTGCGCATTGGAATAATTGCAGAATGAGCTAAAAATGACATATTATCTAATTCCACGTTCACCAACTGGTCTTCATAGCCCGGATAAGTTATTTTGATTTTAAACGGTGTTTCTTTATCGTAGCTAAACTTCTCGTAATAAATTCTTTTTTCGTGAATTGAATCCTTAATCAATGCAACTTGACTAAAATCTAACTCAATTAATGGACTTTCTTGGGTTCCTATTTTTTTATAATCAAACTTTAGACTGAAGAGTGAATCTGTAAATAATGGTAAGTCCTGCAGGCGAATCACCAACATAGAATCTAACATGTTGTCTTCCTCTTGAACATTTTCGTTTTCATTTACTGAAGAAGTAGCTTCAACTACACCAATATCACTAAGCAATTTAAGCGCTGTTGCACTCCTCTCTTCTTCCGGAATGATTTCGAATTGGTAAATGTCATCTGCCCCTTTTCCCCTATCTCTATTTGATGAAAAGAAACCTGAACGCTTATCTTCTTTCAAAAAGAAACCAAAATCATCTTGATTACTATTTACCCCATATCCTAAATTAACTACAGAAGTAGTTGGAGAATTTAATCTGACCGTAAAAACATCTAAGCCACCCAATCCAAGGTGACCATCAGAGGCAAAGTAAAGATTACCATTTTCATGTATAAACGGATAAAGCTCATTTCCTTCTGTGTTAATCTTTGGGCCTAAATTTACAGGCTTACTCCACTCTCCGGCAGAGTTGGTTCGCTCAACCTTATACAAATCGTTTCCTCCAAAGCCTCCTGGCATGTTGGATGAAAAATACAAGGTATTTCCATCTACTGAAATACTTGGATGAGCAGCAGACTGCCCTACTCCGGTCAGCCCGATTTCAACACCTTTACTCCATTTACCATTGATTATATCCGCTTTCATAATCGTTGCTTTCCCTCGCTCAACGATTCCCCTTGCTAATCCTCTACCTTCAGTTTGACAGTAAGTAAAGTAAATTTCATTGGCGTCTGGAAAAAAACAAAAAGGCCCTTCTATTAAAGATGAATTTAAACTCTTAGAAAAGGATTTTTCTTAAGATTTCCCTGTTCTTCCATGTCCACAGAATATAAATCAAGATTAGCTTTCTTTTTGGTGCTATAACTCTTAGAGGAGAGAAAGACAATTTCTTTACGATATACTACGGGAGCGAAATCCTCTCCAGTTGAATTAAACGAAACGCTAGAAATCTTGTAAAGATCAGGAGCGTCTTCCATTTGGCCGAGGTAATTCTTATTGTTCTGAAATTGCAGAAGCCTAGTATCTTTAGGAGATAACCTAGCCATTTCGTCATACATTTTTTCTGCAAGTCTATACTTGTCATTTCTTTTCAGAACCAAAATGTAGTTGTAAATATCTTCAACTGTTCTATCTTTTCGGTGCATCAATTTTGAATACCATAACTCTGCCTCAACTATTTGATGTAAAAACTGGTAACTAGCAGCAAGGCGCCTCAACGCATGTGAACTTGAATCTGATTCCAAGATTGTAGTCTTGTATAATTTAATCGCCTCAGCATAATTATACTCGTTAAATTCTTTGTCTGATTTCAAGATTGTTTTAGAAACATCTTGGGCGAAAGAATATCCTGCACTAAAAAAAAGCAAGAATAACACAAGTTGATATTTTTTCATGAGCCTAAATATTATAGTTAATTCAGAAAATTACAGCATGCAAGGTACAAATTACACTTAAAACGAAACATGCGAAAACTAATCTTACTTTGCAAAGTTAATGGTATAATTGAATAAACCTTACCCTCTATCTAACAACACCTTAATCTACTATTTTTCAAGAAAAATTCTTTTAAATATTGTTATGCAAGGTAAAACTAAGCTGCTCTTTACTAACATTTGATTAGAAACTGATTAATCACTATCTTCCCCAGCTCTAAAACGGTATACCTTGTCAAACAAAACAATTCATTATTCTACACACATTATTGACGAACGCTTTCATACTGTAGATGGACGCAGTTTTGAGAAAACTGCCATAATTGAAAAGTATAAGGGGCAATCAAAACTGAGTACAAAGAAGCTAGGAGCTCCCGATTTATCAGAAATATATAAACAAATTAATGAAGGAGACACTTTAAACCTGTCCTTTTGCTATCTGAAAGACTTTTCGCTTAAAACCTATCGAACCTTATTCAAAGTTGACGATGGAGCACCGGTTAAATTAACGTCGTTCCAAGCAGATCATTCTTTTTTCGAAAGTGAATATGGAACAGATTTTTCATACGCGGAATTCGGTGGTCAATCGAGTTCATTTGCATATACTACTTTTAACCTAGGAAGGGTAAACTTTAACTACACGAAGTGTGCTACAAGCCTAAATTTCAACCATGCAGAGTTTAACGTTGAAGAGCTGAACTTAAAATTTTCTGAATTTGAGGAAGGAGATATTCGATTTTCTGGGGCTCTTTTTAATTGCTCTAACGTTATGTTTACCAATACCAATTTTGGTAAAGGAAATGTGAATTTCAGACAAGCAAATTTTGGTGAAAGTCACGTAAGTTTTCAATATGCACGCTTCAACAATGGTGATGTATCATTTGACAAATCTAAATTTAGAGGAGATTTTATAGACTTTCGAAAGGTTGAATTTGGGAATGGGAAAGCTGATTTCAAACGAGTTGATTTTGGAAATGGGAATGTAAACTTTTCTGAATCAGAATTCAAAGTTGGAAAGATTAGCTTTAAATCTTCACTATTTGGAACTGGCGAGAAGAAATTTGAGAATGTCGATTTTGGAGATAACGACGTGCATTTCGATGGGTCTGTTTTTAAAGAGGGATTATTGTGTTTTAAAAACGCAACGTTCAAACTGCTTTCCTTCACCGACTGTAACTTAGGTGGCCACTGCGACTTTAGAGTAAAAAAAGGCACGTTCATGGATCTTTCAGACGCAGTGATTAAAGATGTGATAGACTTTCATGCCGGCAACTCAGACATGTATTTAGAAACCCTTAAAATAGAAGGAATTAAAAACATGGGCAAGTTATTTATATCTTGGAAAAAGAACAATGCCTTTCAGTTAATTGAATCTCAAAACCTTTCTTCTGACGAAAGCAAAGCCAACCAATTTCACATCTTAAAAGAGAGTTTTCATCAGAATGGAAAATTTAATTCTGAGGACAGCGCTTACGTAGCATTTAAGAGGTACGAAATGGCTGCTGAGCGAAAACTAGGAAAAGAATTAGGAGGAATTAACTTTGTAAAATCAGAGTTCTTCTATTTCTTCAAGTGGCTTGTTTTTGACCGCGCAGGTTTATTTGCAACCTCACCCATGAGGGTATTTATAAGCATGCTATTTGTACTTAGCTTTTTTGCTATACTTTATGTAATTCTCCCACACTTTTCAGATGCTAACATTATTTCTTCACTAGGCGATAGCAATAAACTAGGCAGCATTGCAAAAGCTTTCTACCATAGTGCAATTACTTTTTTCACTATTGGTTATGGAGATTTTTATCCGTCAGGCCATATTCGTTGGCTTTCTGCCATTGAAGGATGGGCGGGAGTATTTCTTATGTCTTACTTCACAGTAGCTTTTGTAAGAAAAATTCTACGATAACTACTATTCGCTCTTATCGATTGATTCTTTTTCTACCGCCGGAGGATGCTTTTGTAACAACTTATTTCGCTTGTCAATTTCACCCATCATCCTTGCGGCCTCGCCACCATCTATCCTTCCCCTTTTTTGGAGTCGCTCAATGGTTTTAGATTCATAGTTAAGAAGCGAACGAATAGCTTGCGTAGTTGATACCGCTTTATACACACCTGGGTACTGCTTTCTTAAATTCCTTAAAAACGTCTGACCTTCAATCCTATTGCCATTTATCTCACTTTCAATTATGTCAAGTGCCTTCTTATCTTCTTTACCGGAAATAATCATACTTTCAACAAGCCTTAGCCCTTCTTCTTGCGCCATAACAAAGCTAACAGCACAATCGTAACTTAGGCTCATTCGATCCAAGTACCAATCTTTCGCCATGTTACCAACAATTGGATACTCTTTTATTTTACTCAAGATAGGAGGTACCGCCCAACTGGCTTCCAAATCCTTTCGTTGATCTAGCCCTTCCTTACCACCTTCATCAAGTAAGTGACTTATGTTATCGCTCAATATCTTAACAGCTTCTGGGCCCAGCAACCCATCTCTAAACTGATGCCAATAACTACTTTTTTCGGCCTCTAAAAAACGTTTACGTAATTCAGCAATACTTTCCGTCTCTGCAACACCGGTTGTCTCCAAAGGCTCTGCTTCCCGCGGAAGATATTTATGCACTGCATCCCAATCTGATTTTTTAATGTATCTATCTGACTTTAACCTGTCTATTTGATTTTTAGTACTTTCATGTAAATAATCCCTTGCATTGGTTAACATTTGAGCCTTTGCCGGACTAACCTTTGTTAATCCGAGATACTGAACAAGATACTTTATCGTAGAAGCATTAATTAATAGTGTCAACGTTACAATTCCCGCTGTAAAAAACAAAAACTGATCTTTTATCTCTTTTGATATGTATTGGTCATCTACTCCTGCAACAATGAGTGCTAGCGCGAGCCCAATAGCTCCTCTCAAAGCTCCAAACCACACAATAATTGCGTCACTCTTGGGCAAACCATAACCTGATCGATTCATTAAAGGATATAACACAAATATCACGATCGCCCGCACCACGTGAATACCCACATAAAAAATACCTAAAAGCATGAAATCGTTTAAACTAAAGATACTCCGTTCAGCAACCACGATACCCACTATTAAGAAGATTAGACAGTTTGCTATAAAACCGGCTAACTCCCAAAACTCATGCATAAAATGTTCTACTTGTGGACTAATTCTAGAACGACCAACACCTCCTATAATTAAACCTAAAGCAACTAAACCTAATACGCCTGAAACATGGAAGGTATGCTCTGCTAAGTAAAATGTCAAATAGGCTGCTGCAATTACCAAGCTAGTCTCTACCAATGCATCATTAAATACATTTCTAATCCACCTTAATACAATAAAGCCAAACAAGCCGCCTATAAACAAGCCGCCAAATGCTACCCTAAAAAATTCTACTATCGGACTATTGTCTGACGCTTCTCCGGTTATACCTAAAAAGAACACCATAAAGAGCACAATTGCGGTTCCATCATTCAATAATGACTCTCCTTCAATTAAGGTTCCTAATTTTTTACTAGCTCCCAGATCCTTTAGCAACGCTACAACAGCTACCGGGTCAGTTGCACTAACAATTGCGCCAAACATTAACGCTAAAGGCCAGTTCCATGTACCCAAACCAATACCTGCGGCTTTAAGACCCATCGCTATTGCTGCAGTGAGTCCAAGAGCCATTAAAATTCCCGGTACAGCCAATAAAATTGCATTGGTTGAAGTCTTTTTAAACGTATGTAAATCCATTGCATATGATGCTTCAAAAATTAGAATAGGTAAGAAAATAAATAGCAGCATGTGAGGGTCCATGTTGGCGGCAAAATCTATCGACTTGCTAATTGCAGTAAATTCTAAGTTAAAATCGAAAATGTGCACTTCCCCAAAAAAACCTAATCGGTTAATTACACCTAAAACCAACCCTATTATTAGAAGTAAAACGGTAAATGGGAATGGGCTTCGCTTTACAAAGTGCCTTGTGGCTACACCTATAATAAGAGATAGAATAATAAATAATAAAGGCGCAGTGTCTGTTGTATGTCCTTCCTCATGTTCATCTCCATGATGAGCATTCTCCTCTATTTCAGCACTTGAACTGGATTCTGAATGATGATCTTGTTCAAATAAAACAACAGTTTGATGGCCATCATTTTGACCAACAAGTAGATTGGGGCTTATGGTAAAAAAACCAAGAAGCAACACACTAAAACAAACAAATTTGTTCAACTTCATATTTAATATTTTTAGAAATGCTAAATATAACTACATATTTCCTAACTATAAAACCTTGATGACCAGTCATTTTTAGCTGCCGTTAAATTTTCTTAACATTTTAATTGTTAATTAAAATATTTAGGGTAGATTTGATTGTCCCTTTTTTTAAGAGGTTCTAACTATTTTATTAATTAAATACATACTTATGAGAAAAATTACATTCTCGTTGTTTCTATGTCTAGGACTACTGTCCTTCACGGCAAAGTCTCAATACACTTATGATCAATTTGGGCCCGATCCTTATTCGAGTTCCAATTTTTTATTCACAGGTTCTGGTTTTACAACGACTGGCTTTACTAATATCCACGCTTACAATGCAGGAGGAACAGGCAATACTTGGTCGAGTGTCCAAACTCTGCCCTTTGCTTTTGATTTCTATGGTACTCCGGTAACCCATTTTATTGTAAGCAAAAATTACTTGTTATCATTTGATACTACTTTAACAGGAACTACTCTTCCTGCAGGTATTAATGATAATAGTGCATTGCCAAACTCAGCTTTACCAAATAATACGATATCAATTTTCTGGGACAACTTTGCGAACGGCTCAGGTTCCCTAGGAACCAATGACAACGTGTGGACTGGAGTATTTGGAACTGCTCCAAACAGACAGTTTTTTGTAAAGTACTATAGTTACGAAACTGGCGGAAGAAGTTTCTCATATGGTCACTTGGTGCTAGAAGAAGGAACGAACAACATTTACATGATTGATAACTACATGGGAGGTACAGTAGGTTCCATGACGATTGGCGTGCAATTAGATAATGCAACTGCAGTTCAAGTTGCAGGTTCTCCTAATATTTCTCCAATCGTTAACTCAAGTTCTTGGACGGCTTTAGAATATTACTCGTTTACGCCGCGATTGCTTTCGCCAAACGAAGCGGGAATCTCATCTGTAGATGCTCCTTCTCAGCCATTCGCCTCGGGAATGCAAACGGTAACTGCTACACTAACCAATCATGGTACTGCAGCTTTAACTTCTGCAAATATTGATTGGTCAGCAAATGGTGTTGCACAAACAGGTACCACGTTTAGTGGTTCACTTGCTCCAGGTTCTACAACATCAATCAACTTAGGAATGTACAATTTTACAGGAGCAACTAACCTTTCGGTTTGGAGTTCTTTACCAAATGGTGTAGCAGATCCTTTTACTGCTAATGACACCTCTATGGTAACGTTAGTGCCTTCATTGGCAGGAGGAGTTTATACTATTGATGGTACACAAGCTGCTTCAGCAACTAATTTTATCAATTTTGCTTCAGCCGTAACTGCAATGTCTGGAGGAATTTCAGGAGCAGTAACGTTTAACGTTGCGGCAGGAACCTATAACGAACAAGTTTCTATCGGTTCTATTATTGGTAGTAGTAATACAAATACAATTACTTTTAACGGTGCTTCTGCTGCTTCAACCATTTTAACACACGATAAATCAATCAGAAATTCAACACTTAATTTAGATGGCACTTCTGATATAACTATCAAAAACATGACCATTGCAGCTACGGGAGGCTCGCAATCTTGGGCTATTCATATTTGGAATGACGCCAATGATGTAATTATCGATAGCAACATTATTACCACTCCTGTTGGAACTACATTTGATGTGGTTGGTATCATGGTTTCTGGTTCTGAAACTAGCGATAACACAACTGCTGATGTTGATGACATTACCATTTCAAACAACACTGTAACAGGGGGTGAAAGAGGAATTTCAATTTATGGAAACTTTACGGCTTCCTCCCGTAGTCAGAATTTGACAATTCACAATAATGATGTTCAAAATGCTGACGATAACGGGTTTTATATCGTAGGATATAATAATGTTACCATTACCGACAATTATGTTGATGGCCTAACAAACGCCTTTAGTGACGGAATGTATTCTTCTGACTTAGAAAACTTCACCATAACTGGCAACAGATTTAAAGGTGGCGACAACGGATTAGAAGCGAGAGATTATAACTTTGATAACACGGTAACTTCAAAGTCATTAATTGCCAACAATATGTTCATTGGTGGCGACGATGGTTTATACTTAGATGATGTTGAAGAAACAGATGTATTTCATAATTCTTGTGTAGGTGCAGATTATGGAATTTACATTAATGATCAGGTGAATCTTGACATCAGAAATAATATATTTTACAGTGATGGCGGTGATATCCCTTTCTATTATTTAGATGCTGCGACGGTATCATTTACAACACTCGACTATAATCTGTACTACACAACAGGCGCGAACATCGCTCGCTCACTTTCTGGTAATTACGCTGACTTAGCTGCGCTGCAAGCTGGCCTGGGGGGTAACACGAATTCTGTTTCAGGCGATCCAGTTTTCTTAAACCCAACTGCTGATTTACACGCTTCAGGTTCTGTAGCTAATGATGTTGGAGATAATACGGTAGGTATTTTGGTTGATTACGATGGCGACACTAGACCTCTAGCTCCATCTACAACTGTAGATATTGGAGCAGATGAATTTGCTCCTCCTTCTTGTGCATTCCCAGGCGCTCTTTCAGCCTTTAATGTAACTGGAACAACTGCTAACCTATCTTGGTTTGAGAATGGAACAGCAACAATGTGGGAAGTTGAATGGGACACTGCAGGTTACAATGTTGGTTCTGGAAGATTTTCAGCAATCGTATCTAACGATACCACTTCGATTTCTGGTCTAATGGCTCAAACAACATACGATTGGTACGTGAGAGCTATTTGTGCGGGGCCAATTAATAGCCCTTGGAGTGGAACAGGAACATTCACCACCGGATGTTTGCCATTTACGGCGCCATACTCTGAAGATTTTAGTGGCTTAAGTTTACCGGCCTGTTGGTCTCATGGAGCAGGAAATTCTGAAAATTGGCTGTTTTCAACAACTAATGGTCATCTTGGAAATGTAGGTAATCAAGGTTCAGGTTCTACAACAAGTGGAGGCGGATTGGCAAATGTTGATGATTCTTCACCCCATAATACAAATACGACTCTTGAATCACCATTTATAGATGTTTCAGGGTTAACAACACCAAGACTTACATTTTTCACGATCAGTGACAATGAGAATAATCTTAACGGGAACGTTGATTTTCATGTAGATGTCTATGACGGAGCATCATGGAATGATTCTCTCTTCTTTAGTGACACCAATTCATTAGGTGGAACTTGGGAGCAAATTATTGTTGATTTATCTCAATTGACCATTACCGGTCCAATCCAATTAAGATTTGTTGTTGATGAAAACAATGGAACTTTATTTGATGATGATAGAGCTATTGACGACGTAGTTGTGGAGGAAACACCAAGTTGTTTAGCTGTTTCTGGTCTTGCAACAACTGGTTTAAGCTTTACTACTGCCGGAGTAACTTGGACTGAAAACGGCACTGCGACACAATGGGAAGTTGAATGGGATACCGCAGGTTATACTGTTGGTACTTCTCTTAACTCAGCAATCGTGAATACAACTTCATCATATACTATTACAGGGTTAATGGCAAGCACAGATTACGATTACTCAGTGCGTGCTATTTGCGCCATAGGTGATACTAGTGGTTGGGTAGCAAGTTCTTTCTTTACAGGTTATTGTACTCCTGCTCCTTCATCTGTTGATGGTCAAGGAATAACCAACGTATCCTTTGACACTGTTAATAATACTACAGGTGCAGAGCCCGGAAACTATGGAGATTACTCTGCTTTAGTAGGAAACGTAGCCCAATCCACAACGGCTGCTGTAGACATTACATTGTCGACGGGTTACACGTATGGCACAAAAATTTGGATTGACTGGAATAATGATTTAGATTTTGATGATGCAGGAGAGGAAGTTTACTTTGCTCTTGCTCCG
>CAJQLW010000028.1 GCA_905479325.1 uncultured Flavobacteriales bacterium
TTATGGCATAAAAGAGTTTGATGTGAATTAATTTAAAATTAATGAACTCGATAAAGGGACGCAGTAATGTGTCCCTTTTTTTGTTCCCTTTCGTAAATATGCAGTTCAACAAACAAATTATAGCAATAAGAAAGTTTATATTTGAACTTGAAAATTTAAAAACGTAGAAACATGTTTACACTTAAAAAAACACTTTCAATAGTATCAATGGCCGTTTTGTTTTTAGTGGCTTGTACCCCTGAAGATGGTGATACAGGACCCGCAGGACCGGTAGGCCCAGAAGGACCAATAGGGCCGGCAGGACAAGGAGATCCGGGTCAAGATGGTGTTGATGGTGTTGATGGAAGAGATGGTGTGGCGAATATTCAAACTTATACTTTTGCGGTTGATTCATCAACCTGGGTAAGGCCTGCAGGTGCAAATTACATTGGTAACACCATAAGTGTACCTGAAATTAATGCTACGGTTTTGACTCAAGGAGTTGTTTTAGTTTTTGAAACGCTAGATAATTCAACCCCGGGAGCTACAACTTGGCGAGCAATGCCTTACACTGATAATATTTTTAGTCATTCTCATTCAATTGGGCCTGGTGTGGTAAATTTATTTGTAACTGTTACTTTGCAAGGTTCCGCACCAACACTTTTAGCTGCAAGGAATTGGAGTTATAAAGTTGTGATTATTCCTCCGGCTGCAAAAATAGCTGGCTTCGATCCTAAAACCTTTGAAGAATTGCAGATGGTTTATGGCTTGAAGGAGTAAACAAAATAGAATATAAAGAGTTAAAAGGGACAATGGTCCCTTTTTTTAGCATTAACAACAAAATAAATGTCGATACATATAATTAGAAAAGCACACCAAGCCTCAGGGCAATTTAACGGAGGAGAGATTTTAGAAAATAAACCAATAGGTTTTCCAAGAGAAGGTGGAGAGTTAAAGCCCTATTCCAATTTGTTTTATTGGTCACACGCTTGGTCAGATCATGGAAGTACCATTGGTTTGCATCCGCATCAAGGCTTTGAGATCATGTCGTTTGTTACGGAGGGTTCTATTGAGCATTACGATACGGCACACAAGGAATGGAGAAGGTTAGACAAAGGTGCAGCTCAAATTATTAGAGCCGGAAGCGGAATATCTCATTCAGAAAAAATTAATGCCGGAGGGCACTTGTTTCAAATTTGGTTCGATCCTAATTTGAATGCAAGCATTCAACAACCGGCTAGTTATAATGACTATGAAGGCACTGTTTTTCCCGTAGTGGAGTCAAATGGAATACGGACTAAAACGTATCGTGGTGAAGGTTCGCCATTGCAAATGGAAAGCGAAGGAGTGGAGATTATAGAAAAATTTATACCGAACGGTGAGCATGTAATTGCTTTAAAATCTCAGAAAATAAATTCGATTTACCTTGTGAAAGGAGAGTTTCAAGTGGAAAATGAAACCGTTTGGCAAGATGATTTTATGGTTGTAAAAAATCAATCAGAATTGAAGGTAACAGCACGAGATTCTGTGCAGCTTTTTATAATTTCGAGTTTGGAAACATTACCCTATAAAACTTACGCGGAAACTTACGGACGATGAAAAAAACAATTCTAATAACAGGAGCTACGGCTGGAATAGGAAAAGCTACGGCAAAAATTTATGCCAAAAATGGATGGAACTTAATTCTTACAGGTCGAAGAGCAGAACGATTAGAAGAGTTGAAAGCGAGTTTGATGGAGCAGTATTCTGCAGAGGTGATAACCTTAAATTTTGATGTACGTGATAAGGATGCAGTGAACGAAGCAGTAGATCGTTTGCCTGCTACTTGGAAAAACATTGATGTGTTGCTCAACAATGCAGGGCTGGCAAAAGGATTTTCTGACATTCAAGATGGACTAGTTGAAGATTGGGAAACAATGATTGATACCAACATTAAGGGCTTGCTGTATGTATCAAAAGCAGTTATGCCGTTAATGATTGAGCGCAAATCAGGTCATATTGTGAATATTGGCTCCATTGCAGGCAAAGAAGTGTATGCTAAAGGAAATGTTTACTGCTCAACAAAGCATGCAGTTGAAGGAATAACGAAAGCTTTGAGGTTGGATTTATTACCACATAAAATCAAAGTTTCGGCAATTTGTCCGGGTGCGGTAGATACCGAGTTTTCTACCGTTCGGTTTGATGGAGATAAAGACAGAGCAGATTCTGTGTACAACGGCTACCAGCCATTGCTAGCGCAAGATATTGCCGAAGCTATTTATTTTGTAACCTCAAGGCCGTTCCATGTAAACATTAACGATTTACTCATTATGCCCACCGCCCAAGCCAATACTTCTAATTTATTAAGGGAAGAGTAGCGTTAGCTGTTACTCCACAATTTGGTAATTGTCTTTTGTTTCTGCCCAGTTGAAAAGAAACAATTTCATAGCTTCATCTAGCCTTTTTAAGAAAAGTGGGTTAGGAGAGTTCATGTTTTTGAAATAATCTTCTTGGTATTGTCCAAGTTCATATTTAAAAAACACAGCTTTCGATATGGCGTACAAGTTGTTGTTAGATGGGTGGTTCACTCTACTCAAGTAACTTTGATACTCCCGTAAAATTCCCTCTAGTTTATCGAAGTTAACATCAAAAACACCACATAGCTTGGTAATGATTAGGTTAATCATTCTATTGTCTTGATGCGCCTCTAAATGTTTAGGTATTTCTTTCAAGTTTGCAGAAATAACAATTAGTAAAAACTTACTATCATTATCTGATTCAATATTTGGTGGTTGAACAAACTCAGGAGACTCGTTTATAATTCCAACTATGTCTGAAAAGCACTCATCTACAGTTTGTAAAACAGAGTTTACAAAAATGTTGGCAAGCTTGTCTTCTTTGAGTTTTTTCTTTCCGAAGATCTTAGTGAACATATGGATACAATAAATTAATAACTAATTGTATCAAAGGTAGACGGATTTTTAGCGGCTGTTCGGAGCGAGGAAATATCCTTATCAACAAAGTTATTAACTATTTTAAGAAATTGTTAATAACCTCTCGTCCTTAGAGCCACCTCTTCCTCTTGAACAGTATTAACATGAAAATAACAAGTGCAATCATTAAAACCCAAACTGCAGGGTAAGACCAACTGTAGCCCAATTCTGGCATATGTTGAAAGTTCATTCCATAAATTCCGGCAATAAATGTTAGCGGAATAAATATGGTACTCATGATGGTCAGTACTTTCATGATTTCATTCATTCTGTTACTGGCGGTATTCATGTATAAATCCATTATGCCGCTTTGTAAATCTCTGTATGTTTCTAACGATTCAATTACTTGTACGGTGTGGTCGTATACATCCATAAAAAAACGCTCAGTGTCTGCACTTAGCAGTGAACTCTCACTTTTTAAAATGGTATTGATGGATTCTCGTAAAGGATAAATCGATCTTCTTAAATAAATGAGTTCCTTACGAACACCTTGAAGTTTTTGAAGTGTTTTGGTCGATGGGTCTTCCATTACTTCGTCTTCAAGTAATTCAATTTTCTCAGCGATTTTATCGAGCACAATAAAATAGTGATCTATAATGGTATCAATAAAACGGTAGAAGAGATAATCTGCTCCTTTTTCACGAATCTTACCGTAGGAGTTTGTGAGCCGTTCTCGAATTAAATCGAAAATATCTTTTGGTCGTTCTTGAAAGGAAATAACACTTTCTTTACCAAGAACAAAACTCACATGCTCAAACTCGAGCTCTCCGTTTGGATTGTTGTAAAACATTTTAATGGTAAAGAAGATATAATCGCCAAAATCTTCCATTTTTGGTCGTTGATCGACATGTAAAACATCTTCTAAAACCAAGGAGTTAAGGTTATACTCTTTTCCAATTTGATTAATTAACTCAACGTTATGCAGTCCATCTACATTTACCCAATCAACTCTTCCTTTGCCTTTTGAGCCCTTTACTTCGTCAATATTTTTTCCACCTACACGTACAATTTCCTCTTTGTTGTAGCTGTATAGCTCAACTTGCACCTCTGATTCATTTTTATTTCCCGTGTAAACAAGTGTGCCTGGAGCTTGACCAATGGTTTCTTTAAACGAAGATAATTCAGTAAATTTTCTAAAATTGACCTTCGGGATAAGTGTTTTGCTGATTTTCTTTCTCATAAAAACTGGTCAGTTATTGTACGTCTTCTTTTTTAAAGATTCCTTCTTTTAAAAACTCTTTCATGATAATCTCGGTCATATCACTTTTGAACGCAAATTCATTCCGAATGTCAGAAACGTAAGCTTTTACTCTCATTTTTAAGTAGCTTTTTCGTTCCATTACTTCATTAAAGAATAAAACGGTAATAGGTTTATTCAAATAAATATATCTTGAAATTTGTGCAGCTTCTGTTGCTACTAATCTGGCGGCATTAGTATCCGTATCTATTGGCAAGTATATTTCTGCCACAACTTGGCAATTGGCTTCGCCGGCATTTGAATTAGAAACTGCTGTATTCACCACTTCTGCATTTGGCACAGAAACCAATGAATCATCTTTGGTGACAATTCTTGTTGATCGGAGTCCAATTTCTTTCACCTCCCCATAAATTGCGCCTACTTCTATTTTATCTCCAACTTGAAAGGGCTTGTCGAATAGAATCATTATTCCACCAAAAATATTTTTTAATATATCTTGTGAGGCAAAGCCAATGGCCAATCCCGCTGAAGCTAAAAAGGCAAAAAGAGTATCGTTATCTAATTCAAAAACACCTTCTACAATCCAAATGGTGGCAACAATCCACCCAATAATTCTCACAAAAGGAGATAAACTTTTTAAGGTAATTCTGTAGTTGGTGCTTTTTTCGGCAAAACGTTCTATGATTACCACTAGGGCCTTGATTAAAAAGTAGGTGGCAATTAAAATAATCAGCGACCAGAATATGTTTTGAAAAGAAATGATTTCGCCGAGTGGAGTCACGCTTTCTTTTGGAGCTAAATTGGGAAGTAATTTATCTTGAATAGAACTGGATGATTCTATCTCTTTTTTAGTGCTTTCTTCAACTACCTGAATAGTGTCGTAAATAATTACCCGTTGAGTATCTGCAAAAACGTCGGGTGCAATGGTTTCTTTTATTGCGATTACTTTTTGAGAGGTATCTTTTCGAGATAAGAATGCCCTTAATTCGTCAGGCATAATCACTTTCTCAACCGAAAATGAATCGATAGTCGAAGTCTCATATTCAAGAGTATCCGATTGTTTTGCAATTGCAGAATCTTGAGCGGAAACGGCAAATAGAGCAGTAGCAGTAAAAACGAGTAAAACAAGAATCTTCTTCATTAGTGGATTAGGTTTTTGTTTTGTAATACGTTAACAACTTGGCGATAAATAAGCTGGTTGATTTGAAATTCTCCATCTTGTGAAACCAGAATACCGCTGTCTTCTAAAACCATCAACGTCATCCTACTTTGCCTTTCTGCTTGATGAAAAACTTCTGAATGTTCTTTTACACTCAAGGTGTCATGCAACAACAAACTGTGCAATGTAAAAATGCTATTGGAATCAAGTGATGTCAAAAAATCGAACTTAATGTTTTTGATTTTACCTATAATCACGGTATTGTCTTCGAACGAAATGGTTGATCGGAGCCAATACAATAAGGCTAGACTAAGGTTGCTCTGAGCGAATGCATTTAGTTCAGCAAAAAATGACTTTTTCAGTCCTTCTTGACTTAAATCTACCGGTTTTCTGATGGAAGAAAGAATGTCTTTACGGTGATTGTGACTATCGTCGAACTTTAAATTATAGCCGCTAACCCTGTGGCGTTTCATAATGAGTTTAACAATCTGTTCGTTGGTTAAAGGTTGAAGCACTATTTTGTGCCGAATATACCGTTCAATGGCAATTGTTTTTTGGAAATAACTCCACGAAAACGAACTGGTGCTCACCAACCAAAATATGTTTTTAGCTGTTTGCGAAATCAATTCAAATAATAAGGTAATTGCTTCGAAACCATTTGGAATTTTTAAGTAAAAATTTTGAATGTCTTCTACAATAATAACTCGTTTACTACCTTGGTTTAATGCTGCCACAACTGAATTGAAGTCAACAAGTGTTTCATCTTCTAACAACTCACTAAAAAAACTTGAAAATGCTTCTGCAGAGCAAGCTGTGTGAGTCATTTTTTTTCTTAAAATATGCGCCTCCTGATGATTTCTTACAAATTGATTTAATAAACTACTCGTGCCACTTCCTTTTTCAGCCACAATAACTGCCGACGAAATGTTAGAAGACTCCCAGTGTTGAAAGGCTTCTTCTACTTGAGTAACCTCTTTCACTCTTCCTTCAAAAAACCCCTCTTCCTCTAAAGGTTTAATTTCGTACAACCTTCTATAAACATAAGGGAGCTGTTGAATAGCTTTCTCCGACTGCAGCAAAAAATCTGAAAGCTCCGTTGTCATTTCTGACTTTGATTCTACCAGACCAATTCGCTCTTGAAAAGCGATAACATATTCTTGCAGTCGAGAAAATTTTTGTTTACCAAACCGAATCGCTATTGGCACAAAATTCCGGACCTTGTCAAATATTTCTTTTCGGTACGCTTCAGTTCTTTCAATCGCTTTTGCTTTGGCTAGTTTAAGCCGTAAGCTGGTAATGTTTTCATTGTTAGTTAGCCTTAAAAGTTCTTTGTTTAGATGGTCTAACTGCTGTTTTAGTTGAACTCTAATAATTTCAGAAACCCCTTCTAATTCATTTGCCAAGCCTTCGGTTTTTGAGCAAGCTCGCTCTAAACCTTCTCTGGCAATGGCTTTAATTTCATCGAGCGATAAATCTCCATCCACAGAATTTGTAGCCGCGTCTAAATTGTAATCTACTATTCCGGTTAAATCTCGCAAACCAGATTCGGTAGAATTTAGTTTGTCGTTAATGGCTGTTTTCAGTTGTAGCAAACTGTTTGAAAAAGGTGTAATTAAGTCAACCTCTACTAATTCTTTTGGATTAAAATGACTAAGATTTGATTTTGGGATTGGCGCATCATATGTTTCTTTGCTGTAAATAATACGTTTGACTTTCATCAGGTCAAGCTGAGCACGAATTTTAGTTTCCAAGCGTTCCAGCATGTTCGGAAAGTTATTTTCGTACAGCGCAGTAATGGCTGCCGGAACACTTTTTTTCTCTAGTTGATGGTGCAACTTGATGCGCTCTTGAATCAGTAAGTCCTTGATTTCCTTTTTGCTTTTGGTCAGTTGTAATTTCCCAATTACTGTTTCGATTTCTGTTTTAATGGTGTCAACAAACTCTGTTTTGGTTTTTAAAACTCTTGTTTTACAACCACTTTCAAGTAAATAGTACTGCGTTAAACCGCTATATTTTAATTGATAAAGTTCTAAATCTATCTGAAAATCATCAATCTGTGCATACTGCGTATTTCGCCAACCGTTCAGAATTTTCTTAAACTCAACCTGTGCATTATCACTGCTACTTTTTAAGGAAGAGGCAGAATAGATGGTTGAATCGAGTTCAATCGTATCCACGAGTTCTACATTCTTTTTAAATTGAACTAGACTTTCTTCGAAATTCTTCTTCTTCTCAGCCCTCCAAATATTGAGTTTTTGATCAAAGTCTTCTAAAACTTCTTGTATTTTTTTCTGCTCAGCCATTGCTTGCAGGTGCTCTTTTAGCTCATCGAAATTTATTTCGTCTTTGTCTAATAAGGCAGCTACCTCCTTTTTAATGTTTTTGTTGATTGTCCATTTAATGTTTCTTGCATCACATTTTAATTGTTGTACTTCGTTGAAATAAGGTAAACTTTTTTGCACCAATTCTTGCTGAAAATGGTGCTGCACCATTGCCCTCATTGGAATTTTATGGTTCCAGTATTGAATCGCTTTTTTTTCTTTTCGAAAAAGATTAGCTGTTTGTTGTGGGAGTTTACTTAAAAAGAAAAAGAACTGCTTAAATGTTTTTTGGAAACGCAAAGAGCCATTATCTTTTTCTTGTATTTTGAATCGTTCCGCTTTTTGAATTTCAATTACCTCTTCAGCAATATTTTCTGCAACCTGTAAAGATTTTTCAAAAAATGTTTCGAAATAGTTAAAGATTGAGGTATCTTGTTTTGCCGGGAACTCGAATTCAAGTTGATCGTAAAGCTCTTTTTTGAGCCATTGTGTTTCACTGATGTACTTGCTTGTGCTATTTACACCTTCAATTCTATTGATTTTCGCTACATAAGAAAGGTATAACTCATCTGTTTTTTTGAGGTATAATTTCTGCTCTACTACTTCATTGGCAATTGGTTCCAATAAGGCGCTAAGTAGTTTCTCATGTACAGAATCGTCTTCTAAAAAAGGAATGTTATCCATGCTTGCCGTTTAGTAAGGTGAATTTAATAAAATAAACTCCATTTTTAGCAAGGTAGAGCCTGCTATCATAAAATTCCATGTAACAAGAAGCTTTTCCCAAAAAGAGAAGGATGAATATCAAGAATTCAGCGGCAGTGCTAAAATAATTCTATCCCGGTATAATTAAAAGGAGTTATTGCTTTTAATTCCGTTTTAATTTCATCTGAAACACTTAACCCATCAATAAAGTTAGCAATTGAAGCCGACGTTACTTTTTCATTTTTTCGAGTTAACTCCTTCAGTGCTTCATACGGTTTTGGAAAATTTTCTCTTCTCAAAACTGTTTGAATTGCTTCAGCCACTACGGCCCAGTTGTTTTCAAGATCTGCCTGAATTTTATCTTCGTTAATGAGCAGTTTACCCAACCCTTTTTGCAGTGATTTAATGGCGAGCAAGCTATGCGCAATAGGAACTCCAACATTGCGTAAAACGGTAGAATCTGTCAAATCTCGTTGCAATCGGCTAACAGGAAGTTTCGCTGACAAATGTTCAAATAAAGCATTGGCTATACCTAAATTACCTTCTGAATTTTCAAAATCAATTGGGTTTACTTTGTGTGGCATAGCCGAAGAGCCGATTTCGCCTTCTTTAATTTTTTGCTTAAAGTAATCCATAGAAATGTAGGTCCACACATCTCTATTCAAATCAATAAGTATGGTGTTGATTCGTTTGAGTGCATCAAACAGTCTTGCCAAGTTATCGTAGTGTTCTACTTGTGTGGTAATTTGACTTCTTGTTAACCCTAGGGTGTCGTCTACAAATTCATTCGCAAACTCAACCCAGTCTATGGCTGGGTAGGCCACAAAATGTGCATTAAAGTTACCAGTAGCGCCTCCAAATTTGGCAGAAAATGGCGTGCTAATTAATCCATTGTATTGCTCTTTTAATCGGTCGGCGTATACCATTATTTCTTTTCCCAACCGTGTAGGAGAGGCAGGTTGCCCGTGAGTTCTTGCCAGCATTGGAATGTCTTTCCACTCTATGGCAAACGCATTCAATTCAGAAATTACTTCGTTTAATTCCAATAAAAAAACATCTTCAATGGCATCTCTCAGCGAAAGCGGTATTGCAGTGTTATTTATATCTTGAGAAGTTAGTCCAAAGTGAATGAATTCCAATTGCTCTTTCAAGTCGGTATTGGCTAACTTTTCTTTAATGAAGTATTCTACTGCTTTAACATCGTGGTTCGTCGTTTTTTCAATTTCCTTTACTCGCTCTGCATCAGCATCGTTGAAGTTGATGTGAATTTCTCGTAACGCTTTGTAATGCGCTTCAGTTACATTCGCTAATTGCGGAAGAACTTTGCTCAACGAAATGTAATATTCCACTTCAACTCTTACTCTATATTTAATTAAAGCTGCTTCTGAAAAATATTTTGAAAGTTGGTTTACCTTAGAAGCGTATCTTCCGTCGATTGGCGAAATGGCGTGCAATGCTGAATTACTCATTTGTAATTAATCTTTAAATGTTTGTTGAAGTTCTTCGTAAATGAAATGACTTAATTCTTGAACATATTCATTAGAGAAGTCAAATTTTATTCCTGCTGCTTCATAAATCTCACCGATTGATTTGGTGTAACCTAATGAAAGCGCATTCTTATATCGTTGTATTGTCTTTTTTGGGTCTTTCTTATAGTTCCTCCACAGAGCTACGGCTCCCAATTGCGCCATTCCATATTCAATGTAGTAAAAAGGCACCTCGTATAAGTGCAGTTGGCGTTGCCACTGCGAAGCTTTAAATTTTTCTGCGCCTGTCCAGTCTACTTCACCTGAGCTAAATTCTTCTGTAAGTTCCAGCCAATAGTTGTTTCGTTCTTCTACCGTATGGTTTTTGTGGGTGTAAATCCAATGCTGAAATTTGTCAATGGTAGCAACCCATGGTAGAGTTCCTAAAATGTCTATTAATTGATCTCGTTTAGCTCGTTTTAGGTCTGCTTCGTTGTCAAAAAATACATCCCAATTGTCCATGCTAATCAGCTCCATGCTCATAGATGCTAATTCAGCAATTTCAGAGGTTAAACCTTTAAAATCGACTAAATCTAATTCATGGCTTAGTACTGAATGAATGGCATGTCCACCTTCGTGAATCATGGTAACAATGTCGCGAAAGGATCCTACCGCATTCATGTATATAAAAGGGTAGCCCGATTCGTATAACGGATAATTGAACCCTCCTGGTGCTTTTCCTTTTTTTGACTCTAAATCGAGGTGTTTTTTACGATTCATTTCGCGCAAGCATTCACCAAAAAATGGGTCGATTTTATCGAAACACGCAATTGTTTTTTCGAGTAATTCCTCTCCCGAATCGAATGGTTTTAAAGGTTCTTGCAGGTTTATGTCGACACTTAAATCCCATGGCTTTAGCGTTTCAAGACCAAGCATTTTTTTGCGCTTCTCCGTTACTTCTTTTAACAGCGGCACCAAGTGTTTTTTAATTGACTCGTGAAATGCTTCGCAATCTGCCACCGAATAATCGAATCGTCCCATTGATTTAAACATGTAATCACGGTAGTTTTCAAAATCTGCGTTTTGGGCAACTTGTTGTCGAAGTTCAACGAGCTCGTTGAAGAGATTGTCTAGTTTTTCAACTTCTTCAAATCGTCTATTTTGAATCAAGTAGTAAACTTCTTCTCGGATTTCTCGATTGGTGTTTTTTAGAAATTTAGCTGCAGCTTGTAAGGTAAATTCTTCACCATTATATACAATGCTCAATCCCGCAGAAATGGCACCGTACTTTTGTGATTCAGATTCTAATTTTGTAAAAAGAGGAATGTTCTCTTCTCTAAACAACTCAATCTGATTGGCAACGCTTCTCAATAAAATTGGGAAACCGTCTTCAGTTAGTTCTTTTTTATAATCAGAGTCGTAAAGTTTTTGGTTGAGTTTATTTTCAAAAGGAGCGATTTCTGGGTTTACCTTTTCAACAAAAAACTGAAACGACTCTTGCAGGTTTTTGTTAGTTGTATCGATGTTCATTCGAATGTAGCGCCAAGCAAATTCTTCTTCTAAAACGGCATTCAATTCGCTGCGGTCGTTTAACCATTGCATCAAATCAGCTTTAGATTCAATTTCTCGGCTCAACAAGTTATCGAAGTAAGGTTTTAAGTTTTCCCAAGTAAAACTTAATTCACTACTTAAGAAAGTGCGATTAGGTTTTTCTATAACGCTCATTATGTAATTTTTAACGTCCTTTTGCGGCTCCTTTAGGTGCAGCTTTTTTTCCCTTTGCAGAAGAGCTAGCCGATGCTTTCGGTGCCTTTGCTGCAGCTGGCTTTGGTTTCGCCTTAGCGGATGTTTTTGCAGCTCCTTTTATTTCCTTTTTAGGAGTTGGTTCCTCTTCTTTCTCTTCTATTAATAAGTTTTTAGAATGAAGTAGATTGTACCATTGAACTAGTTTTTTGATATCACTAGCATACACTCTTTCCTCGTCATACGTTGGAAGCACTTTTTTTAAATAAGCACTCAACTCTGCCGCTGAAGATTTGTGTGATAAAACGGCTCCACCATTGGCAGCTTTAAACATTTTAGAGAAAACATCTTTAAGTAAAAGGTCTTCTTCATAAGTGTAAATACTAATATCTTCTAAAGAGCTAACTCTTTCAGCGCCGTGCACTGGAGTTCTTTTTCCATCGAGTAGTGATTCGACAATTAAACCAGTTCTGGTTTGTGATACAATTTTAGATAAACCTGGTTTACCTGAGATTGAAATAATTCCTGCTAAGTTCATAAATATGGTTCTTTCTGAAAGGTGTCAAAAATACAGAAATGTTCACGCTTTGTTTAAATGAAATTCACACAACGTTTTTACACTTTTTTTCGTCTAACTTAATTAAGAGAATGCTTACTTTAGGCAATTGGATTTTTTAAGACTTTTTATGAAAAAGATTATACTGTATTTAGGATTGTTGTCTTCGTTCTTGATGATTTCAAATCAAGTAGATGCAACCCATGTTATGGGAGGGGAGGTTACTTGGGTGTGTAATGCTCAAGGCGAATATATTTTTACATTTAAAACGTATAGGGATTGCAGCGGCGCTGCAACTGGAGGTCCAAATACTTCTTGGCGTATTCAAAACTATCCAAATGTAGGGCAAACTTTAACGTTAACTGAAAATATCTCTCAAAGAGTGGATGGAGAAATTGGACCCAACTGTCGAATAGGTAGTCCTGGCTTTCAATCTTATTCTTGTGTTGCAGGAGACCCCGAAATAGTTTTTGAATATGTAAGAGTAATGAATCCTGTTCGGCTGAATGGAACCCCACCTCCTGCAGGTTGGATTGTAACTTATACTCAGGCAGCAAGAAATGCAAACAACAACTTGCTAGGAGCGACAACTCCCAATGCACATGACATTACTTTGCGTGCTAAAATCTTTCCTCATTCAGGATCAGTCGCGAATCAGTGTATCGACAATTCTCCTCAATTTAGAGAAAAGGCAACGAGTTTAATTTGTCGAGGTTCTTCTTTTACCTACAATCACAATGCTACAGATGATGAATTAGATTCATTAGTTTACGAATGGACAAGTCCATTAGATGGCTTTACTGGTGCATACAACGAGGGAGTAAATCCGGCTTTTATTGCTTTTGAGCCAGGATTTAGCTTTAACAACCCATTTCCCGGTCCTGAATCTTTAAATTCTGCTACAGGAGAAATTACAGTGAACTCTCCAACAGCAGGGAAATATGTTTCGGCTGTTCGAGTAAGTGCTTATAAGTGCGGAGAAAAAGTTGCAGAAATTGTAAGGGAATTACAGTCGGTGATCTCCGGGAATTGTTCTGTCACTCAAACAAAGCCAACAATTGATCCGCCTTTTCCTGATGGAAGTGGAGGGTTTCGATACAACGATACTGTTAGGGCAGGTGATTTAGTCACATTTGCACTTGCGGCAAGAGATGTTGCAAGTTTAAATTTAACAACTATTCCTCCTTATTTGGGAGATAGCGTGTTTCTGTCAGCTACAGGTCAGCAATTCGGTACCAACTTTACTTCAACAACAGGCTGCTTAAACCCGCCTTGTGCAACATTAAGTACGCCTCTTCCTGCTAAAGGTTTGTTAGGGGTTACCACAACATTTAATTGGCAAACTGATTGTAATCACGTATCCTTCACGGACCGTTGTATCAGTGGTCAAAATACGTATACGTTTGTTATTACCGCCACCGATGATGAGTGTCCAATTCCTGCTTTGAATATTTCAACTATCTCGATTACAGTTGTGGGTGATACGGTAATTGAATCTCCGGATGTAAACTGTGTTGATGTCGCCGCAAATGGAGATGTAACATTGGATTGGAATCTTACACCGAATATTAACAACTCATTTACAGGTTGGATGATTTATTCAGCAACCGATCGAAACGGTCCTTTTGTACTCTTAGATAGCGTTAAAACATATAGCACCAGTACATATACTCATGTAGGTGCGAACGCAAATAATCAACAAATGCACTACGTCGTGAGAAGCAGATCTGGCTGTAAAGGAATAGTTCAAAATATTGCAAAGGATACAATTTCGACCCTTTTTGTGCAGGCCACAACTAATCCCACTAATGTTGCCGTAAACTGGAATGCCATTTCAAATCCAAACCCTGCCGGTTCTGCTGCGCAGTACAGAGTGTTTAGAGAGTACCCAATAGGAACCGGTTTTAATTTATACCAAAGTACAGCGAACACAAGTTTAACGGAAACTTTTACGCCTTGTACCGACGATGTTCGATATAGAGTAGAGTTAGTGAATTCAGCCAATGGTTGTACTTCCAGTTCAAACATATTGAACTACAACTTCAAATTTCCAGACCCTCAAACGAATTTCTCATTCCCCAATAACCAATGCCCGAATACTCCGATTAGTTTTACAAACTTAACTACCATTACAGGTGGGCCGGTAACGTATTCGTGGAATTTTGGTGATGGCTCAGCACTTTCAACTGCGACTAGCCCAAGTCATACGTACACGGCGCCCGGTAATTATACCGTAGAATTAACGGCTATTTCAGGTCAAGGCTGTGATTCTGTGTTTTCTCAAACCATTAGTATCACCTTACCAAATGCAGATGCAGGAGCAGATCAGGCAATTTGTCCTGGAGGAACAGCATCGATTGGAGCTTCGCCTGTGGCAGGATTAACGTACAGTTGGTCGCCAACAACAGGTCTAAGCAATGCAAATATTGCTAATCCAACTGCTTCTCCGGCAACTACAACTCCATACACGCTTACTGTTACAGATGCAAACGGTTGTACAAATACAGATCAAGTTACGATTACCGTAATTCCTTTTCCAACTGCTGATGCAGGTGGCGCTCAAGCCATTTGTTTAGGAGCAAATACTACGCTTGGAGGTTCTCCTACCGGTCCT
>CAJQLW010000029.1 GCA_905479325.1 uncultured Flavobacteriales bacterium
TGAAATTCGTTCTTGTAATTTATCGAGTATTTATTGAATGGAAGCTTCTCAAAAGGCTATTTTTTTATGGAAAGTGCGGTTTCGTGAATCGAGCTTTATGGTTAAGTTTTTGAGCGAAAGAGGAGCACTCGAAACATTTGTATTTCAAGGAAGTAAGGGGCTAAAGAAAGGTCAACTGGCACAGTTGTTTCCATTAAATGAGGTTGAGGTTGAAACATATAAGTCACCTAAGTCAAGCCTTGCCTCTATTCGAAATGTGAAAACACTAAAAACAAGAACCAATATTAGAGGAAAGATGGAACAGACGGCTGTTGCATTTTTTTTGGCTGAAATAATTGCTAAGTCTTTAAAAGAAAATGATGCACAAAAATCATTATTTGATTTTGTTTCCTCTTCTATTGATTTATTTGAGGAGCGGTATCAACCAAACTTTTATTTGGTTTTTCTTTTAAAGTTGACGAGATATTTGGGTATTGAGCCTTCTAATCATTTTCTTGAAAACAGAAGGTCATTTTTTGATTTAAACGAAGGCCAGTTCACGATACTTAGACCCGTTCACTTAAATTATTTGGAAGTTCATGAAAGTAAATTGTTGCGTAATTTGATGGCAGATGGCTATAATTTTGAAATTCAGTTGTCTAAAACCGATCGGAATATATTGCGAGACTCAATTCTTAAATACTATTCTCTTCATCTTGAAGGAGTTGCTGGTTTAAAGTCGCTATCCGTTCTCCAAGAACTATTCGACTAGTCTTTCGGAAAGGTAATTGAATGCATAACGGCTTTCACCTCCCTTAGGAATTCTCTTTTATTGAATTGAGGTGCAAAGACGTATCCATATAGGTAGATAATTTCTTTTTTATTGGGGTGCAACAAAGTCAATTGATAAAATGGCCCTCCGAAGAAGTTGCCCTTCATTTCCCATAAGCCAGATGAAGATTTACAAAAATTGTCTTTAAAGTTAACCTCGGTATACTTTGGCTGCACATATTGATCGGCTAAGCCCATATAATCGCCATCCTTCGGCCCAGGAATTGCAATTTGTAGAATAGAATCTATGGTTAGCGTAATGTTTGAGTCTATAAACTGTGATTTGGCACTGTAGGGCTTTTTAACTATCAAAATACCTTGGCTGATTTGGTGTTGAAAACCACCTTTCGGTTTCTCTCTTTCAAGTCTCATCCAAATTAACCCTTCTTGATTCTTTTCAAGCCGCATGTCTTTTTGAACAAACAGCTCATATCCTTGGCTTTCTAGAACTTCTTTACGAATCGCCTTGCTTCCGAACTTTTTATTTTTCTGAATCAATCGATTCATTTCTGCTGTAGTAAAAATGTCAAGAATATTATCAATATCCGAACTTAGCAGTTTTAGAAATGAAGCATTGTCTGGAGCAGAAAATTCAACCACAACTTGGCCTTTTGCCCATTTACTTTTTTGCAAGACATATGTAGCCTCTTGACCCGAATACTTTTGTTTTACATCGACAAAGAATACGTTTCTATGCCCCGTTAAAACACTACTAAACTTTTCAGATTTAACATGTATAATAGTAAAAGGAGATTCCTTTTGAGGTAAGCCATGTTGAGGCCTATTAAATAAAGAAAAGATGCTATCTCCAGTTGGAGAGTTCCACAAAGCTTCAGGAACTACTACTATTAACTCTCCAAAACTACCAGAGTAACCGGGTTTAAAATCTGAAGAATCTGAGTCACAACCAATGAATGTTATTCCAGCTAAGAAAACTGCGAGAATACTTTTACACATATTTATCCCTTTTTACCAACAATAATTTTATCTCCTGGTTTTAGTTTTCGTTCATTTAGATTGCGATTTAGCGTTTTAATTTGAGCTGTAGTTAAACCTTTTGCTTTGGCAATATCCCATAGCGTATCACCCGAACGAATAGTGTAATATTCATAACCACCTGATGTATTAGTGCTGATTTTTGTTTTTGCAACGGTTGTTTTTGGAGCACTACCTTTTGAATAAATTGTAAGTCGTTGACCAATTTTTAGATTGTTTGATCTCAAGCCGTTCCATTCTTTTATTTCTCTAACAGAAACACCATATCGACTTGCTATTTTTCCAAGATAATCACCATTTCTAACTCTGTAAATTTCAAGTTGTTGTTGAGCTGCCAATACTTCTTCCGAGTCATCTTTTTTTGGTTGATACAAAGCGAGTATAGAGTCTTGATTAGATATAAAAACACCCAAATGTTCATTTGGCAATTTCAGTACATGAAGCTTTCCATCGTTAGGAATCATGTTTAGTTTATAAATTGGATTTAAATATTCGATTTGTTCCAACGATAAATTTAAAGTAGAGGCAAGGAGGCTAAAAGTAATTGGCCCTTTTATATGTATAGTGTCATTATCAAAGTGAGTCGTAGGAGGCTTTATAGCTTTAATATTAAACTCACTTGGGTAATTCATTACATAATTTACCGCGATAAATGCAGGAACATAGCCTCTGGTTTCTCTTGGTAAGTATGGATATATTTCCCAATATCCTTTTTTTCCGCCAGACCGGCGTATAGCCTTGTTTACATTGCCAGGGCCGCAGTTGTATGCAGCTAATGCGAGATTCCAATCATCGTAATATTTATTTAGATAACTTAAATACTTACAAGCCGCTTCGGTTGATTTATAAGGATCAAAGCGATCATCTTTATAAGAGGTAACTTTAAGGTCGTAAATCTTTCCAGTGCTATACATAAATTGCCATAGCCCTGATGCGCCAACTCTACTTTTCGCTGTCGGGTTTAAAGCAGACTCTACAACTGACAAATACTTCATTTCATAAGGCATATCATATTTATCTAATATTTCTTCCATCATGGGGAAGTAATACTCTTGAAGTCCCATAACCTTTGCAGATAGTAATCGCTTCTTATTTCCATAAAGATTAATAAATGCTTTTACCCGCTCATTATATGAAAGCGCAAACGGCGTGTTTTGATCCAATTGATCTAAGTGTTTACGAATAATTGAATCGTTTAAAGTCACAAATTCAGAATTCCACTCCTTAGATGTATCCAAATATTCATTTGAACCTAGGAAATTCGTTTTACTAAATTCAGAAAAAGCATTGTCCAGCAGTCGCAAAGATTCAATATCAGTAAATGATCGCATTAAAAGGCTATCAGATATCGAGAGCTTTGTACTGTCTTTATAGCCTCCATTTGGACCATTGGAAAAGCCTAAAAAAGAAAAAAGCAGAAAAGAAAAGGAGATGAAGTATCGCATTATTTTTTAATAAAAAATTAAGCTACTAAGATACGGCTTAGCCAAGCTAACGCTCATTAAGGAGTTCTATTATGCTAACGCCTTTATGTTGATAGGAATATTGAGAGGGTTTTAAGAATAAAAAACCCAACCCAAGGTGCTCAAAAATGTAAAGGTCACATAATTAATACTAAGTTTGCGCGCTTAATAAAATTTTAAAATTTTACAATTATGAAAAAACTTAACTTATTATTTTTAACGTTAGCAATGGCGTTTTCATTTAACATGTCAGCTCAGGTTGATGTTGGTTTAACGGCAATTAATTCTCCTGTTGATGGCTCTTCCATTCTTCCATTGGGTAATTCAATGTTTGTTATAAAAATGAAAAACTTTGGAAGCTCTACTATTACTGGTGGTTCTCTAGGTAAAATCGTAATGACGGTTAATGGAGCTGTATTTCGTGAAGCTACTATAACGAACACGCAAATATCAATTGCTGCTGGTGCAGACATAAACCTTCAAACGTTTGCGATAAACTTAGACAGTATTTTACAGGTTACTTCTCCTTCTACAGTTTGTCTTTATAATGTAACTCCTAATGATGTAGATAATACAAATGATACTGTATGTGGTACTTATACCAAATCTACTGCTACATTAAAACTAGAAAGTGAAAGTGTTGTAATCTCGGATCCAGTTCCTGGAACAGGTGACACAATAGAAGTTGGGTCAGCAATAGCACAATTACAATTTGAAATAAAAAATGCATCTTCAGTTCCATTACCAGCGGGAACGGTTATTCCTTACATGATTCAATTTAATGGTGGTACTCCTGGTGCTATCACAGGAACATTACGAGCCGAGTTAGCTGTTGGAGCATCAACGACACGTACTATTACTTACAATGCTACAGCACCAACTACTGTAACAACGTTTGATATCTGCGCATGGACAACTCTTCCAGTTGTTGGGGCTAACGACACAACATGTACAACGTATAACACTATCCCAAAAACGGATCCAGAAATTACTTCTTTTTCGCCATTAAGTGCAAAATGTGGTGAAACAGTAACTATTACAGGTATTAACTTTGACCCTACACCTGCAAGCAATACAGTTGAGATTAGAGGTGTAGCTTGTAAAGTGCTTACGGCAACTGCAACACAATTAACAGTTGAAGTTCCTGAAATGAAGGCGAGCTCAGGAACACTAAGCGTAGAAGTTACTGTTGCTGGAGTTGTGAAAAGAGGCGAGGCTTCTAGAACGTTCGCTTACGACGGTTGTACAGTTAGTTTAGCTGAAATCAATAATAAATTTGGAAACGTTTTTTATGCAAACAATGGCTTAAACATTCTTACTACTCAAGCTGGTGCTAAGAACATACAAATAGTAAATATGACGGGTCAAATTGTATTCCAAGAAGTAAGAGATCTTCAAGAAAACAATGTTGAGGTTATCGACTTATCTGCTACTCCAAACGGAGTTTATGTTGTGAATATCGATGGATACTCTACGACATTT
>CAJQLW010000030.1 GCA_905479325.1 uncultured Flavobacteriales bacterium
ACATTCATAACTCCATTTATCTTGTTTCCAATAATGGTCTTCGTTTCCACATTTTTTACAAGTAACACCTTCTTTATCTCGCTGTTCCTTAAAATGATAGCGACAGGCTTCTTCGCTACCAAAGTGTACAGCGAATGAAAATATATTCATAATTTTAATGCTTTAGACAGCTAAATTAATAGTTTTAGGCAACTTTACGGATATTCAATTTACGTATTTTAAATATTCGAAATAAACAACAAATTAGCACCATATTATAAAACTCAATACTATGAAAATCAAAATTTTATTTGCATCACTAATTCTACTTATAAGCTTCACTTCTTGCGAAAAGGACGAAGACGAACAAGTAACTCCTGCAGGTCCAACTATTCCAATAATAGGAGGAGACACTACCTCTGTGCAAGAACCTGACAACAATTCTGTAAAAGCAGGAAACGATCAAATTTCTGTAACCTCTGCTTTTGTTACAAACTTGCCAGACAATAATGCAAATGGGCAGTATTATTATAGCATTCAACTAAGCTCTGCGACAAGTTCAGATGGCATGCTAACCTTTATGAGAGAGGTACCCGCTCTACTACCTTGAAATACTCTACTAGCACAGGAGCAACCATAAACACGGATGAATTTAACGTAAGCAACATGAGAGTGAATAACAAAATGTGGTATTCCGTTCTTACTACTAGCCAAACCGCCAATATTACTGTAACTGTTAATGGTGATAAAATATCATTCAGCTTTGTTGACATTCAACTTTCGGACTCATTCTTGTCTAACAATGTTACAGAATCAAAAAACTGCAGTGCCAAGTTCACCCTTTCATTGAGTGAACTACAAGCCGTACCAAAAGACGGAAGTGCAACATTAAGCTTGATGAATTAATTTAAAAAAAACCTAAAAACCCACAGTAAAATCAACTTGCTGTGGGTTTTTTATGCCTGATTGAATCTCAACTTATATTCACTTTAAAAGATGCAGCACTAGCTTTTAAAGTTTCCATTGTAAATAACTATTCACCACCAATTCAAACCGACTGATTCTAATCCATAATTTTACAAAAAATACGTCGAATGGAATCAGCAAACCAAGAACAACTACCGCAAGACATCATTGATAAAATACTCACGCTAAAAGAGAAATACTCTTCAATGGGTCAAGACCTTGGCGCGTATTTAGATGGTTTAATTTACGCTGATTATTTAACTTATTGGGACTATATCCATTTGGACACTTTGTTGAGTTTACAAACTCCCAAAACAGCAATTCCTGATGAAGAAATTTTCATCATGTATCATCAAATTACCGAATTGTATTTCAAGCTTTCACTTCACGAAATGAAACAGTTGGGTAAAAAAGAAAACCTCACAGGAAAATTCTTGACGGAGCGTGTAAAACGAATCAACAACTATTTTAAGGCCCTTACCGCCTCGTTCGAAATTATGGTAACTGGTATGGAGCGCGAGCAATTTCTACAATTTCGCATGGCCTTATTGCCGGCATCAGGCTTTCAATCTGGCCAATACAGAATGATTGAAATTTGCGCTACAGATTTTAAAAACTTAGTGGACAAAGACCATAAAAAAGATTTCGAAAACATTGAAACAACGCCTGAGATCATTGACGAAATGTATGAAAACATTTACTGGAAAAAGGGTGCTACTGAGCTAGCCACAGGCGAAAAAACATTGACCTTAAAACAGTTTGAAGGAAAGTATTCAAAGCAATTTAAAGAGCTGGCTACGGAGTACATTGATAAAAATATATTGGCCTTGTACCACTCGCTAAGTGCAGATGAGCAAAACAACGAAGACCTAAAAAATCAATTAAAATTTTTAGATGTAAATGTGAACATCAATTGGCCATTAATGCACTACAAATCTGCTGTTACATACTTGCAAAAAGATCCAGAAGACATTGCTGCAACTGGTGGCACAAATTGGCAAAAATACCTCCCGCCTCGTTTCCAAAAAAGGATATTCTACCCTGAATTATGGTCAGCTGAAGAGCACACCAATTGGGGTAAAGCATGGGTAGAAGAAAATGTATTTTTCTTAAAAAAGTAAGTGTTGAAGAAGAAATTGAGATGGATTAGTATTGGCTTAACAGCACTATTGGGAGTTTTTGTTGTTCTTTTTATTTACCGTTCCAATCAGAATGCGGAAATAGAACCAATTGTTGCAGTAGAAAAAGATACGGTTGCTGCTCCTACACTATTGTTTGAAATACCGATAGATTCTTTCGAGGTGGTGCAGTCTAACATTCAGAAGAATGAATTTCTTGCTAATATTTTATTGCCCTATGGGATTGATTACGTTACCATAGACGAGTTGGCAAAAAAGTCAAAACCCATTTTTGATGTGCGACGAATGGCAGTGGGTAAACCTTATACCTTACTACTTTCAAAAGACAGTTTACGGAAAGCTCAATACTTTATTTATCAAATTGATGCGGTAGATTATATTGTTTATGATTTAAGAGATTCAATTCTTATAGAACAGCGGCAAAAAGAAGTAATTAGTAAATCGAGAGTTGCTTCGGGAATCATTAACTCCTCTCTTTATCAAACCTTACAAGAGGCAAACGCTAACCCCTATTTGGCAGTAAAACTAGCAGACATATTTGCGTGGTCAATCGACTTTTATAGAATTCAAAAAGGAGATTGGTTCAAGGTTATTTACGAGGAAAAATTTGTTGATAACGAATCGATTGGTATTGGTAAAATTGAAGCTGTTGAATTCAACCATTTTGAGCGTTCGTTTTATGCTTTTAACTTTGAGAAAGTGGGCAATTCTGAATATTATGATGAGGAAGCCAATAGTTTGAGAAAAGCCTTTTTAAAATCTCCATTAAAATTTAGTCGATTAAGTTCTAGGTTTACCATGCGTCGCTTCCATCCTGTGCAAAAACGATGGAAAGCACATTTAGGAACCGATTATGCCGCGCCCAGAGGAACACCCATTATGGCAACTTCAGATGGTGTTGTAATCAAATCAAGCTATACAAGAGGCAACGGAAAGTACGTTAAACTGCGACACAATAGCGTATACGAAACACAGTATTTGCACATGAGCAAGCGCAACGTAAAAGAAGGTCAGCAAGTGCGGCAAGGCGATGTAATTGGCTATGTAGGTAGTACAGGTTTAGCTACAGGCCCTCACGTTTGCTATCGATTTTGGAAAAATGGCAAACAAGTGGATCATTTAAGAGAAGATTTCCCTTCGGCAGAGCCAATTGCTGATTCGTTGAAAGCAGACTTTATGCAATTAAAGGATTCCTTACAACTAAAGTTGAATGAGGTACAATTGAAAATGGACAAATAGCAATTGACAATTTATAGTTGACAGATGATTGTGTGCAATTGACAATGTACGGTAGTTGTACGATATGAACTCTACTGACGTTTGAGCTTATTTAATGAATTGCATATTCGCTCTGCTCGTTTTAAACGAAAAATTACAAGTTACCGCTTTTATGAGCCAATAAG
>CAJQLW010000031.1 GCA_905479325.1 uncultured Flavobacteriales bacterium
TTAAATAATGGTGATGTTTCTGTAGTGCTTCGATTAGGTACTGATTTTGAAAATAATTACTACGAATACGAAGTGCCACTTCAAGTTACTCTGCCTGGTCAAAATCAGCCAGAAGAAGTTTGGCCAGATGCCAATGATATTGACTTAGAGTTTGACAAGTTGATTAATGCTAAGCAGGCTAGGAATAGATTAACAATTGGTCCTGGAAGCGGAGTTCTAATAGGCAATGCGTATGAATCTGTTGATGGGAAAAACATCATTAGAGTAAAAGGAAATCCGAATCTTGCTGAGGTAAGAGTAATTATGATAGGAGTTAGGAATAGAAGGGGCGGACCAATAGAATTTATTGACGACGGATTGGCAAAGTGCGCTGAGGTTTGGGTAAATGAGTTGCGACTGTCTGACTTTAACAATCAAGGAGGTTGGGCTGCAACCGCAAGGGCAACAGCACAAATTGCCGATTTAGGGTCTGTCAACTTATCAGGTAGTTACAGTACGCCTGGCTGGGGAAGTTTAGAGCAAAAATTGAACGAACGGCAGAGAGAAACAAGGCAGCAGTACGACTTATCAGCAAGTGTAGAGCTAGCTAAATTTTTACCAGAGCAAGCGAATGTGAGCATTCCAATGTACTATTCCATATCTGAAAGCGTTGTTCGCCCTGAGTTTAACCCTTTAGATCCAGACATAAAACTCAAGGACTACTTCCGCTCTCCTGAGCTAAATGAAGATTTTAAAGACTCCATTAAGCGAATAACAGATGATGTGACCCGCAGAAAGAGCATCAACTTTACAAATGTTCGAAAAACCCCTGGACCCAATAAAAAGAAATCAAATTTTTACGATGTTGAGAACCTTTCATTTACCTATGCTTATTCGCAAATTTTTAGAAGAAATGTAAACACTGAAAAGGACTTACAAGAAACGTATAGGGGGCAAATTAATTACGCATACTCAGGCAAGGCTAAAAGCATTGAGCCTTTTAAGAAAGTGAAGTTTTTAGATAAGAAAGTATTTGAGTTGATAAAAGACTTTAATTTTAACTTTGTTCCGAGTCAAATTAGTATTCAAAATTCCTTTGATCGAAATTATCAAGAACGGCAGGCTAGAACAATTACCAATTCTTCTGCGGGTACATTCATTAATCAATCTCCTGTATTTTACCAAAAGGCTTTTAACTGGCAGCGACTATATACACTAAGACATAAGTTTACAAAGTCAATCACTTTTAACTTTTCAGCTTCAACGAGAGCATTAATTGGTGAGCCAGATGGAGCGGTGGACAAAAGAGACGAAGAAAGCTACGATGCCTATAAAAGAGAAGTATGGAATAACATCAAAGGTTTCGGAGACAATACAAACTACACACATAATTTTGATATTAACTACAACATTCCAATTAACAAGCTTCCGGGTTTAGATTTTATTAATTCATCTGCCAGATATGGAGCGACCTATGCATGGGATTTGGTAGGCAACCCCTTAGACACAACACCTAGCTTAGGAGCAACGATTCAGAATTCGAACACAAAAAGAATCAATGCAACGGTTAATTTTCAGGCATTTTTGAATAAATTTCAATATATACGAGATTTAAAAGATCCTAAAATTGACAATAAATATGTGATTTTAGACGAGGAGGAAGAAGAGGAAGAGAAGGAAAAAAAGAAGAAGAAAAAAGAGAAAGAGGGAGCAAAAGAACTTGAGTCAAAAGGCAAGGATAGCACAGCATTTGAAGCTAAACCAATTGCAGAAACTACAGAAGAAGAGCCCGACACACTGCTCAAGAAGAAGTTTTTCTTGAAGCGCTACCTTTTTGATAACTCACTTTGGGCACTGATGAGTTTACAGAACGTAAACGTAACCTATAGCGAAACTGAAGGAACTGTTTTACCGAATTACAACCAAAGCATGAGCGTGTTGGGGCTTGGGCCAAATTGGAGCGCACCTGGATGGGATTTCGTAGCAGGCTTGCAGAAACCCGGTGAATCTTTTTTAGAGCGTGCAAGAAATGATGCAGACGGCGATGGCAGGGCAGACTGGTTGGTAGACGGTGTTTTTGTTAGTGGAGATTTCTCTAAAACCTTTAGCAGTCAATTTAGTATAAGAGCCACATTGCAGCCTATTCAAGGGCTAAGAATCCAATTAGAAGCTAGCAAGCGAGAATCTGAAAATACTACCCGTAACTTCTTTTTCGATGACTCAACCGGGTTCTATAACTTCGACGCTCCTGTAATTGTTAATGGCAGCTATAGTCAGTCTTTTTTAAGTTTTAAAACCGCTTTTGTTCAGAGTGATAAAGATGATTTTAGTAATGAGACTTTTGCGCAACTTAGAGCCAACCGACAAATTATTTCACAACGTTTACAAGTCACCAACCCTAACTCGAGAGCACTGTTTACAGATTCTTTAGGAGAGGCTAATGAGCAGTATGCTGAAGGTTATGGAGCCACATCGCAGGACGTACTTTTGTATTCTTTTCTATCCGCATACTCTGGGCAAAGTGCAAGTAGTACGTTAATTAGCGATTTTACGAAGTTATTACCAATGCCAAACTGGAACATTACATATGACGGTTTATCAAAAATTCCTGCACTTAAGAAGTTATTTAAAACAGTAACATTAAATCACGCATACCGTTCTACCTTTAGTGTGGGAAGTTTTACAAGAAATCAGTTATATGAAACAGATGAAGTAAATGATGCCCCATTTGTACCAGATGCCAATGGTAACTTTATAACAGATAAGCAATTGAGCGTAGCTAGTATTAGCGAGCAGTTTAGCCCATTAATTAATGTGGATATGACCTGGAACAATAGTTTGCTTACCAGATTAGAAATGAGAAGAGATAGGAATGTTTCTTTGAGTTTTGCGAACAATCAAGTTACAGAGGTGGTAGGTAAGGAGTATATTGTTGGTCTTGGATATCGATTGACGAATGTTAAACTTCCGTTCAAAGTGGGTAAAGTAGAAAAAGCAAGCGATCTAGATTTACGTGCAGATATATCTATACGTGATAATCAAACCGTAATTCGGAGAATAGTAGAAAACAGAAACGAGTTAACCACAGGTCAACGGATTTTCTCGATCAAGTTTACCGCAGATTATAGGTTTAGTAGTAAGTTGAATTTGAGGTTCTTCTATGATCGAGTGGCAAACACGCCACTTATTTCATCTAGTTTTCCAACGGCAAATACAAATGCTGGAATTAGTTTACGTTTTACGCTTTCTCAATAATTTACTTTCGATAAATTTGTCACAAATAAAATTGATAATATGAATATTCCAGCAGATTTAAAATACACTTCAGACCACGAATGGATTAAAGTAGATGGCGACATCGCAACCATTGGAATTACTGATTTTGCCCAAGGCGAACTTGGTGATATTGTTTACGTTGAAATTGAAACAGAAGGAGATACCTTAGAGAAAGGTGACGTTTTTGGTACGGTTGAAGCAGTAAAAACAGTATCGGATTTGTTTATGCCGTTAAAAGGAGAAGTAATTGAGGTAAACAGTAACATAGAGTCTACTCCTGAGTCTGTAAACGATAGTCCGTACGAAAATGGTTGGATGATTAAAGTGAAGATAGCCGATGCTAGCGAATTGGAGAGCTTACTTTCTGCTGAAGCGTATCAAGCAGAAATTGGCTAAATGAAGTTACTAAGGTGGGTTCCTATTTTTTTATGGGTTCTCATAATTTGTTGGTTGAGTTTTTCTCCTTTACAAGAGTTAAAAATAAAACCACCGATAGGTGCTGATAAGGTTGCCCACATTGTTATGTACGGTATACTTAGCTTTTTAATACTTTGGTCAACTAAAATAAAGCAAACTAAATTCGTTTTGATTTTGTTTGGTTTTTTGATGGCAGGGGGAACTGAAATTGTTCAGCACACTTTAATTACGAATAGAACAGGTGATGTATTTGACTTTATTGCAAATTGCATTGGTTTAACAATTCCTTTGCTGTTTGCAGGCCGAATAAAAACTTAACATTTAGTAAACATTAATTCTGGATAAGAGCATCAAATTTTCTTATCTTAGCTAATCGAAAAAGTAATAATATGCAACTCAAAAAGAACCCCAAAGCTGATCTAGAAGCTAAGAAAGGCATTTTCTTCGCTCTAGGATTGGTGTTGTCATTGTCTTTTGTGCTCATTGCCTTCGAATGGAAAACATACGAAGAAAGCGCTAGCTCTTTAGGACAGTTGAAAATGGATGATATTGAAGACGAAATCATTCCAATTACACAACAAAACCAACCGCCACCGCCACCGCCACCACCGCCACCGCCACAAGAAATTTTGGAGATTGTGGAAGATGATAAGGAAATTGAAGACGAAGTTGAAATTGAAGATTCTGAAGCTGATATGGAAACTGAGATTTTCGAGCAACCTGAAGAGGTGATTGAAGAGCCAGAAATTTTCACAATTGTGGAAGATATGCCTGTTTTTCCGGGATGTGAAGACGCAGGATCACGGTCTGAAATGGATCAATGCACAAACGTCGAAATTCAAAAGTTTATTGCTAAAAACACTAAATATCCTGCAATGGCTAGAGATGCCGGTGTTTCAGGTAGAGTTTTTGTTCGGTACATGATTGACGAAAATGGTAAGGTGAGAGAGGTAACAATTGTAAGAGGCGTTCCTGGAGGAAAAGCTTTAGAGCAAGAAGCTGTTAGAGTGATCAATGAGCTTCCTAAAATGAAACCAGGAAAGCAAAGAGGTAAGGCGGTAAGAGTTCAGTATACCGTTCCAGTAAACTTCAAGCTATCTAGTTAATTTTACATTAAATAGTATAACTAGGAAAGGGAGAGCAAATCAGTTCTCCCTTTTTTTATGCGTCATTATCTCCTCAGGTGGTAGATTCTTAATCAGTTTGAAAAGGAAGCTTAATTACTTTATTAAACATCTGCACTTAGATTCTGCTCCACTATGGCTTCCATAGAATCCATATCCCTAATAACTGTCCAGTAATTTGGCTATTGAAGTCTTTTGTAAATGAATTCAAGTCTTGTAACATTGCGTATTTGGCTCCAACAGCAAACTGTTCGTGGAAGCTGTAGCCAAGGCTTAAATCATTTCTGTTAGAAAAATGCACAGTGCTAAAATTGTCTTCAGATAAAGCACTTAAACTATTCAAATCTTTATTCAAAAAGTAACCCGATTGTTGATACGAAAATTGTGATATAATCGAAAACCGTGCTTGAGCCTGCCAGTTTTTATAACTTTTCGTAATACCAATAAAAATAGGTATGCCAACCCACTTATAGGTGTTCAATCCGGTAACAACCTCTTTTCCGGTATACGCTTCGTCAAACTGGTTTTGAGTGATCTCTTGTTCAATGAGTAAAACAGGAATTCCGTTACTGTTAAAATTGCCATTAACTACTCGGTAATTGGTGTCGAACGAAGTAACTAGCCTGTTTTTTTCTATATGAATAGCATAAGAAAATCGCTCGGTGTATTGTGTTTGCTGAAGTCCTAAACCATAAATTAAAAACTTCTTCTGCCCTATTAAGTTTAGTCCAAGTGTTCTTAGCTCTACAGATTTTTCGCCACGACTTTTTGCAGTCAAGTAATTCTCTGATTCACCCGAAAGTTGTTTAGAGGTGGATGTTGAGAATAATGCCTCAAGTTCGACATTATAGAAGGTATTTGATTTGGGATATTTTTTAACTCCACCTTTTACCTTAGGTTGAGCAGCGTACTGATCTTTGTTGATTAGAATAAATTCTGAAAGAAGTGGCGCGTGTAGTAATTTTTGTCGAGGTTGTTCATCAGTATTATC
>CAJQLW010000032.1 GCA_905479325.1 uncultured Flavobacteriales bacterium
TAACAAGACAAAAGTCAAGTAGAAAAAAGGTAAGAGATACTAATAAAGTAAGTTACTTTCTAGGCTTTTTATATAAAGGTACTGTGCTGCATGGCTCACCATACATTAAAATTTTAGCAACAGGTTGAAGGATTTCTGTAAGTCGTATATAGGCAGATGCAGGCACTTCCTTATCGCTACACCCTTTAATGACGACTCTTGCATCTATATAATCATGAGGATCAACTTTTGAAAGGGCTTCTTCGAAAAGTATACGTTCTAAATCTTGTAGATTGCCAAAAACTATTTTCTTGGCAAAAGGAGCAAGTTTTGTTGTCAATAGCATATATGCCCAAGTTGGAACTATGGCGTCAACAGAACAGTGGATGGCAACAAATTTGTCTTGGTATTGAGACCAATCGTGCTCTTTTACAAACTCCCGAAAATCCTTTTCTTTCAAGGCAATTTCTTGCCAAAGGTTGTCTTTTATGTCGTAAAGCACTCTTTCTCCCATTGGAAATAAATCCTCGAGGTTAAAAGTAATTAAGCCACTATTGGCTACTCTATTTACGATTTTGTCTGACATTTTTAATTGATAATTAGCTTTTTATTCTGAACTGTTCGCTTCTGAAATATTAATCTCACTCAATAAATTTAAGTATACATTGGACACCTACATGAAGCCTAGTTCATATTTTGCCTCTTCACTCATCATGTCTTTGTCCCAAGTTGGATCCCAAACAATCTCTACTTCTGCTGTTTTAACGCACCAACAACTTTCAGCTTTTACCCGCACTTCTTCAGGTAAACTTTCTGCAACAGGGCAATTGGGAGAAGTTAAGGTCATCTCAATTTTAACATTGAATTCATCATCAACAATAATAAAATAGATTAGACCTAAGTCGTAAATATTAACCGGAATTTCAGGGTCGTAGATTGTTTTTAAAACATCAATTACCTGATTTTCTACATCCTTCTTAGTTAAGTCTTTTACATTTTTTTCTGCCATAGTCTTATCCTTTTGATGAGAATGCAATTGCATACATTTTCATTTGTTTCACCATACTTACCAATCCGTTCGAACGAGTAGGTGAGAGGTGTTCTTTTAATCCAACTTTATCGATAAAATAAAGTTCTGTTTCTAAAATTTCCTGCGGTGATGAATCGGTTAAAACTCTAATCATCAACGAAATTATGCCTTTCGTAATAATTGCATCACTATCTGCGGTGAATTGTACTTTGTCATTGTCCAATTCGGCAGCTAACCAAACTCTGCTTTGGCATCCTTTAATAATGTTTTCGTCAATTTTTTTTTGCTCGTCAATCAAGGGTAATTCTTTTCCCAACGAAATAAGGTATTCGTACTTATCCATCCAATCTTCGAACGTTTCGAATTCCTCTATTACCTCGTCTTGTCTTTCGTTAATCGTCATTTCACAAGCATGTTAATGGCTCTTTTAAGAGCGGCAATTAATAAATCAACTTCTTCTTTTGTGTTGTAGAAGGCAAAACTAGCTCTAACGGTTCCTTGAATTCCAAAACGATTCATAAGCGGTTGAGTACAATGGTGTCCTGTACGCACGGCTATTCCCATTTTATCTACAATAACGCCTATATCGTATGCGTGAATTCCTTCAACTACAAACGATATTACCGAAGCCTTTTCTGGCGCTTCGCCAATAATTCTCACACCATCAATCTTTTTTAATGCCTCAGTTGCATAGTCTAGCAGTTCTTTTTCATGAATGTGAATGGCCTCCCAATCTAAACTTTCAATATAATCAACAGCAGCCGCAGTTGCAATGCCCGCTGAAATGTTTGGTGTACCAGCTTCAAATTTATGCGGCAATTCGTTGTAGGTCGTTTTTTCGAAACTAACCGTTTTAATCATGTCGCCGCCGCCCTGATAGGGAGGAATAGCGTTTAATAAATCTCGTTTTCCGTAAAGTATTCCTACACCAGTCGGGCCAAACATTTTGTGCAGCCCGAAAACGTAAAAGTCTGCGTCTAAATCTCTAACATTTGGCGCTGCATGAGCTACTTGTTGAGCGCCATCGATCAATACTTTTGCTCCAACTTCATGGGCCAAGCGTGTCACTTCTTTTACCGGATTTATCGTTCCTAAAGCATTGCTAATGTGAACTAATGCAACCATTTTGGTTTTAGGCGAAAGCAGTTTTTTGTATTCATCCATCAACAATTCTCCCGAATCGCTAATTGGAATTACTTTTAGTATGGCCTCTTTTTCATCGCAAATCATTTGCCATGGAACAATGTTCGAGTGGTGCTCCATTTCGGTAATAATAACTTCATCGCCTTTTTCAAGATTAGCTCTTCCCCAAGCATTTGAAATTAAGTTGATCCCGTCAGTCGTGCCTTTTGTGAAAATGATTTCTTCTAGGTGCTCTGCATTAATCCATTTTTGAATTTTAATGCGCGCTTCTTCGTAGGCAGTTGTTGCTACTTGGCTTAGGGTATGAACACCTCTGTGAATATTTGAATTGTCGTTGGTATAATATCCAGTTATCGCATCAATAACCACTTGAGGCTTTTGCGAAGTTGCTCCGTTATCCAAGTAAACCAAGGGCTTACCATTTACTTCTCGTGAAAGTATTGGAAAGTCTTTTCTTATGTCTTGAACGTTAAATTTATTCATACTTCGTATATTCTATTTTACCCTTCGATACTCTTTATTTGGGCACTGAGTGATTTAAAATTGCCTTTCGATACTTTCAATGTTAAAGAAAAATGTAATGGCAATTTTTAATTGTACCGAAGTGCCCTAATAAAGAACTCAGGGTGCCGTAGAAAGAAAAATCATTTAATCCCCTGATAATTATCGTCGATGTACTTTTCTATCTCGTCTTTAACCGCCTCTACACCAATCATATCTACTACGTCAGAAGCAAAAGCATTCACCAAAACTGCTCTAGCGCTCTCTTTCGATAACCCTCTAGCTCTAAGGTAAAATAATGCTTCTTCGTCCAACTGACCTGTTGTAGAACCATGACTACACTTTACATCGTCAGCATAAATTTCTAATTCAGGCTTCGAGTTTATTGTTGCAGTATCGGTCATCACAATGTTCGCATTCGACTGAAATGCATTGGTTTTTTGAGCTTCTCTGTGAACAAAAACCTTTCCGTTGAAAACTCCTGTAGAAGCGTCACCTAAAATGCCTTTGTACAATTCATGAGACTCTCCATTTGGCTCACGGTGTAATAAATACGTGTGATTGTCTACGTGCTGCTTTCCTTTTAAAGGGTACAAACCATTTAAATAGGTCATGGTGTTTTTACCTAAAGAATCAATGTTTAGGTTGTTTCTAACAATGGCTCCATTTAATGTGAAAGTGTTTATCTTAAAAGTACTATCGTCGGCTTGAGTTACTTGTTCTGTTGCAATTTGGAAAGAATCAGTCGCTTCGTCTTGAATTTTATTGATTTCAAAATGAGCATTTCTGTCAACAATAATTTCAGAAACCATGTTGGTGAATGAACCACTATTTGCAGTGCTAATCGTTTTTAAAACCACTTTGGCGTTTGCTCCTTGCTCTACAAAAATAAAATTTCTAGGATTTGAAACAACGTTTTCATCGTCAACCAAATTCAAAATATAATAAGGCTCTTCCGCTTGAACGTTCTTTGCTACGTGCATAAACGCACCATCTTGATGGTAGGCTGAATTAATCACAGCAAAAATCTCATCTTTTTTAACCAACGAATTAAAATGCTCTTTCAACACATTGCTACTCTTTTTTGCATCAGAAAGGCTTGAAAATTCAATTCCTTCTTGTGGTACAAAAAAGCTTAACTCTTCACTGAAGTAACCGTTGATTAAAACAACGCAGTTTTTCGTTGGTACCGATAAGTCGATTTCGATCTCATTTTCAGGCGCGGCAACCTTGTAGTTTCCTTTAGTTATTTTGTTGACTCTAGTATACTTCCAATATTCCGTTTTTGAAGTTGGAAAATCCAACCATTGAATCAATTCCTTTGCCTCGTTTCTAGCATCTAACGAAAATTCTTCGTCAAATGAAAAGTCCAACAAATCAAAGTGACTAAGGAATGAGTCTTTGGCAGTCATGTCTTTTATTGCGTTTTCTACTTCCATATCTTAAGCTGAAACCTCTTCTAAATCCTTAATAATCCAATCATACCCTTTTTCTTCTAATTCAAGAGCTAATTCTTTTGTTCCTGTTTTTACAATTCTTCCTTTGTATAATACATGTACAAAGTCAGGAACGATATAATCTAACAATCTTTGGTAATGAGTAATAACAATTGATGCGTTGTCTGTTGTTTTCAATTGATTTACTCCAAAGGCAACTGTTCTCAATGCATCAATATCTAAACCTGAATCCGTTTCGTCAAGAATAGAGAGTTTAGGTTCTAACATCGCCATTTGGAAAATTTCATTCCGCTTTTTCTCTCCACCTGAAAACCCTTCGTTTACCGAACGGTTTGCTAATTTTCCATCTAGCTCAACCAATTTAGATTTCTCTTTCACCCTAGCTAAGAAGTCTTTTGCAGCCATTGGCTCTTCGCCTCTTTTTTCTCTCGCCTCGTTAATGGCGGTTTTCAAAAAGTTAATGTTGCTTACACCAGGAATTTCTACTGGATATTGAAAGGCCAAGAACAAACCTGCTCTTGAACGATCTTCTGGCTCCATGTCTAATAAGTCGTTGCCCAAAAAGTCTACAGAACCTTCCGTTACTTCATATTCGTCTCTACCGGCTAAAACACTAGCTAAAGTGCTTTTACCAGAGCCATTTGGCCCCATTATCGCATGAACTTCTCCTGCTTTTACTTCAAGGCTTAAACCTCTTAAAATCTCTGTTCCCTCAATGGAAGCGTGTAAGTTTTTTATAGATATCATAATGTTTAATTCTTAATGAGAAATGTAAAATGTTTCATTCGTTTTGTTTCTCATTGTTTTTAATATTGCTCCGAGCAATTTCAATATTTCAGTTAATTGACTTAGCATTTTATTTGCTTTGTCGTCATTAATGTAACTTGTATCCCTTAATAGTCTAATCCAAAAATGTGTTTCTTTTGCTTCTTTGTATGCTATCGAAAATTTGTAATGAAAATCTTTATCGCTAAAAGCTCCATCTCCCTCCTCAATATTTGCTGCAATCGAAGTTCCTGATCTTAAAAGTTGCTTTGTTAAATCAAATTCTTTGTGACTTTTTCGAACTTCCTTAAATAACTCAACAATTTCGATGGCTAAAGTGTAACTTTTTTCTTTTTATAGGATTTTTAATTAATCATTTTACATTGAGTATTTTAGCCGACTGATCCTTCCAAACTAATTTCTAATAATTTTTGAGCTTCAACGGCAAATTCCATTGGCAGCTGATTTAATACTTCTTTACAGTAGCCGTTTACAATTAAGTTAATAGCTGTGGTTTCATCCATACCTCTTTGCTTGCAGTAGAAAATCTGATCTTCTCCAATTTTCGAGGTTGTTGCCTCGTGTTCTACTTTTGAACTTTGGTTGCCAACTTCAATGTATGGAAAAGTGTGTGCTCCACAATTGTTACCCATCAGCAAAGAGTCACACTGCGTAAAGTTTCTTGCGTTTGTGGCACCT
>CAJQLW010000033.1 GCA_905479325.1 uncultured Flavobacteriales bacterium
GCGGCAAACTTACGAATAAAAATCATTGTGGAAAGTTTTTTTGAAGAAAAAATAAATCTTTTTTTAATCACCCTTTACCACCTTTTCATCCTCTACCAACCCTACTTTTTTCGGGACGACAAAGGTATGCAACTTTAGTAATATGAAAATACTATTTGAACAATTATTTTTAAACTTTTTTACTCTAAATTATAGAGCAATAAAAATCAAACATTTATGGATTACCCAGTGCTACAGGAAGTATTTGTCCGTTGTAAAATTTGTGACCACTGCATGCAAACTCCAATATATATGTAGCCATTTGAGCAGGAGAAACAGGTGCTTCGTAACCTGGGAAAGCATTTTCTAGCATTTCTGTTTGCACAGCTCCCAACGCTAATGCGTTCACAGAAACACCTTTTTGTTTAAATTCTTCTGCAAGGCATTCTGTTAAAACAGACAGAGCACCCTTTGATGCACTGTAAGCAGACAAGCCTGGGTATTTGCTGCTACCTTGAATACCACCCATGCTTGTAATGTTTACTATGTGTGCTTTTCCCATAAAAAAAGGAGCTACCACCTGAATCAGATTAATGGCGGATACAACGTTGGCTTCAAACTGACCTTTAAAATCAGAGGTACTTGTTTCCAAAAATGGTTTATTAATTAATTGACCAGCATTATTAATGAGTACATCTATCCTACCATTGTTATCTACCCATTGAGATATAGTCTTTGAACAATCGTCGCTAATTAGGTCTAGGCTAATTGCAGTGATAAAATCATTTTTAGCTTCAAGAGATTGCAAAAGCTCCTTATTCCGAGCTAACGCTAGAACGCTATGTCCATTTTGAGCCGCCTGAATGGCAAGCTCTTTTCCTATGCCTTTGCTTGCTCCGCTAATAATAATGTTCATTTTAGTTTTGATTAAGAGATTTACACTTCAAATTTGACTTATTTTTACAACATAACTTTCAAAGTAATGTTTGTTTAGTTTAACAATAACACTTCGCTACACTATAAACGTAAAAGTATGTTCACTACAGGTCGATTAATATTTGTTTTTTTCTTTTTAACCGTTTTCATTGGTGGCTTAATTTACGCCTATCGAAAAGATATTGCTAAAAGCCCTTGGTATTTCAAAGGATCTTACAAGATTATATTCAGTTTAATCGGGATTTACTTGTTGTATTTTATTACTGTACGATACATATTATAGACCATTGCAAATGTCTATTAACTCTTTTGTAATCATAGCTGTTGCTCCCCACATCACCTTTCCATTAATTAAATAGCCCTTTACTTGAGCCGTCTCTGTTCCTCGTATTATTTGATGATTACCCAACTCTTGACTTAACAAATACTCTAAAGGAGTTTCAATTACTTGTTGCACCTCTCGAATGTCAGCTATAAAGTTAGGTCGAGTTTTCTGAAAAGAAATGTAGGGCTTGACCAAAAAATTACTTGGGGGAATGTAAATCTCAGAAAGCGAGCCAATCACCTCTACTTCCTTTGGATCTACATTCACTTCTTCGTTTGCTTCTCGAATCGCTGTGTGCAATAATGATTCATCATGTTCTTCAAATTTTCCCCCAGGAAAACTGATTTGATTGCTGTGCACACCATTATATATGGGCCTCTCAATGTAACTAATGTGCAGTTTTTCTTGAAACGGGTAGAGATGAAGCAACACTGCGCTTTTTCTAGGGTTTAGCTTTTCAAAATTTATGTCGGCAATTGGTTTACGATGATTCATTACTTGGTTATGGGAATGATATCCTGGCAAAGGCCGATTCATTCTAGCAATAATCAATGATATTAAATGACTATCCATATATTCTACTATTGTTTCGGCCGAATAAAACGCATTTCTGAGAGGTGAAAATAGTACACCTCGTCTTCCCTTTCCAGTCTCAACAAACCGTTGTCCAATTCTTCAATTGATTCATATTCAAAAGGAATTAACTCCTCTTCAGTTCCATTCACAACCGCAGTTTTAACACGCTTAACAACAAAGGTTGAATCAGACAACCTAAATATTGAACGATACTGCGGTTTTATCACCCATTGCGCATCCTTATTGATTACTCCATACGCCGTATCATTCTTCACAATTGCAGTATTCGCTTGAAAAGCTTCAGCCGCTTTATAGATGTATTTAATCTTTAGTTGAAGATCTCCATTTGAAAAGCCCCAATTTTCTTTCTTCTTGACAGGGAAAAGAGACTTTCTATTGTAATTTTTTAGATTCTCGAATATGGCCGGTGAGACTTCCTTGCCATCTTTACCTATCACTCCGAACTTACCATTTCGCTGAAATTTAGCATAGCCATCTTCGAATTTACCCCAAATCGGTGCAGATAGATTGTACTCATAAATTATAGGTATACTTAAGTCACCTTTTGAGTTAACATAACCATATTTCTGTTCTTTCTGAATTAATGCCAAACCTGCTGAAAGTTCATCAATTCTATTGTAGTCAAAATTGAGAATGGTATCTCCCTTCAAACTAACCAAACCATATAACGTATCGTTTTTTGCAATAAATAGTGAGTCGTAAAAGAATGAAAGTTTAGCATATACAAACGGAATAATCACCTGTAAAGACGTGTCTAACAAGGCCATTCTATCGCCCTTGGTTATGACTGAGTAATTTTTCGAAAAATCTGTTGCGTATGAAAAATCGAAAGAAGTTAACTCTTTACCTGAATGATCTAGGAAACCATAACCTGTTTCCTTCGCCGCTAAAGCAATGTTCGAGTAGAAAGGTTCAATAAAGTCGTATTTAAAAGGTGCAATTAACCTATTCACCCTATTAATAATCCCAAAATATTGATCTTTACTCACCACTGCAACTCCATCTTTGAAAGAAAATGCCTCATCGAATTCAAATGGAACAACGGTATCTCCCAATTTATTAATAAACCCAACCTTTCCATTCAAGCCCGCAATAGCTAGCCCCTCCCAGAATTGCTCCACAAAACTAAATTTCGCAGGAATTTTTATCGTTCCTTCCTCGTTCATAAAGCCCCACAATCCATCTTTTTTAAATGGCAAAAAGACTTCGCTAGCTAGGTCAAAATCTTGTTGAAGTTCTTCTTTAAAAGGGTAATCTGGAAATTGTTGTTTAAATTCTTGAATAACCTGCGGGCTATACTTAGCAGTAAACAATTTGTAAATACTTCGCCAAGCTAATTCAACATTATGATTATTTGGGTTCTGATCTATAAAGCTTTTATACTCCTTTAGCCATTTATGTTCAATTGATTTTATAAAAATGGAGTCTTCCGCAGCTTCCACCTTAGGGTGATAGGGAAAGCTCTTTACAAAATTCTGATATGCCTTAATGCTGTTTTTTTCAATTAATTCCTGAAAAAGAAGGTTTTCATAGTTAGTACTTGCATCATTCTTTAAATAAGAGTTCGGATATGTCTCAATGAATGAAAGATAAGACTTAGAGCTATTAGTTTGCTGTACCGACTCATAAACAAGACTATCTCTTAAGTTTTCTGCCAATTGGCGATATTCTGAATCAAAATGAGCCAACATATACCTTTCAAATTCATTTACTGAATTCATTTTTACAGCATGGCGAAACGATTTAAGGTCTACAGAATCGCGCCATTGCTCAATACTTAACGAGTCTAAACCAAACTTTTTCAGTTTCCCTTTCTCTTTTACTTCGAGAGTAGAGAAGCTCGATTCGGCAAGCGTAATGTGCAAATGTGCTGAGTCTAAATTAAAAAAAGGATTATCCGACCTGCCATAAATTACACTCAATCCGTAAGATGCAGCAGCTTTGTTATTCTTCCATTTTTTTTCAAATAATTGTTTCGCTTTAAAATAATTATACACCGAGAGTGCTTCATATGCTCGTTCAATTTTACCGGCCTTAGCCGTATTCGAGGAGAAGACAAAAAGCACACAAAGCAAGTAAAATGGAGAGGTTTTGAACATGATTCAAAATTATTAATATTAAAGATTTAACTTTAACCGCCTAGCAAAAAGCTTTTCGAAATATATGTTAACAACAAAACGATTACTTTTCTTTCTTTTCTCACTTACCTTATTCGCTTGTAACGAAGGCAAGGAGGGGCCTGAAACAACTATTGAGGAAGAAGAAAAAATTGTATTTGACCTACCTGAAATAAAAAACACCGGTGAATTACGAGCCTTGGTTGATTACAGTACCACGAGTTATTTTCTATATCGAGGCAGACCTATGGGTTTTGAGTACGAATTGTTAAGTAGGTTTTGTGACGCCCAAAAGCTCGAGCTCACTATCCTTCCAATTACTGACTTGAGCTCTGTAATGGATTCGCTGAATAACTTTAAAGGAGACTTGATAGCAGCTAATCTTACCAAAACAAAAAGTCGGTTAAAACATGTTCAATTTACGAAAGCATTGATTAGAACCAAACAAGTATTGGTGCAACGAAATGATAAAAGCGCCAAGGAGTTTATTCAACACTTAGATGAATTAGAGGGAAAAGAAATTTTCGTTCCAAAGGGTTCTTCTTTTTATGGCCGACTAGCTAGCTTGGCCGATGAAATTGGCGGAGAAATTTATGCCAAAGAAACCGCACAGAATGTTACGGTAGAAGAATTGATTGCGAAAGTTGCCAAAGGAGAGATTGATTATACTATTGCACATGAACATGTAGCCAAAATAAACAAAGCTTACTTTAGTAATATCCACATTAAAAATGCTGTGAGTTTAGAGCAACGACTGGCTTGGGCAGTGAGAGACTCATCACCTAAATTATTGAGCACTATAAATGAATGGCTGGAAAAGTTTAAAAAGACAGTAGATTATCGAGTTATTTACTTGAAATACTATGGCAATACTAGTTTGTATAAATCGAGAATGAATTCTGATTTTTTTACGTCAAAAAGTGGAACGATAAGCCCTTACGATGACTTAATTAAAGAGTATGCTACAGAAATAGGTTGGGATTGGAGACTTCTTACCTCCTTAATTTATCAAGAGTCGGGCTTTGATCCAAATTCCTCTTCATGGGCCGGAGCGCAAGGTTTAATGCAGCTGATGCCTGAAACCGCATCGGAATATGGGTTAGATTCTACGGCAAATCCGAAGGATAATATTGATGCAGGTGTTGAATATTTACAATGGCTCAATGAGCAATTTGAAGAAAAAGTAGCTGATTCAACCGAGCGAATAAAATTTGTATTGGCTGCTTACAACGCAGGTCTTGGTCATATTTTTGATGCCATGCGCTTGGCAGAAAAGTACAAGTTAAACCCCAAATTATGGAAAGGCAACGTTGCCGAAATGGTACTTAAAAAATCAAACCCTGAGTTTTATAGAGATGAAGTAGTTCATTATGGCTATTGCCGAGGGACTGAAACCTATAAATATGTAAATGAGGTTTACAGCAGGTTCGAACATTATAAAAATGTAACGAAAGAGTAATTAAAACCTAAATAGATATTAGCCTTTCAGTAAATACCGAAGGATTCTATTTTTAAACAATTCAGTCCTTATTTGTTTTTAAAACTAAAGTTTCTCTTTACTTAAATTGAGTGGTGTTCTGCACCTACTTTTGCATGCTATGAATACGGAAAATGAGTTTGTAATTTTTGAACTATCCAATGGCCTTCGAGTTGTTCACAAGCAGGTAAACAGACCCGTTGCCCATTGTGGATTAATGATTAATGCCGGAACTAGAGATGAGTTAGCGGACGAGCAAGGATTGGCTCATTTTATTGAGCACGCTATTTTTAAAGGCACGAAAAAAAGAAAGTCGTTTCATATTTTAAATCGTTTGGACAGCGTTGGTGGTGAAATAGACGCCTACACCACCAAGGAAAACACTTGTTTCTATGGAACATTTCTAACGAAATACTACGACAGAGCAATTGAATTAATTAGCGACATTACGCTAAATAGCATATTTCCGGAAGCAGAATTGGAAAAAGAAAAAGAAGTAGTGTTAGATGAAATTAATGTATACCTAGACACACCTTCAGATCAAATTTACGACGATTTTGAGAGTCAAGTTTTTAAAAATCACCCGTTAGGGAATGCCATATTAGGAAATGTAGAGAGTGTTAGAAGTTTTACGAAGACACACCTTGAAAAGTACATTGATCGCTTGTACACTGCAGAAAATATGGTTTTTTCAAGCGTCGGTAATGTATCTGCTTCTAAGTTAAAAGTAAAGCTAGAAAAGTATTTCGGTGCTGTTAAAAGCGGAAAGGCTATCCAAGAAAGAAATTCATTCAAAAGCTTGCCTAGAAATGTAGTAAGAATTCCAAAAGAAACCTTTCAGACCCATTGTATACTTGGAAAAGCGGCTTTTAGTCCCGATCAAAAAAAGCGTTTATCGCTGATTTTGTTGAACAATGTTCTCGGAGGCCCAGCTATGAATTCAATTTTAAACTTAAAGGTTCGTGAGAAATACGGTTACACCTATAATATTGAATCAAACTACTCGGTTTATACCGATAGCGGGCTGTTTAGCATTTACCTCGCGTCTGACCCAAAATACATGAACCGCTGTATTACTGCTGTGCAGAGAGAGTTGAAGAATTTAAGGCAAAAGAAAATGTCGAGCAATAAACTTTCTTTAGCAAAGCAACAATTGAAAGGACAGTTGGCTATTTCGAGAGAAAGCAACAACAACATTATGCTCTCTTATGCTAAGAGTTTATTGGTGCGAAATAAAATAGATTCCATTGGAACGATTCATCAAAAAATTGATTTACTGAATGCTTCTGACCTCTTAGAAGCAGCCGGAGACCATTTAAATGAAGAAGATCTGGATTACTTATTTTTTGAAGGCAAGAGCAGCAATTAGTTTGATTCTTTGAGTGGCAAATTGTAGGATTGGGAAAATGTAATTCAGTTAAGCATAACTTAGCTTCAACATCTCTACCACCAACTTATCAATGGGGTACGTCACATCATTTTCCACAAGCTTTTGAATGCTTTTCCAAATGAATTGATGATCATCGCCTTCATCAATGTCTAACGACTTTTGCCCTGTAAAAATCTCATCAACCTGAGAACTCTCCACTCTGTAATAAATACTAATCAACTGATCGTTGGGTGCAAAAGCAGAAACTTGAAAAAAATCAGTGGTGTAAAAATGAGTTAGGTTATGAATTTCAATTCCTAATTCTTCTTGAAATTCTCGTTTCAAACAATCAGCAATACCCTCTCCTAACTCGTGCCCTCCGCCGGGGAACTTAGTAAAATGCCTCCCGAAACGATGTTCTCTAGAAAGTAGCACTTCTGCCTTACTGTTGACCAGCAAACCATACACTCTAATATTATATTGATTTAAAGACATAGAAATACACTAAATTAAACTCTCATTACGTTGACGGAAGACCCAAATTAGAAATACATTTTACTATTTTTGACGCCGTGCTAAGAAAACCCCTATACAGCTTACTTGTTTTACTACTTTTTCACTTTTCTGCATTGGCTCAGAACTCTGCCATTCTGAAGGGAAAAGTTACCACAAAAAAAGGCAATCCTGTTGAGGGAGTGAACATCACTACAAGCAACAATAGAACGGGAGTAATAACTGATTCTACAGGAATTTACCAACTTTCAATTCCGGCAAACATAGATGTAATTTTAAGCATTACCCACATTAGTTATGAAGGCCAGCAATGGAAGGTGAACCTTGATAGTGGCGAAACTCGTGAGTTTAACATTAAAATGAAGGGTTCGAACTACACCATACCTGAAGTTGAAGTGAAGGGAGAAAAAGATCGTGACAACACCATGGAGAGCATTGATCCGAAGAATATTAAATACATTCCTAATCCAAACGGCAGTGTAGAAGGAATTGTAAAAACCTTGCTAGGGGTTTCTTCCAACAACGAATTAACCTCACAATACAATGTACGAGGAGGAAGTTTTGATGAAAACTTAGTTTATGTGAATGACATTGAAATTTACCGTCCATTTTTAATCAGGAGCGGAAATCAAGAAGGGTTGAGTTTCATTAATGCCGACTTGATTAACAACATTGATTTTTCAGCAGGCGGATTCGAGGCTCGATATGGGGACAAAATGTCTTCTGTTTTAGCAGTAGAATACAAAGAGCCAAAAGAGTTTGCCGGCTCTGTTAGCGGAAGTTTACAGGGTGGCGCTATTCACATTGAGGGCTCACCTGGCGATCACCGATTTACACACATAACAGGAGTTCGATACAGAAGTAACGCCTATGTGCTAGGAAGTTTAGATACCGATGGCGATTACCGCCCTAACTTCGCAGATGTTCAAACCTATTTAACGTTTGATTTAAGCGAGAAATGGGAAGTTGGATTTTTAGGAAATTACGCGAGAAATCAATACAATTTTATACCAGAAACAAGGGAAACATCTTTCGGAACCATTCAGGAGGCTCTTCAGCTAACTATTTTCTTCGAAGGACAGGAAGTGACTGATTTTGAAACCTATTTTGGAGCGATTACAAATACTTATAAACCAACGCCAAAATTGGAGTTAAAACTTATTACCTCTGCTTTTCGATCTATTGAGTCGGAAACGTTTGACATTTTAGGGCAGTATTACATCGACGAATTAGAACGTGATTTGAGCAGCGACGATTTTGGAGACGTAGCTTTTAACAGAGGGGTTGGTTCTTATTTGAACCACGCTAGAAACTACCTCGACGCATCCGTATTAAACGCCCAACATAGGGGTAAGCTTATACGAGACAATGGAGCCTTTGAATGGGGAATGAAATTTCAACATGAAAGAATTGAGGACCAATTAAAAGAGTGGGATTTAATTGATTCTGCCGGTTACTCTCTGCCAACTGTTAAAACAACACCCGGAGTAGCGCCAAGCGGACAACAAACCCTTGACTTGTATAAATCTTACAGAGCTTCAAACACCCTATCTTCAAATAGATTGATGGGCTATGTTCAACGTTACATTCGATTTGTTGACAAGAACGACGGTGAATATACACTAACAGCGGGCATTCGTGCAAATCATTGGGACTTGAACGGAGAAACTGTTTTTAGTCCAAGAGCAAATATAGCTTGGGAGCCGAAATGGGAAAAAGATTGGCTATTTCGATTTAGCACAGGCTACTATCACCAACCTGCCTTTTACAGAGAGTTGCGCGATTTTGAGGGGAACCTTAATAAAAACATTCAAGCGCAGCGCTCCATTCATTTTGTGTTAGGTGCAGATTATAATTTTACTGCATGGGGCCGACCATTTAAGTTTGTTGGAGAAGCCTACTACAAACAAATGGATAACATTATTCCCTATGAGTTAGACAATGTAAGAATTAGATATTATGCCGAAAATAGTGCCACTGCTTATGCTGTTGGAGCTGATTTTAAAATTAATGGAGAGTTTGTAAAAGGAGTTGATTCTTGGTTAAACATTGGATTTCTGAACATTCAAGAGGACATTGGTAACGATAGTTACACGACTTATTTTAATACAGACGGCGAAGAAATTAAGCCCGGCTTTACTGCGAATAATGACACGGCTAGCTTTCAAGTAACACGCCCGGGCCACATTCCAAGACCAACGGATCAACGATTTAATTTGAGCCTATTTTTTCAAGATTACCTACCCAAAAACCCAACGTATAAAATGCACCTTACCTTTCACTATGGTTCAGGCTTGCCTTTTGGTCCACCGTCGAATGAAAGGTATAAAGACACGTTGCGAATTCCTGCTTACTTGAGGGTTGACATGGGTTTTTCTAAACAACTATTAGGCGAAGACACAAAGCTCAAGGAAGGCAGCCCGTTTAGGCATTTTAAGTCGATATGGATTAGCCTTGAAGTATTTAACTTATTACAAAAAAACAACACCCTTTCCTACCTGTGGGTTACTGATGTAACAAACCGACAATATGCTGTTCCAAATTTTCTCACCTCACGACAGTTAAACCTGAGGTTGCAAATGAAGTTTTGATCCAACGAGGCTACATTAATTCTGCTTATTTTATTATTTCGATCTGATTCATAATTTCTTGATGTAAAAATTTTACGATTTGCTCATTTCACAAAGTATGCTATCTTTAGCCCAAAATAGTTGATATGAGAAAAATAATTGTACTAGTAGGGCTAGTTTTAACAAGCTTTTTCGGCAAAGGCCAAGGTCTTAATTTCGATGGAACAAATGATTTTGTTATTGCTACAAATGCTGGGCCTACGGGTACCTCAGATCGCACAGTTGAATGTTGGGTAAAAACAAATAACTTGACTAGTACCCAACAGGTTTTAATAGATTGGGGAGCTATGAGTCCTAATGGTAGCCGATTTACCCTGAATTTAATCAATAACGGGAGGCTAAGAATTGAAGTTGGTGGCAACGGAATAACAGGAACAACCCAAATTGCAAATGGCACATGGCACCACGTTGCAGTTACCTACGAACATGCTGCCACAACAAAGGTAAAAATGTACATAGATGGTGCTCTAGAGCTTACAGGAAACCTTACAGTTGCTGTAAATACAAGTGCTACAAATGCCTTGCAATTAGGAAGAAGAAACGATGGAGTGAGATTTTACCGAGGCGAAATGGATGAAGTTCGAATTTGGAATGTAGTTAGAACAGCTGCTCAAATTTCAGCCGATATGAACATTGAATACTGCACAGCTCAGGCCGGTTTAGTTAGTTATTTTCAATTGAATGATGGAGTTCCAAACGGCGCCAACAGCTCTGTCAATAAAACAACTGAATTAATTTCATCTAACACAGGAAACTTGACAAATTTTGCGTTATTCGGAACAAGTTCAAATTGGGTGAATGGGTCGCCCATTTCAACTACTCTAAATGACTCTATAAAACAAGTTGGCAGCACTCTTGTAGCGGTTGATAGTACCGCAGACACTTATCGATGGATTAATTGTAATTCTCAAACAACTTTAACAGCTAACCGAGGACAGGTTTATGTGCCAATCATTAATGGTGGCTATCAAGTTGTATTACAAAAGGGAATTTGCATTGACACTTCGGCCTGCTTAAACTTTTTAAGTGTTGGAGAGAACGAGTTGAACCTCGATTTTGATTTAAGTGGATTTCCTAATCCTACGAAAAATGAATATACCGTTCGTATTCCAAAACAATTACAACAATTGCAAGGAGAGGTGAAAATTTACAGCACAAGCGGAGCGCTCGTTTTTCAAAATAAGGTGACTGCGTTTAGAGATGAGCTTGCTTTGAATTTTAATGCTTTTGAAAACGGCTTGTATTACATCCAACTTGTTAGCGAAAAACAAACCGTTATTGGAAAAGTTGTTGTTGAAAAGTAAATAGCAGGTGGATGAGATTTTACAATTGCTGAAGGTTTCTATTGAAGATGCTGTATTAAGCAGAACTGAAAAAAGAGAATTGAAAGCTGCCATTACTGCTGCTCAATTCGATCAACGTGAATTGGATTATTTGCGTAGTAAAATTTTCGTTATAGCATTTGAGCACCAACACGAGTTAAGCAAAGAACAACTAATTAACTGGTTGGAAAATACGAGTAAGTTAAGCTTGATTAAAAAAAACGTTGAGTCAGGTATTAATTCAAGCTACTTTAGTCCCGGAACCGAATGCAGAACAGCTATTATTCAACAAATACGGAGCGCAAGAAGCTCTTTAAAAATTTGCGTTTTTACCATTAGCGACAATGAAATTTCAGAAGAAATTATAAAAGCACATCAACGTAACGTTGCTGTAAAAATAATTACCGATAACGACAAAAGTTTTGACACAGGGTCTGATATTGATGCGATTCACCAAGCCAAGATTCCTATTAAAATGGATAGAACAGATAGTCACATGCACCATAAATTTTGTGTGGTTGACAAAGAGCGATTGATCACTGGAAGTTACAATTGGACGAGAAGCGCCGCAGAAAGAAATCAGGAAAATATTATTCTAACCGATCACGTTGGGATGGTGAAAGACTTTGTAAAAGAGTTTAACCGCTTGTGGGAGAAATTAGCAGATTATTAAACATTCATCAAAAAAAAGTCGATTCTTTTGAATCGACTTTTTTGATTATTAATGATGAATGCTATGAAATAAGGCGCATTCGTATTTTCTACATCATTTCATTTTTAAGCTACATGCCTTTCAGGTTTCCGCTGAATTGAATTACCGAGTTATCGTGTTCAAAGGTCATGTCTACATTGCTCCAGTTCATATCTATCTTAGAAGTGTCAGAAGCATTTTTTGTTATCTCTACAGTGCCTGCGGTTGAAAATAACGTTGATTGACCGTGCCCGTAAAACACAAAAGCAACTTGACTTAAACTTAAGTTCATTGCTGTTGGTATGGTATTTACAGAGCCAACAACGGTGTAAGTTCCAGGAGTGGGACGACCATTAAAATATCCATCGAATTTTGATCCAGAATTGCTACACAGTCTACTAATTAGACTCAAAATACCGTTTGCCCCAATGGTTGGCACACCAAAGAGAGGTTCACATTTTACGTTGTCGTCAGAAAACATGTAGTTATTGTTAAAACTATTGGTATCTGCCGGATTTGTATTGCCTTGGTTGTTCGTTGCAGCAGGAGTCGGTACTTGGTCATCTTCCTCTTCGCACGCTGCTAGAAAAGTTATTGCACACAATAGGATAAAAATTTTTCTCATTTTTCTTTAGTTTAAAATTCTTTTCAAAAGTAACAGTCGAGTCGATGCTTGTACATAGGGTAAAAAACGGATATTTTAAAAAAAGAGTTGATTGAGTTGAAAACATTTGTGCAGACCTGTGGTCCGTGAAGTATTCTTTATAAGAAACAAAATACGGACTGCAAGTCCTCTGCGCTAGCGGAAAATTTCTTACACACGTGATGTAATCACCCGGCAGCTGGGGGTTTATTATTTCACGGACTACAAGTCCGCGCTGACGGG
>CAJQLW010000034.1 GCA_905479325.1 uncultured Flavobacteriales bacterium
AAAATCAATCATTTTTTGTTGCATTAATTAGTTTCAAGTAAATTCCAAATGCTAATATTGAAGGTACCCATAGTCCAATAAAAGTTCCGTCTTCTTTCTCTCCTTGAAAATAGAGTAATTCGGAAAATTCATTTGGGTTAATTGTTTGTTGGCTATAGACTATTTAGAAAGTTTAAAAGCTAATGAGGTAACAGAAGATCATAAAGTAATTACAGTGAGAGTACTCGACCGCATTCTAGAAATGGCTTGGGATGATCGAACACCTTTTAATGCTATTCTTTTTCAATTTGGAATTTCCAAAAAGGAAGTGATTAAGTTGATGCGCGTTAGTCTAAAAGAACTGAGTTTAAACTTTGGCTTAAAAGAGTAAAGTTTAAATTAGAAATCCGCCGTGCAGGGCATAGTACATAAAAACTCTAGTTAACATAATGTTAATTATAGGACAAAAGGGCTGGATTTGTTATTCTTGGTAGTATTCAAGAATTCCGCTCAGCTGTGCTGATTAATATAAAATCAGTTCTAGGACAGCTTGCTGTACTATAACGGCAGATTTTATGTTAAAGGAATTCGCTCCATTGGTAAGGATTGAAAATTCTAGCGCACAGATTTCTTTTGTCGACTATAATATACATTATGTCTGCATTCGTTCCTCATTTGCCTTCGCCTAAATCGCTCAGGTAAATAGTTCGCACAGGCTGCCCGCGTTACTAGATTTTAAAATTCCGTCCTGTAGTTAAGTTTTATTTCAAATAATCGATTCTCGTGGATTTGGAATTCGTCTTCGTAGAATGATGTCCTATAATTTGACATTATATTAAGTAGCCCCGCGGCCATCGCATATTTGACTTTATAATCTTTTTGTTTTTGAATAACAAAAAATTCTATGCGCAAATTCAACCCGCAGCCAAAGCGCTTCAAGGTTTTGGTTCTCAATTGAAGTTTATTACTAGCTTTTAAATTCTGTAAAATTCTCTCTCTTTTCCAGCCGCACGCATAAGTATTAGCAAATTCGTCATTCTTCCTCAGTTTGCCATACACATGCTTTGCCCGTGCGCTTTTTGATTACGTTGCTTAATATTATGTTAAGTAGACATTTAAGATTTCGTAATTATCTTCTTTGCTCGTTTTGCCTTGATGCAAAAGAGCCAAAAAATCAAGGCTGAATTTCCTTCAGGATAAAGCTACGCTCGGCTTTTGCAGCACAAGCAAACTCCTTGCTCCTGCGTCGCTCGTTAAACATGCTTGCTTACGCCGGCCACCGCTTAAAAGCTTTCGCTGCTTTTTGACCTTCATGAAATGAGGCCAAGCCCCTGCCCTATTGAAATTGCCTGCGTTGAATTAGGATTATTCATCAAGCTACCGTGCTAATTTTAGTATTCTAATGGCTCCTTGAATAACAATAACAAAAACTATTGTTCCAATTAGTAGGTCTGGATATTGGTTTTTGGTCAAAAAAACAAGTACTCCTGCGAGTATTACACCTAAGTTTATGATTATGTCATTAGAAGTGAAGATTGCCGAGGCTTGCATATGCGCTTCTTTACTCTTTGCTTTTTGGATTAAATACAAAGACAAAGCATTCGCCACTAAGGCCAAAAATGAAACTGCAATCATGCTCTGAAATACAGGCATTTGTTCAGAACTGATAAATCGCCTAATTACTTCACTTAAACCAATAAGAGCCAAAAGAATTTGAAAATAACCACTCCATTTAGCAACGGTCTTTTTACGAATAGTAGATTGGCCAACAGCTATTAAACTAAGTGCATATACAATGGAATCAGCTAACATATCTAAAGAATCAGCTACCAAACCCATTGACTTGGAGACCCACCCAAAGAGTATTTCAATTAAAAAAAAAGAGAAGTTTATAAATAGAACTGCCCAAAGAATTTTTCGTTCATTGCTGGAATCATTTAATTTGCTTGAAGACTCATTCGTTTCTGATTCTGCAATCAACTCAGTATCTAACTTCAATTCTTCAAGTAAATTCAATATATCAGTCGAAATGCCATTGTGGATAACGGATAGTTTTCTGTTTGCAATATCAAAATCAAGGTGTTCTATGGAATCATATTCGGATAGCTTCATCCGAATCAACTGCTCTTCTGAAGGGCAATCCATTTTGGAAATATGGTATATTGATTTAAACCTCAAAGCCATCTTCTTACGCTCTTTAGATATTCTTTGTATTCAGCTCCATGAGAGTCCATTAAATACTCTTCTTCTAATCGGACTTGAACTTGGACTGTTACAAGCATTACGCAAACCAAAGTAAAACTCAACGAATTTGGAAGTATCAAAAAAACTCCAATGTAAAACACGACAACTCCTAAGAACACCGGATTTCTAGAAACGCTAAATAATCCTTTATTTACAAGCTCAGTTTTCTCATCATAATCAATTCCAATTCGCCAAGAATTTGACATTTGAATTTGTGCTACTAAAGTCCAAATGAAAGCGAGTATTAATAGTATTACGCCTGTTATTTTAACGTTTTCCAAATCTAAATATGAAATTGGATTTAGAAAACTATATAGTGTTGAGGAAAAAGAATATACCCCAATAGTAAAGGCCATAAATGCAACGGTTATTTTGTAGATAAACCCTAAATAATCATGCGCTTTTTCTGTTGAACTAAATACGAAAGGATTAACTCCTGATTGGCGCCAAACGATAATTGAACGCAATACAAAAACTATAATTAAGTAGCCTATTGTAATTAACGGTGTAACAATTTGATATAAATTCATTTCAAGTACATTTTAATGACTATGCTCTGCTTCTCCTTTTTTCATTTCCGCCAACAAGTAGTAGGCATTATTCCAAGCTACTATTGTTCCTGTAGGAAGCGGATTCAACAGTTTGACTTCAATCCAACCGTTATCATTGATACCAGCAATTACTTCAACGGGTTTAAATGCCCATTCTGTGACACCATCATCCATTTCTTTTTTAGCTGTAAATATGAAACGCTTATCCCCTTCCCTAACCAGTCCAGCTTCTGGGAGTGCATAACTTTGGTTATCTTCAACCGAAATTCTTCCGCGAACATACATCCCAGGAATAAGCAAACCTTCTTTATTATCGATATCTGCATGAATGTGAATTGCTTTTGGATTTTCCTCAAAAGATTTTCCTACAGAATAAATTGTAGCCTCAAGCTCTTTTCTTTTCATTGATTCAACAGAAAACTTCACCTTCTGCCCTTCCTTTACTCTGTGCATATCTTTTTCAAATACCATAAAATCGGCATGAATATGATCAATATTTACAATCTCAAACATTTCAGTTTGCGGTTGAACATATTGACCTGTTTTCACTTCAACTAGTCGTATATGCCCTTGAAGAGGGCTAGATACAGGAACCAACTCATAAATTTCACCTTTTTTTATTTTATCGACATTAAGACCCATTAATTTAAGTTGCGCTTTGTACCCGTTTACCGCCCCGACCATTGACTGGTAATTAGCTTTGGTTTTTTGAAACTCTTTCCCAGAACCTACTTTTTCTTCGTAGAGTTTTTTTTGTCTCTGATACTCTAGTTCCAAGTATTGTAATTGGCTCCAACTATTAATATAAGCTGTTTGAAGATTAATAAGGTCTGGATGGCTTATGTATGCTAACACTTGACCTTTTGAAACCTTATCCCCTTCTATTACTTCAATGCTGGAAACATTTGCTCCGATTATAGCTGTTACTGTAGCTTCGTTCTGAGGAGGCACTTCTAAACGACCACTTGCATCAACATATGAGCTGACATTCCGCATGGGAAGTGTATCTGTTATCATATCTAAGATATGGAATTGTTTTTCCGAAAAATGAACTTCCTCTTCATGCCCTTCACCGTGTTCTTGATGTTCAGGTTCTGCTCCTTGGTCATGACTCTGCTCGTCCTTATGTTCATGAGTTGCGGACTCGCCTTCTTGATGATGCTCGTGATTATGACCTTCTTCATGTTCATGTTCATGATTGTGCTCTCCTTCATGATTATGGTTGTGATTTGTATCATTGTTGCATGCAGCTAGAATTAAACCAATTGTTATGCATACTGCGTATAATCTTATATAATTTTTCATTTTAATTCGCTTTAATATTATTGACCAATAAGATGTTCTAGGTTTATAATCGCCTGATTATAACCGTTTAATGTGTTTAAGTAGTTGAACTTTAATTGAATGCTCTGATTTAAATTTTGGAAGTACTCTATATAATTTATAGCGCCATTTTCAAAACTCTTTTGGGCGTTCGCAATAACAAGATCAGCCTGTGGTACTGCTTTTTCTTTGTAATAATTCAGACTACTCTTGAACTTAAGCACTTCCTGCATTTTTTGTTCGTACTTTCCTTGAAGTATAATTGAGTAATAATTGGCATTTGTCTCAGCAATCTGCCTTTTTAATTTGGCCGATTTAATATCTGCCTTATAGGAACCATAAAACAATGGAATACTAATCCCAGCCTGAATTCCTGAAAAACGATCGGAGCCGGTGGCAATACTTCCGCCTTCAGTAGGACTTCCTATCAATGATTGATTGAAATAACCAACAGAAATATTAGGAAGCATTTTAGCCGATTGCACCGATTTTTCGGCATTTGCAATATCAATTTGCTTTTTAGTATAAGCCAATAATGGATTGTTAACGAGCTTGGTTGAATCATAAACATTATTCATGTCTCTTTCAGCTAACCTTTCTGGTAAAAACTCAACAGCAACTGTATCGTTTAATAAAACCCTGAGCTTGTTTTCTTGAATTGTAATGTCAGAAGCAATTAGATTTAACTGATTTTTAATTTCCATTACTCGGGTTTCTGCAGCTGCCTTCTCTAAGTAGCTAGTAGCTTCTGTCTCGTAACGAATAGAAGCCGCATGTAGAAACCTTTCATAAATTTTGTCTTGATACAACAACAACTTTTCTTTTTCCTTCAAATAGGCCAATTGAAACCAGCTTTCACGGATATCTCGTTTTAATCTGTTTTCCGTAGCAGTAAGTTGAATTTTGCTTCCTTCAGATTTTTCTTTTGCCAGATTTTTCTGATTGGAATACACAGTCGGGAAGCTTATTTGCTGATTGATACTAAGAGCAAAGTCTCGTTCATAGCTATTATACTGCCCATATTGTACAGCGAAATCCGTTTTCCCCAAATCGAACGCTGCCTTTTTACCTTGTTCTTGCAACTCAATATTTGTTTTCGCGATTTGTACAAAGCCGTTATTCGATAAACCATAAGTTACAGCATCCTCGATTGAGGAAATTGCCTTCTTTTTACTATCCTGTGCATTCAAACTATCGGTAGAAAAAATTGTTAGGCCGCCTATAAGTATCATTACAGTAAATACATTTGGAACTGGAGTTATGGAACTTCTGTTTTCTACCCAGTGATACAAAATAGGTAGGACAAAAAGTGTAAGCAATGTAGCTGTTATCATCCCACCGATTACCACGGTAGCAAGAGGTTGTTGTACCTCGGCTCCTGCTGAAGAAGAAACTGCCATCGGTAAAAAGCCCAAAACATCAGTTAAGGCTGTGAGCAATATCGGTCTAATACGACGTTTAGCGCCTAATCGTATTCGTTCGTTTATATTGATAACACCTTCTTCTTTTAGTTCATTCCAAGCGCTTATGAGTACCAAGCCGTTTAGTACTGCAACTCCAAATAGGACGATGAACCCTACTCCTGCTGAAATACTAAATGGCATATCTCTTAGCCATAAAGAAAAAATTCCTCCAATGGTAGCCAGCGGAATTGCTATGTATATCATAAGGGATTGTTTGACCGACTTTAGAGCAAAGAATATGAGCAGGAATATTAGCCCTAAAGCTATAGGTACTACTAATTGTAAGCGATTAGTTGCACGTTCAAGGTTTTCAAAGGCTCCTCCATAGCGGATATAATACCCAGGAGGAAGGTCTAGCTTTGCATCTAACTTTTGTTGAATTTCTTCAACTAATGTTTTAATATCTCGGCCACGCACATTTATTCCCACATAGGTTCTACGATTGGTATTGTCTCTGCTTATTTGCATTGAACCAAGTTGATAATTTATGTCGGCAATCTCCTTTATCGGAACCTGTAATCCATTGTCCAAGCTGAAGTATAAATTTTTAAGGTCATCCATGCTTATTCTATGCTCTTCATCCAAGCGAACAACTAAATCAAAGCGTTTTTCGCCTTCAAAAATCACTCCTGCTTTGCCACCAGCAAAAGCCGATTGTACAAGCATGTTCATGTCAGTTACATGAAGTCCGTATTGAGCGAGTTTATTTCGATTGTATTTTACTGTCATTTGAGGTAGCCCAGTAGTTGCCTCAACCTTCATGTCTCCGATACCAGCAGTTCCTGCAATGATTTTAGAAATTTCTTCGGCTTTTGTCGCTAAAACATTGATATCTTCACCATAAAGCTTTATAGCTACATCCTCTCTCACACCTTCTAATAATTCATTAAAACGCATCTCAATAGGCTGCGTAAATTCATAATTTACTCCAGGTATCTTTTCAAGCTCTTCTTTCATCAACCCAACTAGCTTATCTTTAGAGTCAGTGGTCAACCACTCCTCCTTTGGAGCCAAAATGACGAAGATGTCGGCCAAGTCCATGGGCATGGGATCGGTAGGAACTTCTGCCACTCCTATTCTACTTACAATTTTTTGAACTTCTGGAAATTTTTCTTTTACCGTTTTTTCAATTAGGGTTGTGGTAGCAATTGTCTCCGAAAGAGAGCTCCCTGGTTTCAATATTCCATGAAAAGCAATGTCGCCTTCATCTAATTGCGGGATAAATTCACCTCCCATACGAGAAAAAGTAAAAACTGCAAAACCCAGTAACAGAACAGCCGACCCAACAACCCATTTACCTTGTTTCAAAGCTTTACCCAATATAGGTTCATAAATATTCTCCAACCATATTACAAATCGGTCTCCCCAAGAGGTTTTATTGATGTTTCCAACTCTTATAAACCATGCAGACATCATAGGCACGTATGTAAGACAAAGTATCATAACCCCTATCATGGCAAACATGAAGGTTAGTGCCATAGGCTTGAACATTTTACCCTCTACCCCTTGTAATGCGAGAATTGGTATAAAAACAATAAGAATAATGAGTTGCCCAAAAAATGCAGAGTTCATCATTTTGCTTGAAGCGGTAAATGCAACTTCGTTTCGAACTTCTTTAGTAACTGTTTGCTTTTTCAATAATTTGTCGTGAAGCAAAAAGACGGTTCCTTCAACTATTATAACCGCCCCGTCCACAATAATGCCGAAGTCAATAGCACCTAGGCTCATCAGGTTAGCCCAAACGTCAAACACATTCATCATTATAAATGCAAATAGCAAGGAAAGCGGAATCGTAGATGCCACAATGACTCCTCCTCTCCAATTTCCAAGTAGAAAAACCAAAACAAAAATCACTATTAAAGCACCTTCCATTAAGTTGTTACTAACCGTACCAGTGGTTTTTGCAATCAGTTTACTTCGGTCTAACAAGGGCTCAATAATCACCCCATCAGGTAAGGATTTTTGAATCTCTTTCATGCGCTCTTTTACGCTTTCAATCACCTCATTTGAGTTTGCCCCTTTTAGCATCATTACCAAGCCTCCAACTACTTCGCCTTCTCCATCTTGGGTCAAAGCACCATATCGAATAGCCTTTCCATACTGCACTTTTGCTACATCTTTGACTCGAATAGGTAAGCCATTAACGTTTTTAACCAACATGTTTTCAATTTCCTTTAAGTTTCGTGCTAGGCCTTCACCCCTAATGAAATTCGCTAAGTGATCCTTTTCAATATAAGCTCCTCCTGTGTTTTGGTTATTCTTTTCAAGAGCTTTGTAAATATCAGTAATTGTTAATCCAATTGCTTTAAGCTCGTCTGGGTTAACCGCCACTTCATATTGTTTAATATGACCACCAATGGCGTTTATTTCTACAACACCTGGCACCATGGCCATTTGTCTTCGCACAATCCAATCTTGCATGGTTCGTAACTCAGATGGTGAATATTGTCCTTTATGATTAGAATCAACTTTCAAGGTATATTGGTAAATTTCACCTAATCCAGTTGAGATTGGTCCCATAGAAGGTTCACCAAATCCCGCTGGAATTTCTCCTTTTACTTCATTAAGTTTTTCGGCAACCAGTTGTCTGGGCAAATAAGTTCCCATATCGTCTTCAAAAACGATGGTGACTACTGATAATCCAAAACGCGAAATAGACCTTATTTCGGTTACATCGGGCAAGTTGGCCATGGCCAATTCTACAGGATAGGTAACGAATTGCTCTATATCTTCAGTTCCTAAATTTGGAGCCTGTGTAATGACCTGCACCTGATTGTTAGTAATGTCTGGTACAGCATCGAGCGGAACTTTAGTAATACTCCAAATACCGCCAATTATAAGTGCTATAGTAAGCAACCCTATAATTAGTTTGTTCTTTATCGAGAACGATATTATTTGATTAATCATACTTGTATTTTGTTTAATAAGCTCGTCCTTTATTTCAAGAACAAGATTTGCGGCTTTTGCCAATAATTATACTCAAGAGTGTGCCTTCAGATTGAAGGCATGAGGGATTTAAACTTTGTATTATAGAATAACATTCTCTATCAACCAGAGGTCAATAAATTCCATACAAAGCTTAAAACTGACTAAGCCAATTGCGGGGGGCGCCAAATGGCATTCAGGATACCTGAAGGAAAAAAATTTTCGTATTTCGCTGGTGTTTTTTGGTTTGCAATTAAAATCGACGATGCGATGGTTGTGTATTCATTAATTACAACAGGTACGTTGCAACAAAGGCACACGCAAAAGGGCGAGCAATGATCAGCACTTTGTGAATCATCCTCATGTTCGTGACCATCCGTAGAGTGCTCACATACATTTTCTGTGGCAATAGCTGAATGCTCAGCATCATCGCAAGGAACTCCACCTGACAAACTCAGAATTAGCGCTGATAATATGTAGCAAATGAACTTCACCAGGCGCAAAAGTAACAATTCATTAGACACTCCACACACAACTCCTTTCGCTACTCTTCAGTCGTTACGTGTTTCGCTCAGATGAGTAAAAGAGAGAGAATTTTGAATCAACATCCTACTAAACGGAATAAAAACCTTTCACTAGCCTCTTCTTGCTGAAGCAAGATCGGCAGAGCCAAAGTCTACGTTAACATAATGCTAGCCCATTATAGGACATTTTAATATGCTGGGAGCATATTAAAATAATTACAGAATTTGGATATTTAAGGTTCTCTTATCAGGTTTTTACCGTTCGTTTTCAAATCATTAATGTAAAGCTATAGTCGATCTTAATGACCCTGCGCCGTTGTCGTTGGTGTTGGTTACCGTGC
>CAJQLW010000035.1 GCA_905479325.1 uncultured Flavobacteriales bacterium
ATTTACATGCTTGAAGAAGAAGCTGAGCTACGAAAAGATGAAGTAGTTCAAAGTATCACTCAGGAAGAAGCGTTGAAAAATGCTCCAGATAAAGACTCTGACTTTATTAAAGTACCGAAGGTGATTAGCCAATAGAACTAAGACGAGAACATAAAAAAATCCCATGACGCTAGAAGCGTCATGGGATTTTTAGTTTAAATCTAATTGTGTTTTTCTATTGCTCTACTTCTATAGTAGGATAAGATCCAACACTAACTTTTGGAATACTTGATCCGTACGTAGCATTTATTGCAGAAATAAAATCGTTTGCAATAAAAGCATATCCTCTAGTAGAAAGGTGAACACCATCTAAAGAGAAGGCTCCACCAGTAACAAAATCAGAAGAAAAAGAAATTCCGTCAACAGTAATACCTCTAGTGGAGAGTTCTTCCAATCTTGCGTTAGCATCAACAAATGCTAAACCGTTTGCAGAAGCTGCTGTTCGAATTGTATTGTTATATGCCTCTGTTGCTGCATTAATTTTTGCAATTTCATCTAAATCCAACACATGATTCCCTCTCATTGGATTAATCACCGGATTAGCTGGGTCTGAAATATCTGCACTCCCATAACCAAAGCATCTTATACTATCTCCGGGTACTGTAAGCGTAATCAACTCTCCAGATTTTAATAACCTGTATTTAGGTAATTGGGTTCCGCTCATGTCCGTAAACGCTGTAGTCAAATCTTGGTCTAACATTAAAAACCCATTTGACCCTGCCTTAAATATTAGTTTTCTAGATGCTGCTTCTTCTGTACTGTCAGGAAATTGTCCATAGATTGCAGGGTTGTCCAATGCTGCATTATATCCTTGAACCAGTGGATTACTATTGAAGAAATCCGCTTGTGCTTGAGTTAACACCAATGCATTCCATTTAACCGTAGTAAAATAAGGAATAGTAGTAACATCCGGAATATTAGCAACAACGCCCTTGGCACCATTCGCTGTTAAAGCTGCAACTGCAGCATCGTATTCTGTTTTGAACATTCCTGCATCAGTAAGTTCTGGCTTAGGAAGTAATCCCGGAATAGTGATAGCATCATCTCCTCCTGCTGCAGCATAACCTAATACATCATTGTTTCCAATCCATAAAGAAAAGAAGGTTGCATTCGATGCAGTAGCTAGGGATAGCATTGACTGCCCTTGTGTTCTCATTCTCGTAAAGTAAGGATTAGGATAAAACGGATCATCTAAATCTATCAATTTAGCACCTGGTACTCCTTGGTTATTGTATTCTTGACCGGAAACATCCGCAGCAAGGGCAGCAAGTCCAGCATAGTTATCTCCTTTTCTTACGGGACCTACACTTCTATTTCCGAGACAGTCAACTGTACCTTTCAACGCTAACCTTGTTTCAACTTCCCCTCTTCCAGCTAAAAGAACTGAGAATCCAGCTCCCTTAGAACCTAGCTCTCCTTCTAAAATTGGTTGGTTAAAAGAACCACCACCAACTTGAGTCATTTGACCAGCAATCATAGCAGGCAATGAATTAATTTGACCGTTTGCGTCTAAGGCACCACTCTGATATCCTGCAGTTAACGAGTTACCCACGGCAACCATTTTGCTAAAATCAGCAGAACCTCTGCTTACTTCCACTTCGTCAATATCTGGCTCACAAGCCGTTAATGCCGCTAATGGTAATATGTATAATAAATTTCTTGTTTTCATCTTTCTATGTTATTTCTTAAAATGAATAGTTTAGTCCAATTCCTGTAATTACTGATCTTGAAGCATATGTTCCTCCAAAACCTGCAGGCTGATATTCTGAATCTCTTTCGGTTCCAATAATGTATAAAATGGAAGCATCTACTCCAAATCGCTCACCAAAATGACCACTAAAACCAGCAGTGATGCCAATGTTATCTGAATTTGGCGTTTCAGGATTAAAATACTCGTCTTGAATTGGAGATTGATCGTAATAGAACCCTGCTCTGAAATCAAACATTTCACTATACGAATATTGAGCTCCTACTCTAAAAATGTACGCATCTTCGTAATTTCTTGGATTTTCTGAATCATCTAAACTAGAGGTATTCGTTTCAAAATCAAAATCCAATGATTTGTATTCGCTCCACTGAACAAGGCTTCCTTCAGCAGAAACCAATAATTTATCAGAAACTTTATACGCTAAACCCAAAGTAGTTGTGCCCGGTAAAGGCAAGGTTGCTGAGAACTTCCCGTCAGGAAAGGCTGTGGCTAATGCTGCATCTACAGTAAAATCTACATCACCCTCTTCTAACTCAACATCTACTTTAGACCTGTGTGTTAAACCTACACTAAGCTTCTCAGATACGTCGTAATGAATACCTGCATTAAAGCCAAAAGCAGTAGTGCTCCCTTGTAAGTTTGCTGTCGCATCGTTTCCAATTGGCACTGGAAGCGCTCTGTTAATTTCTACTTGACCTTGCACAATTGCAAAACCAGCTCCCACTCTTAGCTTATCGCTAATGTTATACGATAAAGTTGGCTGAATAAATATGGCACTTAACGAAATGTCTTGAATCAAGTACTTACCTGACCAATCATCTCCCCAAACTACAGTACTTCCAAAAGGAGTATACACTCCAAGACCGGCAGATAGCTTGTCATTTATTTTATACGTTGCATACAGGTAAAACGGAGTACCAATTGGATTATCTGTCATTTCAGAAATTCCAGTATTCCCATTCCTAAATTGCACGCTAGATGAAATCAAATTAACTCCGGCCTCAACCGAGAACTTATTCTCATCCAACCCCATCATGGCAGGGTTAAAATAAGTGCTCGAAGCACCTAAGTGGAAACTCGTGCCCAAATGTCCCATTCCGGTTTGTTTGGTTCCTTGTAGGTTTACCTGAAACCCTCCTGCAAAGGACAGTAACGGTATAATGCCTAATAATGGCAGTAACAGTTTTTTCATGTTTGTTAAATTTTTATAAAAAGAATTCTAAAAGTATAAAAAAAAATCCATTTAAACACATGTCTACGTTATCTGTTATTTGAACATATTCTAGTTAATTTTACAGCTAGAGAAAAAACCATTCTAATGACAAAACAAGTCGAAGAAAAACAAGAAGTTACCATTGTATTTGCAGGCGATTCTGGTGATGGAATTCAGTTAACTGGAACCCAATTCACCAACACCAATGCTTTGTTTGGCAACGATATAAGCACCTTTCCGAACTACCCTGCTGAAATTAGAGCACCTCAAGGTACACTTGCAGGAGTATCCGGATTTCAGCTAAAGTTTGGAAGTATTGAAGTTGCAACACCGGGAGATGACTGCGATGTTTTAGTGGCTATGAACGCCGCCGCTTTTAAAGTGAACATTGCTCGATTGAAGAAGCACGGCACCATTATTATCAATTCTGACGGTTTTAATGCTCGAGATTTGAAGTTGGCCGGCTATGAAACCAGCCCTCTTGAAGACAAATCATTAAACGATTATAGAACCATTCAAATTGATGTTACCAAAATGACCCGCACCGCATTAGAAGACAGCGGGCTTGGTAAAAAGGAGATGGATCGTTCTAGAAACATGTTTGTTCTGGGCTTTCTGTATTATATGTATAGCCGAAAGTTAGAAGGCACCATAGAATTCATCAAGCAAAAATTTGCTAAAAAGCCTGACCTAATTGATGCGAACATAGGTGTTTTAAAAGCTGGATATCATTTTGGAGATACGAGTGAAGTATTTACTTCGCGGTACAATGTGAAGGCAGCTAGTTTGCCTGCAGGTTCTTACAGAAACATAATGGGTAACCAGGCGGCTGCCTTAGGCCTAATTGCTGCATCGCAAAAATCTGGTTTGGATTTATTTTACGGTTCTTACCCTATTACTCCTGCTTCTGATATTCTGCACGAATTAGCAAAGCATAAAAACTTTGGTGTTCGTTCCTTCCAAGCAGAAGACGAAATAGCAGCGATGTGTTCTGTCATAGGAGCATCATTTGGAGGTAAACTTGGAATTACAGCTTCTTCAGGTCCCGGGATTGCCTTAAAGGGCGAAGCCATTGGACTTGGTATTATGCTCGAGTTACCAATGGTTATTGTAAACGTTCAACGGGGTGGACCATCAACAGGTTTGCCAACTAAAACAGAACAAGCGGATTTATTACAAGCGTATTACGGCAGGAATGGAGAAGCTCCAATGCCAATTGTTTCAGCCTCTACTCCTTCAGATTGTTTTAATGCGGCTTACGAAGCCTGCAGAATTGCCTTGGAACACATGACTCCAGTTTTCTTGCTGTCTGACGGCTATATTGCCAACGGTTCAGAACCTTGGAAGTTTCCAACAACAGCCGAATTGCCAAGTATCACCCCAAAGTTTGTTCCGACCAATAAAGGCGAGGAAACATACCTTCCATACAAAAGAGATGAAAATTTAGTAAGAGACTGGGCTGTACCGGGAATGGCAGGTTACGAGCACAGAATTGGCGGTTTAGAAAAAGAAGTGGACACAGGAAACGTTTCTTACGACCCTGATAACCATGAAAAAATGGTAAAAATTAGAGCTGAGAAAGTAGCCAAAATTGCCGATAGTATTCCTTTGCAAATCGTGAACAACGGAGCAGAAAAAGGTGACGTTTTACTACTTTCTTGGGGTTCAACCTACGGAGTTGTGAAGACGGCTGTTAAACAATGTAATGAAAATGGATTAGCAGTAGGACACATTCATTTAACCTACCTCAGCCCATTCCCTAAAAACTTAGGAGAATTACTAAAAAACTATACGCACATTATAGTTCCAGAAATCAACAATGGTCAATTGGTAAAAATTATTAGAGATCAATTTTTAGTTGATGCTAAAGGATTGAATAAGATAAAAGGAATACCTTTTTCTACCAAAGAAATAATAGAAGCCATTGAACAAAAATTTGAAGTAGCATGAGTGAAGTAGCAACAAAACCGCTAACTGCAAAAGATTTTGCAACAGATCAAGATGTAAGATGGTGCCCCGGATGTGGAGATTATTCCATATTAAAACAGGTGCAATCCATTATGCCTGAATTAGGAAGAGACAAAGAGGACATCGTCTTTATTTCGGGAATTGGGTGTTCTTCGCGTTTTCCATATTACATGAATACCTACGGTATGCACAGTATTCATGGCCGTGCTACAGCGGTAGCAAGTGGACTAAAAATTAGCCGACCCGAATTAAGTGTTTGGATCATTACGGGAGATGGTGACGCCCTCTCAATTGGAGGTAACCACCTGATTCATATGATCAGAAGAAATTTCGATGTAAATGTTCTGCTATTCAACAATGAGATTTATGGTTTAACCAAAGGGCAATACTCACCTACTTCTCCTGAAGGAAAGGTGACCAAATCTACTCCAATCGGATCGTTAGATCATCCTTTCAATCCGTTGAAACTTTGCTTAGGTGCTGATTCAACTTTCATTGCTAGAACAATGGATAGAGACCCAAAACATCAAAGAGAGATTTTATTGAGAGGCAGTCAACATGTGGGAACCTCAATGATTGAGATTTACCAAAACTGCAACGTTTTTAACGATGGAGCTTTTGAAGTATTTACCGACAAAGGAAGCAAACTACAAGAGACGCTATTTTTAGAACAAGGTAAACCCCTTATTTTTGGTGCAGAAAGAGAAAAAGCGATTGCTCTTGATGGTCCCAACCCAAGAATTGTAAATCTAGCCGAAGCGAATGAAGGTGACTTAATGATTCACGATGAAACGAATCGTTTTCAAGCGCAACTCTTAACAAGTTTCTTTGACGATCCAAAAATGGAAGGACATTTACCTAGACCTTTTGGTGTTTTCTACGCGGAAGACAGATACCGTTACGAAGAAGCAATGGAAGAACAAATTGCCTTTGCTACAGATAAATTTGGAAAGGGAAACTTGGACAAGTTATTAAGCGGAAATAACGTTTGGACAGTTAGTTAAACTAAATTTAAAGGAATAAAAAAACCTTGTCTACTTATAAAGCAGACAAGGTTTTTTTGTTTATCGAGTTAAGGTATAACCTACTAATCTTTCGGTGCCTTGTATTTAAAGGTATCCATAAACTTGGTAGTACAATTTCCTTCCCTAAACAAGGGATCTTCCATCAACTGTCTGTGAAATGGAATTGTTGTTTTAATTCCTTCAATTACATATTCACCCAAAGCTCTTTCCATTTTCAGAATGGCTTCTTCGCGGGTTTGAGCAACGGTAATCAATTTAGAAATCATTGAATCGTAATACGGAGGTATGGTATAGCCTGCATATACATGAGTGTCTATTCTAATTCCGTGTCCACCGGGAGCGTGATACGTTGTAATTTTTCCGGGGCTTGGTCTAAAACCATTCTCAGGATCTTCAGCATTAATTCTACACTGAATCGCATGCATCTTGGGTTCGTAATTCTTGCCAGAAATTTTATAACCTGCGGCGATTTTGATTTGCTCTTTAATCAAGTCGAAACTAATTACTTCTTCGGTTATGGTATGCTCTACTTGAATTCGAGTATTCATCTCCATGAAATAAAAGTTTCGGTCTTTATCCACCAAATATTCTACCGTACCTACACCTTCGTATTTCACAGCAGAAGCAGCTTTCACTGAAGCTTCTCCCATAGCCTTACGCAACTTGGCAGTCATAAAAGGCGATGGAGTTTCTTCTACTAACTTTTGATGTCTTCGTTGTATAGAACAATCTCTTTCAGACATGTGGCAATAATTGCCAAATTGGTCTCCAGCGATTTGAATTTCAATGTGGCGAGGTTCTTCAATGTACTTCTCCATGTACATTCCATTGTTACCAAACGCGGCTAATGACTCTTGTCGAGCACTTTCCCAAGCGCCTTCCATTTCCTCTTCCGCTCTGATAATTCGCATGCCTTTCCCACCACCGCCTGCGGTAGCTTTCATCATTACTGGGTATCCAATTTTTTTTGCTGAATCTTTCGCATGTTGCAAGTCTTTCATCAAACCTTCTACACCCGGCACGGTTGGAACACCGGCTTTAATCATGGTAGCCTTGGCCGAAGCTTTGTCTCCCATTCCATCAATCATTTCAGGAGATGCTCCAATGAATTTTATATCGTGCTCGGCACAAATCTTAGAAAACTTTGCATTTTCAGATAAGAATCCATAACCAGGATGAATTGCATCAGCATTGGTAATTTCTGCAGCGGCAATAATGTTGGTCATTTTCAAATACGAATCTGTACTTGAAGGAGGACCAATACAAACCGCTTCATCGGCAAATCGCACATGCAAGCTATCGGCATCGGCAGTAGAATAAACAGCTACCGTTTTAATGCCCATTTCTTTACAAGTACGAATCACCCGTAGAGCGATTTCTCCTCTATTGGCAATTAATATTTTTTTAAACATATTTCTACGTATTTAATGAAAAGAAACAGGTATTACCCTGCAGGATCAACTAAAAACAAAACTTGATCGTATTCAACTGGAGTAGTATCATCAACTAATACTTTCACAATTTTTCCGCTTATTTCGCTCTCTATCTCGTTGAACAATTTCATTGCTTCAATAACACAAACCGTGTCTCCTTCTCCAATCGTATCTCCTACTTTCACAAATTCATCCTTATCTGGAGATGGCTTTCGGTAGAAAGTACCAATCATTGGCGACTTTATTTCAAGATACTTGGCATTGTCATCTTCTTTTGGAGCTGCCGCTACCGGTGCAGCAGGTGCAGGAGCAGGCGCTGCTGATTGCATTTGCCCTTGCATTGGTTGTTGCATTTGAGCTGGCATCATTTGGTGCGTTACCATTTGCTGTGGCGCTGGTTGCTCAGCTACTCTGCCTTTTTTATAAGGAGGAGTTTTAATATTAATCTTAAAATCTTTGTGTTCTATTTCAACTTCACTTACACCTGACTTTGAAACAAACTTTATCAGTTCTTGAATTTCATTAACTTTCATAGGTCGTAATTCTTAATTTATGTCGTTAAATTTATTAAATATCTTGGTCAATACAATGATTACTTACTATCGTAAGCCCACTTCAAGTAAATTGAACCCCAAGTAAACCCTCCGCCAAAGGCAGATAGAATCAAATTGTCTCCTTTTTTAAGTTGCTTTTCCCATTCCCACAAACAAAGAGGGATGGTTCCACTTGTAGTGTTGCCATACTTTTCAATATTCAACATTACCTTGTCTTCTCCAACACCCATTCTTCTGGCCGTTGCATCAATAATTCTTTTGTTTGCTTGGTGCGGAACTAAGAACCGAATGTCCTCGCTCTTCAGGTTATTTCGCTCCATTATCTCGGCAGAAACGTCTGCCATATTGGTAACTGCAAATTTAAATACAGCTTGCCCCTCTTGGTATACAAAATGCTCTTTAGCATCTACTGTTGCGTGACTTGCAGGCTTCACAGAACCTCCTGCTTTTTGATGTAAATGAACTCTACCTGACCCATCACTCTTCATAATGGTATCCATTACTCCAAAATCTTCTTCAGTAGGTTCTAGTAGAACTGCTCCACCTCCATCACCAAAAATAATACACGTTTGGCGGTCTTCGTAATCTATTATAGATGACATTTTATCGGCTCCTACTACTACAACTTTTTTACAAGCTCCTGACTCGATATACTTTGATGCGGTAGTTACTCCGTATAAAAAACCTGAACAAGCCGCCATTAAGTCAAACCCAAATGCATTTGACGCACCAATTTTATCGGTAATAATATTGGCTGTTGCCGGGAAAACTAAATCTGGTGTAACTGTGCAGCAAATTAACAAGTCGATATCATCTGCTGTTATGCCTCTCTTTCTCAAGAGTTCATTAACGGCTTCAACGGCCATGTCTGAAGTGCCTAAACCTTCTCCTTTAAGTATTCTTCTTTCCTTAATTCCTGTCCTCGAGGTAATCCATTCATCATTTGTGTCTACCATGGTTTCCAACACTTTGTTGGTTAACCGGAACTCAGGAACGTAGCCTCCAATTGAGGTTACTGCTGCTCGAATTTTACTCATTCTATGATTGTAAATGCTTTTGAGTGGCTAATGTACTGCATTCTGCGAAGTAATAAAAGCTAAAAATAATAAGCTTTCAACAAAAGCTGTTAAATACAAAAGGTGAACTACTTGCGCAGTCCACCTTTAGAAGTTTCTTTATGAAAAAATTAAGCCTCAGCCTTTTCCATCACTACTTTTCCCTTGTAATAAAGTTTACCTTCATACCAATGAGCTCTATGATACAAGTGAGGCATGCCAGTAGTTGGACAAGTCGCAATTGTTGGAGCTTCAGCTTTGTAATGCGTTCTTCTTTTATCTCTTCTTGTTTTGGATATCTTTCGTTTAGGATGTGCCATAATCGTATATATTTATTCGCTTTTATCTTTTAATTTTGATAAGGCAGCCCATCGTGGGTCAACCTCTTTACTTTCTTGTTTTGTTGTTAGCTTTTCTAATTGCTCAATAATTTCAGGATTACAATCTTTTTTTTTGTCATGCGTTACCTTGGTAGGCAATAACAAATGTGCATACTGATACACATCATTTGTAACATTTAACTCATGCTCTGAATGCGAGATTACCTTAATCTCGTCTGTCTCATTGTAAGTTGTTTCACCAAACTTAACAATCAAACTTTCTTCCCCTTTTACTTTTATCGTTAGCGGCTCCAAACATCGGTCGCAACTTGCAGTAATCTTTCCTTTAAGTTTAAAATCAAGATTGAAAAGATTTTTTTTCTTCTCAAAAGTCACTTTAACTTTAAAGTCTCCTTCTTTTATAATTGAGTAATCAAATTGCTCAAAGAACGTCGAATCTATCTCAAATTCAAGTTTATGTGTTCCTTCTTTCAGTCCTGCGAAAGGAATTATCAACTGTTGTTTCTCTTTCTTCATCTGTTCCTTCCCAAAAAAGAAGTTGGCAAATTTAGTAAAATTATACTTCTTAGTTATTAATTACGGCTTTTATTTACAACAAGTGCCCCTTCTGCAAGTTCGATGTTCAACTCCCTGTTTTTACAAAGCTCTGCTGCACTGTATAATGCTGTTCTAAAAGAACTTTCATTCGCAACGCCTTGTCCTGCTATTTCAAAAGCAGTTCCATGATCTGGAGATGTTCTTACAAATGACAAACCGGCTGTAAAGTTCACTCCCGAACCAAACGAAAAACTTTTTGCCGGAATTAGTCCTTGGTCGTGATACATGGCCAAAATACCGTCAAATTGAGTGTACGTGCTTGATCCAAAAAAACCGTCAGCGGCGTATGGCCCAAATGCCAAGATACCGATACTTTTTGCTTGATTAATGGCCGGTACAATAATCTCTTGCTCCTCTTTACCCAACAATCCATTATCTCCAGCATGCGGGTTAAGCCCCATAACTGCAATTTTAGGCTTTCGAATGCTAAAATCCTCTTTTAAGCTTTTGTTTAATATGGTCAATTTGGCCAAAATCAATTCAGCTGACAAGTTGCTACCTACCTCATTCAAAGGAACGTGGCCAGTTACAACTCCAATTCTTGCGCTTTCACTCAACATCAACATCAATGAGTCACTTGCCTCATCTTGGCTTTGCAAATATTCTGTATGACCTGGGAAACCAAAATCAGCAGACTGAATTGCATTCTTATTAATTGGTGCAGTAACTAACGCATCAACATCATTAGCTTTCAAACTAGCCACTGCAGCAGAGAGCGACTGAAAAGAAATGTTTCCAGCTTCTTTTGACTCTTGACCGAAGTTATATTTAAACTCCTCATCACAAACTGTTACAACATTAATTTGTCCATTCTTAACAGCCTCAACAGAATCAATAAAATTGAATTTTACATCTTGAATTTGAAGAGCCTTTACCTGATCTAAAATAATACTCTTCCCTCCAAAAATAACTGGCGTAAATAACTCTAGCAATCTACTATCCGATAATGTCTTTAGAATAACCTCAACACCAATACCATTGGGATCGCCGATTGAAATTCCTAGTCTAATTTTTGTTGATTTTATCTTTGTCATTTTTATTTTCAATTGAACAAGCTATAAGTCGCGCTGTTAACAGCATAGAAGTAGCTATTATATGTAATTTCACAGCTGCAAAACTAACATAATAAAGACTGACAAACTCAGTTATCATTCAAATACATTTGCATTGAACACAGAAGACTTATTAGGTAGAGCATTGAAAAAAGAGTTTTTAACGGCACAGGAAGGACAATTTTTATTTGAGAATGCAGCTACAGCAGATTTGGCGTTTACGGCAAATCAATTAAAAATTGAGAAAAAAGGCAACAAGGAAGTAACTTGGATTATAGACAGAAATGCAAATACAACCAACGTTTGTCTTGCAAACTGTAAGTTTTGTAATTTCTTTAGAATTCCAGGTCACAAAGAGGCGTACATAACAACCATAGAGCAGTACAAAACCAAAATTGATGAACTCATAAAATATGGAGGCGAGCAATTGTTATTGCAAGGGGGACATCACCCTGAGCTTGGTTCAGATTATTACTGTGGCCTATTTAAAGAACTGAAAAGCCTCTATCCAAACCTTAAACTGCACGCACTTGGACCACCCGAAATTGCACACATTTGTAAACTAGAGGGGTTGAGCCATACCGAAGTACTAAAACAACTAAAAGAAGCAGGCTTAGATTCATTACCTGGGGCAGGTGCTGAAATTTTAAACGACCGTGTACGAAGATTAATCTCAAAAGGGAAATGTACCGGTAAAGAATGGTTGGATGTGATGAGAGCTGCCCATCAGTTAAACATTACAACATCGGCAACCATGATGTTTGGCCACATTGAAACACTAGAAGAACGATTTGAGCACTTGGTGTGGTTGAGAGAAGTTCAAAGTGAAAAACCAGAACATGCGAAAGGATTTTTAGCATTTATTCCTTGGCCGTTTCAAGATGATGGAACACTTTTAAAAAGAGTCAAAGGCATTAGTAATGATGTATCGGCAGATGAATACATTCGAATGATTGCAATATCGAGAATAATGCTCCCGAACGTGGAGAACATTCAAGCGAGTTGGTTAACTGTAGGTAAAGAGGTTGCTCAAATTTGTTTGCACTCAGGCGCCAACGATATGGGTTCTATTATGATTGAAGAAAATGTTGTTTCTGTAGCAGGGGCACCACATCGATTTACAGCTGATGGAATACAGGACGCGATTCGAGAAGCGGGTTTTATTCCACAACTTAGAACACAACAATATGAATACAGGGAATTACCTAAAAATATCGAGCAACAGGTGATCAACTATTAACGTCTAACTAAGTAATGATTCGTAAACTCTTTGGTTTGTTTTTTTTGGTTACCATGGCTTTCTCAAGTTATGGCACACACAACCTTGCCGGAGAAATTACTTACAGACACCTTAGTGGATTAACGTATGAATTTACATTTACTATTTACGCTGATGGAACTAGCCCCGCCATTGCTCGAGAAGAAATAGAAGTAAATTGGGGGGATTTTACAAAATTAGATTCCATCAATCTGAATAGTCAAGTTGAAATTATTTCATCTCCATTCCCTATTCTTAAACGAGTATGGAGAGCTACTCACACCTTCCCCGGACCAGCCTTTACGTACAGGATTTCTGTTGAAGATCCCAATAGAAATGCGAATGTAATTAACATGGACAATTCTATAAATGTGCCGTTTACCATTCAAACAGAATTAACCATTCCAGCATTTACTGGCGATGAAAACAATTCAGTGCAACTGAGGAATGATCCAATCGATAGAGCATGTGCTGGGGTTAGATTTGTGTATAATCCCGGAGCGTTTGACCCTGACGGAACTGATTCATTATCCTACTCGCTTGCTCCAAGCCGAGGTGGACGAGATGTGATTGCACCGAACTTTTCTTTCCCTCAAGCTTCAAATAGTTTTACAATAAATGCTGTTACAGGTGATTTAGTTTGGGATGTTCCCACGCAAACGGGAATTTACAATGTTGCCATTGTAATAAAAGAATACCGAAGAGGTTTCTTTATTGGAAGCGTCTTACGCGACATCCAAATCTCAGTTGAAGGAAATTGCAACAATTCTGCCCCTACTATTTTCTCAGATGACCAAGTTTGTGTTGAGGCGGGAACAAGATTGGTAAGTTTAATTCGTTCAACCGATTCTGACCTATCAGACCTGGTTACCTTAACAGCTAGCGGCGAAATTCTTGAATCACCAATTAATCTTCGAACAAACTTCAATATTCAGAGTTCGGCAAACCCTGTAAATACAAGTTTCGAATGGAATACTAACTGCGAGGATGTTCGAAGAAATAGTTACACTTTGAATTTAAGAGCTGAAGATAATGCTTCTGTCAGGGGCTCTGTTAATTTGGTCAATTTTAAAACCGTAAACATAAAAGTCGTTTCACCGGGGCCTTCAAACGCAAGTGCTCAGGCAAGTGGAAAGTCGATTTTACTCAACTGGAATAACTTAGACTGCCCCAATGCAAGTGGTTACTATATTTATAGAAGAAATGATTCTTCAGGCTTTGTTCCATCCAACTGTATAACCGGTGTACCCGATGGAATAAACTATGAAAAAATTGCCACTATTGAAGATGTAAACAATCAATCTTTTCTAGATAACAACAATGGCATTGGTCTCGTTCCTGGACAAAAGTATTGTTACCTGATCACAAAGTTTTATCCAGATGGCGCCGAAAGTTATGCATCGGAAGAAGTGTGTTCCGAAATTGAAAAAATAATTCCTGTAATTACCAACGTTTCTATTACAACTACAAACGAAGTGAACGGAAGCCTTTTACTAGCTTGGTCTCCACCAGACTCATTCAATACTACGGCATTCCCTGCTCCCTATCGATATTTAATCGTTAACGAAGAAAATGGTTCGGTATTAATTGATTCCACAAATAGTATTACTGACACAATCTACAACCTCAACAATACAAACACAAAAAATAATGCTAGAAGGTTTAAAGTAGAACTGTTAAGCCTCGGAAATGGAAGACAAATTGTTGGAGGGACCTCAGTAGCATCATCTCTATTTTTAACAACAACTGTTAGTGACGAACAAGTTCGTTTAAATTGGATAGATCAAACACCTTGGAATAACACAAGGTTTGACGTTTTTAGAAAGGTTTCAGGTGCACCTCAGTTTGACTCAATAGGCACTGTGTTAACACCAACTTTTACTGACTTTAATGTTCAAAACGAAATTGAATACTGCTACTTTATTCGTTCAGTAGGACAATACAACTTGAACAGTGTAATACGTCCCATCATCAATTTATCTCAAGAAGTTTGCGCCACACCAATAGATAATGTTCCGCCATGTAGCCCAGAGTTCACGCTAGAAAGCAATTGCACCGATGGGTTTATGGAATTAAAATGGAATGATATAAGAAGAGTATGTGCGCCTGATTTAGCGCGATACAGAATTTACTTTGCGGAAACCCCTAATGCAGCTAAAACGCTTCTTTTCGAAACAGAGCAATTAGATGATACCACTTACACCGCTCCAAGTGATAGCGTAGGAGGCTGTTTTACTGTTGTGGCAGTTGACTCTACAGGGAATGAGAGCAATTTTAATGACTTACAATGCGCTCCATATTGCCCTGTTTATGAATTGCCGAATGTATTTACTCCAAACGGTGATGGAAAGAACGACTTATTTGTGCCAATTAAGCCCTATAAATACGTTGACTCAATTTACATTCAAATTTTCAACAGGTGGGGCGAAGTAGTTTTCCAAACCAACGATATTGAAATCAACTGGAACGGAGAACATGAAAACGTTAAATTTAAAAAAGGTAATGAAGTATTAAACTCCAATCAGAAAAATGTCAGTTCAGCTGTATATTTCTACGTTTGTGAGGTATATGAATTAAGCCTAGAACCAACTGAACCAAGAATTATCAAAGGCACAATTACCGTTTTAGATTCGAAAGTTATACAAGAAAAGCAATAGATGTTTACAGGAATTATTGAAAGTTTAGGGGAAATCAAGTCTCTTAAAAAAGAAGGCACAAATATCAGAGTAGAAATACAATCGGCTATTTTAGATGAGATTAAAGTAGACCAAAGTATTGCACATAATGGAATTTGTTTAACTGTTGAAAAAATAAATCCAGCCAGTTACGAAGTGGTTGCGGTGAAAGAAACAATCGACAAAACCAACCTAGGCGAATGGGCTTCAGGCGGTAAAGTAAACCTTGAACGCTGCATGCAAATGAATGCGCGACTTGATGGCCATATTGTACAGGGTCATGTGGATGAGACAGCTGTAGTGCGTTCAATTAAAACTGAAGAAGGAAGTTGGGTATATTCTTTTGAATTAAAAAACCCATCTAAATTAATTGTTGAAAAGGGTTCTATTTGTATTAATGGAACCAGCCTTACAGCATTTAACGTAACGGACTCATCTTTCGCAGTGACGATTATTCCCTACACCTATGACCACACGATTTTTCATCAATTGAAAGAAGGAGACTTAGTGAATATCGAATTTGATATCGTCGGCAAGTACATTCAACGCATGGTGGCCAACTAAAAAATAGCCTGAGCGATTTGTTTTACAGTTGTAGATTTACCCATAGTATAGAAATGTAAACACGGAGAGCCATACTCAATTAACTCTTTTGACTGTTGTATCGCCCACTCTATGCCCACTTGTTTAACATCTTCTCCAGTTTTGCATTTATCCAGTTCGTCTGTTAACTCAGAAGGCAAATCAATGTTAAAAAATTTAGGTAAAAAGGTAATGTGTCTCATTGACTCAATTGGTTTGATCCCTGGTACAATGGGAACATCAATACCAGCTTCTCTGCACGCATCAACAAATGAGAAAAATTTCTTGTTGTCGTAAAACAATTGAGTCACAACATAATCAGCACCGGCGTCAATTTTCTCCTTCAAACGCTTTATGTCTGCTTTCATGTTAGGCGATTCAAAATGCTTTTCAGGATAACCTGCTACACCTATAGAAAAGTTGGTTGGTGTTGCATTTTCAATGTTCTCATCCATGTAATTGCCGTTATTCAACTCAACAATTTGTTTTACCAAGTCAACTGCGTACCTATTACCACCTTGTTCAGGTACAAAGTGAGTCTCCGTTTTTATGGGATCTCCTCTTAATGCCAATACATTATCGATTCCTAAAAAATTTAAATCAATCAAGGCATTTTCTGTTTCTTCTTTGGTAAAACCTCCACAAATCAAATGTGGAATTGCCTCTATGTTGTACTTGTTCATTATCGCAGCACAAATCCCAACCGTTCCTGGTCGCTTTTTTATAGCAATTTTCTCTAAAAAGCCTTTCTCTCTTTTCTTGTAAATAAACTCTTCCCTATGGTAGGTAACATTAACAAACGCAGGATTAAATTCCATAAGGGGATCAATACCGTCGTATATAGACTGTATGCTTTTACCTTTCAAAGGGGGTAAAATTTCAAATGAAAAAAGTGGCTTGTCAGTTGTTTTTAGTAGCTCTATCACTTACTTAATGATTTTATTATAGACTACAAATATAAAAGCCCTTTGTTTAAAAAGGGCTTTTAATAGTAGAAAAGTTAATTAGTATTTCGAACTACCTTAAGATGGTAACCGTTCCTTTAAAAATATCTTGAATTCCACTTGGGTCATCAATGTCTAGAATATAAAAATAAGTTCCCTCTTTATGATCACCGCCATCCCAATCATTTTGGTAGTCTGCGCTTTCATAGATTAGCTTTCCCCATCGGTTGAATATTTTCAATTTGTTGCCAGTATACAATTCTAACAAGTCAAACCTCAATACATCATTAATCCCGTCTCCGTTTGGCGTGAATACATTTGTTGGTTTTACAAGTACTTCACAAGCATCGGCTAGTGCTGGCTCACCGTACTTACAAGATGCACCTACAGGTACCTCTTCGTTTACTGCGCGCACAAACAACCGAACCTCTTTGCCATAGATAATATGGTGAATCCCATAAGTATCATTTGGACGGAACCACTTTACTTCACCATTTTCAGTAAGGGAAGTACCCAAACTATCCAGTGGCCTGCCTTCCTGATCTACTCCACGAACTTCGTATCGTTCTGCTCCGTCTACTACTGGCCAATAAAAACGCTGTTTCACTTCGCCTAAATTTTTATCAAAACTAACTATAGAACATTCCGGTTTTGTTTGTTCCAACGAATCGGCAACGTCTACGAAGATAGAATCAGAACCTTCACAAGTACTATTTTCCGTAGTTTTTGTTACCACTAATTTATACCAACCGCGCTTGTTTCGGCTCATTGTAGCTGCAGACAAGGTATCAGTAGTATCGTTTTCTAAAATCATATTTGGAATATCTTCTCCAAAATACCATTGCCTTGACATGTAATCTGGTCTCAAGTATTCCTCAGATGTTGTATTATATAAACTAAATGCATCTTCCAAACAAATGGTTGTGTCTTTTCTGTTGAACTCTTCTGTAACTTCAGGAGCCAACTTCACGTTCACATCCTGCTTTACAATTTTTATCGAATTAGAATCAACACATCCATTTAAAAAGGTAACGTATACTTTAATGTTTTGAAGTGAACTAAGACCAACTCCAGTAGCCACTCCAAGTTCTAAGTCTAATGTATCGTTTACGTTACCATTAGCTTGTGAATTAGCATTCGAAGATCCCCCTACAGGAATAAAATCATAATCTACAGTATCTCCTGGAAAGCCAATTACAGCACCAGATGCATCAGTGGCAAGAACAGTCCTAACACTATCGCTATATTTTACCCAACGATAACTAACGGGGTTCCCAGAAGCCACGTAATTAGGGTTGCTAGGGTCAGTAAACTTTGGGTCTACCAAGTCCCTTATTACAGGCCAACGTTCTTGCCTGCACAAATCAATATCAACTGTACTTACTTTGGGGTGGGTAAAAAAGTCGGTAAATGTAATATCATCGTCAAAGCAACGCTCATCATGCTGAGTTCCATCTAATCCAGTCCACGGAAAGTTCAATCCAACCCCTACTGTCCAAAAGCCTTCTGTTTCGGTTCCTAATGGCGTGTTTGGGAATTCGTAAGGGTCAGGTATAGTTGTTAAATTATAAATATTTAACCTACTATTATTTAGCATAAAAGTATCAATAGTGGGGGGCGTTGCCCGAGGAAATCGTCCTGTGAATTTAAAATCGAAGGAGTCTGCTCGATTAACAACTGCTCGACTCTGTCTTTTCAGTGCATCTAAGTTAAAAATGGGAGCGTCTCCTGGGTAACAGTAATTCTTCTGACTTCCGGGTGTAATTCGATCATCATCGTCTTTAAAAACATAATCAAACCCTCCACTTTGCACAACAAATGGGGTGGATTGATATTCTGGCATAAAAAACCCACATCTATTCTCAACTGTATTTGTATCGTTACCAACTCTGGTGAAAAGCGTGTACCTTCCCGGCCCTATTCCCTCATCAAAAATTAGCTTAAATGTAAAAAATTCTCCAAACTGGTTCACGCTGGCCGGGTCTACGTATATCCGATCAGGATTGTATGCACTTTGGTCAATAGGGGATTTAGGGTTGGTTCCTCTAAAAACTCTAAAGTCGAAAGGAACAGAAAAGCTAAAGCTTCTGTACAACATAGGTTTCGTAAACGTAAACTCTAAGGTATCTTCAGCACAATTAAACTCCCATGCTTGCTCTGTTGTGTTAAAGTCTACAGACTCAACAATTGGCAAATTGTCATCACATAAGTTTTGGTTGGCAATTACAAATCTCAGTTGTCTTGGGGTGATTGATAAAGTGTCCCATTGAACCCTTCTTATCGAGTCTCCGTTTCCAAGCTCTTCCTTCACAAAAATTCTTCTCCACTCCCAAACTTCAATTGTAAGTGGGGCGGTATAAATACGCTCTCCCAGTCCTAGCTGAGGAGTAAAAGTCATTACACCAGTTGCTTCGTTAAAGGTAAATGGATCTGACGCGGCAGTTGGAAATGGATCATAAGTACTTCTCGGACTAACGTAAATCGCTGCTCGGTTTTCTCCCGTTAACACAGGCTTAAGTCTAAATGAAAGAGAATCTCTAAGGTTGGTTGTGTTTTGTATAATGTCACCTGTGATTCGATCTCTAATCACAATATCAGCAGTACCGATATCTCTAACGTAATCTTTCAAATCAAATCGGTAACTGTTTCCTTCACAAATGGTCTCTAAAATTTCAGTTTTTGCATTCCAAATTGGGCCTTGGTTTTTCCCTAAATGGTAAACCACCTCTTGGTTGGGCGGAGTATCATTTCCAAAAGTTCTCACGGTATCACAAAATGTATGTACCTCTGTTCTCAAAAAGAATCGCTGCCCGGCATTTATGTTTCCGTTAGCGGGAGAATGAAACTCTCTACCTATGTAACTAACTCCCCCACCTACTTCTTCACCAAAAATGATTTTGTATCTTCTATTAGGATCTAACAAAACTGGAACTGTATTTAAATAATATCCACCATCCGTAACAATTTCCTGACTTTGAATACAAATATTATCCAATTGCGGAATTTCTCTTAAACTATCTAACGTAATGGTTCTAAAACCCGTCCACGTTGATGGTAGCGGAGAAGTTATATCCGTTACATAAACGGTTGTTGTTGGTGGAAGAGGGTCGACCGTAAAAACTGGTGCATCTCTAAAAAAGCGCAACGTAATCTCGTAAGGTAATGGCTGGCTACAATCTTCTGACCCATCTCCTACATATTTTGCATAAATCTCTCCTCCTGCAAAAATATTTTGCGCAACACCACTAATTGTTAATAAAGTAGAACCAATAAAAACAAAAAGTCCAATTATGTACTTTCTCATATACTATATTTTATATCTAAAAAACCATTCAAAAATGACGAAACGTAAAGTAACAGAAAATTCAACTTACTTACAAGAGTCTTTCACTAATGAACGGTGAGACGAAAATAAAAAGAATACCGTTGCATGAATTTAAAATGATTTGGATTATATAATAAAGTAATTTTGCACAACATAAACGGATACATGGAGCTAATTAGAAATTTTTGCATTATTGCGCACATCGACCACGGTAAGAGCACCTTGGCAGATAGACTTTTAGAGACCACTAAAACCATAACATCTAGAGAGTTACAAAACCAAACCCTAGACGATATGGATTTAGAGCGTGAGCGAGGAATTACGATTAAAAGCCATGCGATACAGATGACTCATGTGCACGAAGGTACCACGTACAACCTAAATTTAATTGACACTCCCGGACATGTTGACTTTTCGTATGAAGTTTCTAGGTCTATTGCAGCATGTGAAGGAGCTCTCTTAATTGTAGATGCCGCTCAAGGCATACAAGCACAAACTATTTCTAACCTATACCTTGCCTTAGAGCATGATTTAGAAATTATTCCGATTTTAAATAAGATTGATTTGCCTTCTGCTATGCCAGAAGAAGTGAAAGATCAAATTGTAGACTTAATTGGTTGCGACAGAGATGATATTTTAAGCGCTAGTGGAAAAACCGGGCAAGGAATTGATGGAATTTTAGAGGCCATTATTAATAGAATTCCTGCGCCAAAAGGAGATCCAAATGCACCCTTACAAGCCCTAATCTTCGACTCTGTTTTTGATTCTTACCGTGGAATATTAGCTTATTTTAAAGTTATTAATGGAGAGCTCAGAAAAGGTTCAAAGGTGAAGTTTGTTAATACCGGTAGTGAATACGGAGCCGAAGAAATTGGCGTACTGAAACTAAAAAAAGAACCAAGACAAGTAGTAAAAACAGGCGATGTTGGTTATATCGTTTCGGGAATAAAAACAGCAAGTGAAGTTAAAGTAGGCGATACCATTACAACGGTAGACAAACCTTGTACAACTGCAATTCAGGGATTTGAAGACGTAAAACCTATGGTTTTTGCAGGAATTTACCCTGTAGATACGGACGAGTATGAAGATTTACGAGACGCAATGGAAAAGTTGCAACTCAACGATGCTTCTTTAACCTTTGAACCAGAATCATCGGCCGCTCTTGGGTTTGGATTTAGATGTGGATTCTTGGGAATGTTGCACATGGAAATTATCCAGGAAAGACTTGAGCGAGAATTCGACATGACTGTGATCACAACAGTTCCCAACGTTTCTTATCACGCTTTTCTTAATAAAAACCCCGATGAATTAATTCTAATCAACAACCCTTCTGACTTACCTGAAATAACATTACTGAATAGAGTAGAAGAGCCTTTCATTAAAGCTCAAATTATTACTAAATCTGATTATGTAGGAGCAATTATGACGCTTTGTATTAGTAAAAGAGGCGAATTACAAAACCAATTATACTTAACAACGGACCGCGTTGAACTTACCTTCCATATTCCTCTAGCAGAAATTGTTTTCGATTTTTACGATAGGCTAAAGACTATTTCTAGAGGTTATGCATCTTTCGATTATTTCCCAATTGGCTATCAAGAATCTAAGCTGGTAAAAATGGATTTACTGTTGAACGGTGATCAAGTAGATGCCCTTTCTGCTCTGATTCATAAAGACAAAGCATACGATTTGGGTAAAAGAATTTGCCTCAAACTTAGAGAGCTTCTTCCTAGACAGCAATTTGACATTGCCATTCAAGCTGCTATTGGAGCAAAAATCATTTCAAGAGAAACAGTAAAAGCACTCCGAAAAGATGTGACTGCCAAATGTTATGGTGGAGATATTTCTAGAAAAAGAAAGCTTTTAGAAAAACAAAAGAAGGGAAAGAAAAAGATGCGACAAATTGGGAATGTAGAAGTACCACAAAATGCATTCTTAGCTGTACTAAAATTAGACGACTAGACTAATTTTCGACAGCTTCTGTAGACTCTACTTCCTTGCCTTTCAAAGCAGCGGAACGAGTGTTCAGATTTGTTATTACTTCCTCAAAAATTTTCTCAAATTCTTGTGGTTTATTTGAGAAGTAGGTAAAGTTGCTATCAAAAACTGCCTTTGTAGTTGCATGCTTTCTAAACACCGAAGCGTAAATGGAGTCGTTGTAAATAAGGCTATCTTTTGTTCTATTAATGCCTAATCGGACGATTGATTCAGCCGTTTGAAAATCGGTTAGTACTTCAATAAACTTTTCCTTTTCCCATAAATAATCGGGCTTTTTCTCCTGTTGTTCACAGGATAACAAGGTAAAGATAACGAAGCTTACTAGTAAATACTTCATGCGTTGAACTTCATTCGAAGTCCTTTTTTAGATTCATCAAACTTCCCTTGGTCATAAGCTAAATGCCCACTTACAAAAGTTTTTTCAATTTTCGCCTTAAATTCTTGCCCTTCAAAAGGAGACCAGCCGCACTTATAGTGTAAACTTTCTGGGGTAACTATATTGGGATCATTAAGATTTACTAAAACCAAATCTGCATAATAACCTTCCCGAATAAATCCCCGTTCTTTTATTCTAAACAGTTTCGCCAAAGAATGGCTCGTCTTATCTACGATTTTCTCCAAACTAAATACTCCTTGATGGTACATTTCAAAAAGTGCTGGCAGTGCATGCTGAACTAATGGCCCTCCACTTGGTGCCTTTGCATACTTATTTGCCTTTTCTTCTTTTGTATGAGGAGCGTGGTCTGTAGCAATTACATCAATAACATTGTCGTTAACCGCTTGCCTAATTGCATTTCGATCTGATTCAAACTTCACCGCAGGGTTCCACTTTATACGAGTTCCGTACTTTTTATAATCAGCATCTGTAAACCACAAATGATGAATGCACGCCTCGGCTGTAATTCTCTTCTCCGTTAAGTCAACCGCATTGGTAAATAGCTCAAGTTCTTTTGCGGTAGAAATATGCAAGATGTGTAATCGAGTGTTATATTTCTTTGCTAATTCAACTGCTTTTGATGACGACCTGTAACATGCCAACTCATCCCTTATAATAGGATGTTGTTCAATTGGAATATCTTCCCCATACTTTTCAACTGCAGCTTCAGTATTGGCTCTAACAGTAGCTTCATCTTCGCAATGCGTTGCAATTAGCATCTTGCAGTTGCGAAACAAATTATCTAGAACCACCTCTGAGTCTACAAGCATGTTACCAGTTGAAGAGCCCATGAATACTTTTACGCCACAAACATCCTCAGGATTCGTTTTCAAAACTTCCTCTAAATTATCGTTAGAAGCACCCATAAAGAAAGAATAATTAGCCAAGGCCTTTTTGCCAGCGATTTGGTATTTATCCTCTAACAGTTCTTGGGTAAGTGTATTGGGCACGGTATTCGGCATTTCCATAAAACTTGTAATCCCTCCAGCTACCGCAGCTTTTGCTTCTGTATAAATCTCTGCTTTATGTGTTAATCCAGGTTCTCTAAAATGAACTTGGTCATCAATCATACCTGGAATTAAATACAAGCCTTCGGCATTAATAAGTTCCTCGTTGGGTTTTGTTGAAAGACCCGAAGTACTTATTTCTGCAATTCTTTCTCCCTCAATTCGAACATCGGCCTTAAACACTTTATTCTCATTCACTAAGGTTGCCCCCTTAATTAAAAAAGATACCTGACTCATATTTTATTATTTTATTTTTAAAAAAATGCTAGACAACCTGAGGTAAATTACTCCAAAAAATGCCTCTTTAAAAATCCCTCCGCTCATCTTGCTAGTACCTTCTTGTCTATCTGTAAATATGATTGGAATTTCCACTACGTTAAATCCTAGTTTCCATGCCCTAAATTTCATTTCAATTTGGAATGCATAGCCCTTGAACTTGATATTGTCGAGATTTATTGTCTGCAACACTTTTGCCCTGTAACATTTGAACCCTGCTGTAGAGTCTCTAAACGGCATTCCGGTTATAAATCGAACATAAACCGAAGCATAATAAGACATTAGAACTCTGCCCATTGGCCAATTCACCACATTCACCCCAGTTTTATAACGTGAACCAATAGCAACATCTCCGCCGTCATTCTCACACGCCTCATACAATTTAATTAAGTCGTCCGGGTTGTGACTAAAGTCAGCATCCATTTCAAACAAAAACTCGTAATTGTGCTGCAGACCCCATTTAAAGCCATGAATATAAGCAGTCCCCAAACCAAGTTTCCCACTTCGTTCTTCAATGTGGAGCCTACCGGAATACTTGGGCTGCAGACTTTTCACAATTTCTGCAGTTCCATCAGGAGATCCATCGTCAACAATTAATATGTGAAAGTCACCATCTAAGCTAAATACCTTAGCAATTATTTTTTGGATATTTTCCAACTCATTATAGGTTGGAATAATGACAAGTTTCGACGGCATGTTATGATAAAACTATTATAAAAAGTAAAAATAGTGAAAGGTGTGAGCATTTCAATGGCACAAACCTACAAGAATTCCGAAAAGATGTTAAACGAGTACAAGTACGACTAATATCCTAGAAAATTTAGCACCACCTTAGAGAATTCGCTCATCTTCTCAGCGTGTACCCAGTGCCCTGCGCCCTCTATAACTTCTAGCTCATACGCCGGAAATTTCGCTTTGATCTGAGAGAAATAGTCTTGCACAATATAATCGGACTTTGAGCCTGCAATAAATAAGGTCTCCTTATTGAATTGTCCTTTGGCAATCGAATACTCACTAATAGGTACAATTTTGTTTGCTAAAACCTCTAAATTAAAGCGCCAACCTAATCTATTTTTTTGCTCCCAATATAAATTTTTCAATAAAAATTGTCTTGTTCCAAAGTCTGAAATATACTTTGTCAAGTAACCTTCAGCCTCTTTTCTGCTCTCAACATCAGCCAATGGAACACTTTTCAACGCCTCAATAATGGTATAATGATGTACTTCGTAACTCACTGGGGCAATATCAACAACAATTAGCTTGTCAATCATTTCAGGAAATCTCATCGAAAACTCCATCACTGTTTTACCACCCATAGAGTGACCTAAAAGAATAGCGCTTTTCAAATTCAAATGATCCATCAACTCCTTTAAATCATTCGCCATTAAAGGATAGGAGAACTCTTCTGAGTGAAGAGATTGTCCATGATTTCGTTGATCAACTAGGTACACTTCAAAATTTTCAGACCAATTTTTAGCCAAGGTCATCCAATTATCTAATGAACCAAATAACCCATGTAAAATAATGAGAGGCTGTCCTTCTCCGATCTTTTTATAATTCAGCACAGTAATTTATTTTAAAGCGTTTAAATAGGTTTGAATTGTTTTTTCTAGTCCAAGGTACAATGCGTCTGAGATGAGCGCGTGACCAATAGAAACCTCCAACAATTGTGGAATATGCTTTTTAAAGTACGCTAAGTTTTTTGTGTCTAAATCGTGCCCAGCATTTATTCCAATGCCCAATTGATCAACCTGTTTTGCGGCTACAACATAACTCTCAATTGCTTTTGCAGCATTCTGATGAAACTTTTCTGCGTAAGGACCAGTGTAAAACTCAATACGGTCTGTTTGAATATTAGGCAAAAAATTAATCTGCTCTAAATCAGTTTCCATAAAAATAGAAGTACGGATTCCAGCAGCTCGAAACTCACCGAGAACTTCATTTAATAAATCTTTCTGCTCAGTTACTTTCCATCCAGCATTTGAGGTTAATACCCCCGGAGGATCGGGCACCAGTGTCACTTGCTCAGGCTTCACTTCTAAAACTAAGTCTATAAACTTTTTGTTGGGATACCCTTCAATATTAAATTCGGTGGTTACGGCGTTTTTTAAGTCATACACATCCTTATATCGAATGTGTCGTTCATCTGGTCTCGGATGTATGGTGATGCCTTGAGCTCCAAACTTCTCACAATCTAACGCAACTTGCAATAAGTTAGGAACATCGCCGCCTCGCGCATTTCGTAGTGTAGCTATTTTATTAATGTTTACGCTTAATCTACTCATAAATTATTCAGTAATATTGTGTAACAATGCTCAAAGTTAGCCCTAATAGATAACATACAAAGTAGGAAGTAAAATGTTGGCAAGAGAATTAATTAGTGATGAAATACCGGCTTTAAAAACCTCTGATACGGGAAAAAAAGCATTGGAACTGTTGGAAGACTATAAACTCACTGAGCTTCCGATTGTAAACAATACCGACTTTTTAGGTTTAATAACTGAAAGTGACATATTGGATTTAGATGATCCTGAGGCTCCTATAGGAAACCATAAACTTTCCCTCGAAAAACCAGCGGTTAATGCCTACGAGCACATCTACGAGGTGTTGGCAAAAATTTCTACCCTTAAACTAAGCTTAATCCCAATTTTAGACGACGATAATACTTTCCTAGGCGTGATCTCTCTGCCAATTTTAATTGAAAGCATTTGCAATTTAGCCGCAATAAAAGACATGGGTGGAATTTTGCAACTAGAATTGAATGTAAATGACTATTCCCTCTCAGAAATATCGTCTATTGTAGAAAGTAATGGAGCTAAAATTTTAAGCTCTTACATCCACACCCATCCTGACTCTACTAAAATGGATGTGACCATAAAGATCAACAAAACCGACTTGTCTCCAATCATTCAAACGTTTGAACGTTATAATTACACTATAGCCGCTTCATTCCATAAAAGTGAAATGCAAGACGAACTAAAAAAGCGGTACAATGAATTCATCAACTACTTGAACATCTAAACTTACAGATGCTTCGTACGATTATTGCCCTACTTCTACTTTCATTCAATTTAAGTTTGTTTTCACAAGCCTTTCAAATTGATACCTTCAAACAATCAGTAGCATTCCAGGCTAAAAACTTAAAAGTAATTAACCAAATTGTTATCGTTGGCAACAAAACGACAAAACAAAAAATTATACTTCGAGAATTGGAATTTAAATCGGGAGACACCTTAACCAATCAGGAGTTTTCTGTTGCTATTACTCAATCAAAAAAGAACTTACTCAACACTTCACTATTTAACTTTGCAAAGTTCGATGTTGCCTTAGTTGATAGCGTGAATGCAAACGTGATCATTCAGCTAACCGAAAGGTGGTACGTTTTCCCATTGCCAATATTTGAAATAGACGACAATAATTTTAATACTTGGTTCCGAACAAAAGACCTTTCTAGAATAAATTACGGGATGCACCTAACCCATTATAACTTTCGGGGCAGAAAAGAGAAACTCATATTAACTGCAATGTATGGTTTTACCGAACGGTACAGAATTCGCTACGAAGTACCATACCTTACAGCCTCTCAAAAATTGGGCTTAGCAGTTGACGTATCGTACAACAGAAGAGATGAAATTGCTTACAATTCATTCAATAATGAGCGATTACAGTACAAAGATTTAGAAAATGACGCATATCGCAACTTATCCAATTCTGTTAGTTTATCCTACAGAAATAAAATATTCAACACCCACTTATTTACCGTTAACTACAGTCAAAATAACATTACCGACTCTGTGGCAAACCTGAACGAAAACTTCCTATTGCCAAATGCAACAAGTTTAAATTATTTTAGAGTGAGCTATCAGTTTACTAGCGACAAAAGAGACTCTAAAAACTATCCTTTAAAAGGCTCTTACTTTAAAGCATCTTTAACACAATATGGGTTGGGTATACTTTCAGAACTGAGTTTGACCAATTTTAATGTAGAGGCTAAAAAATTTATTGAAGTAAAGCCTAGATTTTATTTAGCCGGAGGTATTAGAGCTTTATTGACACCAAATAACAATCAGCCCTATCTTTTAAGGAATGGGCTTGGCTACAGTTCGTTTGGAATTCGGTCATATGAGTACTACGTAATTGATGGACAAAACATTGGACTAGGAAGACTACAACTTCGCTACCAATTAGTAAAACCTAATCCAATGAATCTCCAAGGGTTTTCTGAACGTTTTGGTAAGTTTCACTATGCTTTCTACCTTGGTATCTTTAGCGATGTGGCGTTTGTTGAGGATCAATTTGGCTACCCAGAGAATCGCTTGGCAAATGAAATTCAATTTGGACAGGGAGTAGGATTAGACTTTGTGAGTTATTATGACATTGTTATCAGGGCTGAATATTCTTTTAATAAATTTGGAGAAAGTGGTTTATTTCTGCACTTTGTAGCACCAATCTAACCTAACTTATATGAAAATAGCGCTATACGGGAAAAAAGTAGATAGTACACATGCTTCTGAAATACAAGTATTGTTTGATTTACTGCTTGAGCATAAAATACCCTATGTGGTGCACAATTTTTTGCAAGAAAGCATTGTTGAAAATAAATTTACAGAAGCAGAGCAAGTTAGGTACTTCTCGTCCTACAACGACCTTAAAAATGAAGGTATTTCATTTCTAATAAGCATTGGAGGTGACGGAACATTCTTAGACACAATTCTACTAGTAAAAGACCTAAATATCCCTATTTTAGGAATAAATACAGGGCGCTTAGGTTTTTTATCAAATACTCCTACTACTGAAATTAAAACAGTTTTACAAGACCTAATGGATGGCAACTATTCAACTGAAAGGAGATCTTTACTGCGATTAGATAGTGTTAGAAATCATTTCGGAGACTCAAATCATGCACTTAATGAAATAAGTATCTTAAAAAGTGACAGTTCATCTATGATTACCATTCACACTGAGATAAATGGAACCCACCTCAACTCTTATTGGACAGATGGTTTAATTATTTCAACCGCTACGGGATCAACAGCCTACTCACTTAGCTGTGGCGGTCCAATCATGATGCCTGGATCAGGAAACTTTGTAATCACTCCTATTGCCCCTCATAACTTAAACGTGCGCCCAATTGTAATTGATGATGATGCTATTTTAAAAATTAGCGTTGAAAGTAGATCTGAAAAAAATCTCGTTGCCATGGATTCTAGATCTGAAGAATTAAAAAATGGAGAAATTTTAACCGTTCAAAAGGCAGACTATAAAATTTCAATTGTACAACTTAAAAACCAAAGCTTTGTGAATAGCTTACGGAATAAACTTAATTGGGGCCTTGATCAAAGAAATAGCTAGTTTCAGAACATCAATTATCTCAGTTTTAAAAATCTAGTTATATTTGTGAATTGTATGTTAAAGGATATGAAAAAACATTTACTAATTACCTTGATTGCAGTTGTTTTACTTCCAAATATAGCTGATGCTCAACGTTGGAAAAGATTTCGAAGACAGTTAATTGGAGGAGTTGGCGTAACAAACTTCCTAGGAGACCTAGGAGGAGGTCCGGGAGTTGGTAGAGACTTTATTTGGGATTTGGACGTACCTGCTACACGTCCATCCTTAATGGTAGGGTATCGTTATCAGTTTAATAGCTGCCTTTTTGGAAGAGCGAACGTACAATGGGGAGTATTCAGAGCTGATGATGACTTTACAACAGAGCAGTTTCGAAGCGGACGAAATTTAAAGTTCAGAACAGGGTATTTTGAGCTCGATTTAATGGCTGAATTTTATTTAATACAAAACGCGAGAGGCAACCTTGATAAGCTAAAAGGAGTAAGAGGTAGAAGAGGTTTAAAAATGGAGGTTTACGTATATGGAGGTTTGGGCTTTATGTACTTTAATCCAAAAGGTGAATACCAAGGAACTTGGCACAAGCTTCAGCCATTAGGAACCGAAGGACAAGGTTTACCGGGAGAAGCAGAAAAATATAACCGAACAACTTTCACCATCCCGTATGGTATTGGCTTAGGAAAGTCAATTGATCGGTATTGGGGAGTTAACTTAGAGCTAACATTTAGACAGACTTTCTCTGATTACATAGATGATGTTAGTGGAAACTATTATGGTCGAAAAAACATCTACCAAGCAAAAATAGATCAAGGATTTAGCAGTGCTGAAGCTACAAAAGTGGCATTTCTTTCTGATCCCAGTCAAGGTTTAGGCGGAAATCCCGCAAACGGATTCACTAATATTTTAGATCCCGATAGAAATGACTTGGTTGGTCAGCAAAGAGGGGATCCTAGTGACAATGACGCATACATGACGTTGATGGTTACAGTTTCTAGAAAAATTGTTAAACGCTGAAGAAGTAGTCCAAAATTTTAATACTAATCTTTCAAATATCACGTTACTCGTAAATGATTAGAAGGATAAGTTTCCCCATATTATTTGTAACGCTTGTTACTTCAAGCGTTTTCGCTCAGCGTACCGCAGAGGTTGGAGTGTTTTTTGGCAGGTCATACTATTTAGGTGAGTTAAACCCACGAACCCACTGGGGCAACGGTATTGGTAGTTCTACACTTGGAGGAGTTTTTAGGTACAACTTAAATGAACGCTACACATTGAAAGGCGCAATAGTAAGAACTACATTAACTGCTAATGACGAGTGGGAATCTTTTCAATTTAACCAACAACGGCTAGCTTCTTTCGAAAATACACTAACAGAATTTGCTGGAGAAGTCGAATTTAATTTCTTACCCTATAAAATGGGAGACAAAAGACATTTTTTCACTCCATATTTATTTGTTGGGATTAGTTATTTCTTAAACGACATTGAAACGACAGTTGAAGGTTTTGAACCAGCGCCAACAAATCAGGAGGGCGGAGGAAAGTTGGCGATGCCGTTTGGACCAGGCTTAAAGCTCAGTTTAGGCAAAAATTGGGCATTTTCTATGGAATGGGGATTTAGAAAAACTGGTTATGATTTAATTGACGGATTAGAAAATCGAGTTGAAGATGTTTTTGAAAGTGGTAAATCATATGATAATGATTGGTTTGTAGTAAGCGGATTCATGCTGACCTACAAAATAACAGATGAAGGCCCTTGCCCATTTTATAATTTTTAATCTACTATTAAAATTCGCATATTTGCGCCCCTGAAAACTATTAGTAAATGCCTATCCCATCTCATTTTAATTCGGAAAATGTCCCTGAACATATTGCCATAATTATGGACGGAAATGGTCGTTGGGCAAAGCAAAATGGTAAGGCTAGAGTTTTTGGCCATAAAAGTGGTGTTAAATCAGTTAGAAGCGTTTCTGAAGGTGCAGCAGAGGCAGGTGTTAAGTTTTTAACGCTTTATGCCTTTTCAACTGAAAACTGGAATCGGCCTAAAGCAGAAGTAATGGCATTGATGCAGCTGCTTGTAACAACCATTGCCGGAGAAACCAAAACGCTAAATAAAAACAACATTCGATTAGCTGCGATTGGAGACCTCGCTTCTTTGCCTGGGAATTGTCAGTCTGAACTTGAGAAAGCAATTAAAAACACATCGACCAATACGGGAATGACAATGGTACTTGCGTTGAGTTATAGCTCACGGTGGGAAATTGTAAATGCTGTTAAATCCTTGTTAATTGATGTTAAATCAGGAATTTTAGATGCAACCAATATAGATGAGGCTATTTTCAATAACTACCTTTGCACCAAAAATATTCCAGACCCAGAATTGATTATTAGGACAAGTGGTGAGCATAGAGTTAGTAATTTTTTACTATGGCAAGCCGCATACTCAGAATTTTACTTTACAGATATATTGTGGCCAGACTTTAGGAAAGAGAACCTTTGGGATGCCATCATTGATTTTCAAAATAGAGAGAGAAGATTTGGGAAAACTAGCGAACAAATTAAATGAGATACTTTAAACTAATTCTTTCACTACTTTGTATCGTTATTGCTGATACTTCTTTCGCTCAAGTTACTGTCGATCCTGCTCTAGAAATGCTTGATTACAGTTCGCCAAGAACTTACGAAATTGCGGAAATTACTGTATCAGGCACTCAAAATCTAGATCACAGTGCACTTATTGCAATAGCAGGGCTTGAGGTTGGACAAGAAATAGAAGTGCCAGGAGAAATTATTTCTAAAGCCATTACCAACCTTTGGAAGCAGCGACTCTTTACAGATGTTAAAATAACTGCGACTAAACTCCAAGGAGAGTTGATTTTTTTAAATTTATACGTTGAAGAGCGACCAAGACTCTCGAAGTACAGGTTTAAGGGCGTAAAAAAAGGAAAACAAGAAAGCTTACGAGATGAAATTAACCTTACTAGAGGCGCAGTAATTACAGCAAACCTTATAAATAACACCAAGCAAGAAATAAAAGAATATTTCGTTGATAAAGGATACTTTAATACAGAAGTCGAAATAACCGAGGAGAACGATTCTACACTAAGAAACACCAAGATTCTTACAATTAAAGTAGATCAAAACCAACGTGTAAAAATTAAAGATATTAGAATTGAAGGGAATGAGCTATTTGCAGATAAAAAGATTAGGCGTTTTTTAAAAAACACAAAAAAAGCAAGAGTCACAGGTCTATTTAAACCCTCAAAATACATCAAAAGCAATTACGAAAAAGACAAACGAGGAATAATAGCAAAGTATAACGCCCAAGGTTATAGAGATGCGAAAATTTATTTTGATACGCTTTACAAAATCTCTGAAAATAGAATTATGATTGAGATGAAAATCTCAGAAGGAAAACAATACTACTTTGGTGATTTAAAATGGATTGGAAATACAAAATATTCCAATGCTGAATTAGACAGAATTTTAGGAATTGAAAAAGGAGATTTATTCAATAAAGATTTATTTGACCAACGAATTTACCAAGATCAAAATGGCAGAGACATTAGTTCTCTTTACCTTGATGATGGTTACTTGTTCTTTCAGCCCAATGTAGTTGAAACAGAAGTTAGAGGAGACACCATTGATTTCGAAATTCGATTAAGAGAAGGACAACAAGCAAGAATAAATGAAATTAGAATCATTGGTAACACTAAAACGAATGATCACGTTATTCGACGAGAATTAAGAACAAATCCGGGTGATTTATTCAGCAGGGCAGATATTATTCGTTCACAGAGAGAACTAATGCAATTGGGTTATTTCAATCAAGAAAGAATGGGTATCAACCCAATACCAGACCAAGAAAGTGGAACAGTTGATATTGAATATACGGTGGAAGAGCAACCATCCGATCAAATTGAACTTTCGGGTGGCTGGGGCGGAGGCCGAATTGTAGGTAGCTTAGGTGTTACTTTCAATAATTTCAGCGCTAAAAACATGTTTAAAAAGGATGCTTGGAGACCTTTACCAGCTGGTGACGGACAGCGTTTAAGCTTAAGAGCTCAAACCAATGGAGAATTCTTTCAATCGTATAATATATCATTTACTGAGCCTTGGTTAGGAGGTAAAAAGCCAAATAGTTTGAATGTCACAGGTTATTATTCGAGACAAACAAATGGAGCATTAAGAACAATTACTAACCAGAATACGGGAGAAGAAATTGACAACCCAAACAGGCAGGCTTTAGGTATTTGGGGAGTTTCAATTGGCTTGGGTCAGCGGTTGCAATGGCCTGATGACTTTTTTACGTTGTACAACGAAATAAGTTATCAGTATTACGATTTACAGAATTGGGGTAACTTTATTTTTAGATCTGGTTTTGCTCACATCTTAAGCTTCAAGCACAACCTTTCAAGAAATTCAATAGACGCGCCAATTTATGCTACGAGAGGAGCTCAAACCACCCTTTCATTGCAATGGACACCGCCCTATTCTTTATTTGATGGCAGAGACAATTACGATGAATTGAACAATCAAGAACGTTATAAATTCATTGAGTTTCATAAATGGAAATTTAACTCGTCATGGTTTACTCCTTTAGCTGGAAATGAACGTAAGCTGGTTCTAAACACTAAAGTTGGATTCGGTTATTTAGGGGAATACAACGACCGTTTGGGTCAGTCACCATTCGAACGATTTTATTTAGGTGGAGACGGTTTAAGTGGATTTAACCTTGATGGTAGTGAAATTATCGCTCAAAGAGGTTACGACGACCGTACACTTTCGCCGCAAACTGGTGCAACCGTTGTTTCTAAATATACCATGGAAGTTCGATATCCGTTTACATTGAATCCTAGCGCAACTATTTACGGTTTAGTGTTTGCTGAGGCCGGTAACTCTTGGTTAAATATTGAACAGTTTAACCCTTTTGAGGTAAAAAGAGCAGCAGGAGTTGGAGTTCGAATCTTTATGCCATTCTTTGGCCTACTTGGGTTAGATTGGGGTTACAGGTTTGATGATGTTCCAGGAAGAGTAGATCCGAATAGTAGAACAGAATTTCACTTTTCTATTGGTGGAAACATTGGAGGATGGTAATTTTAAAAATCTGAATTACAATGAAAAAGATATTTTTTTTAAGTTTGGTACTCTTTTTGTCTATTGCTAGTCAAGCACAGAAATTTGCGTACATCGATACAGAGTACATATTGTCAAAGGTTCCTGAATATCAAGACGCGCAAAAGCAGTTAGATGCACTTTCTGAACAATGGCAAAAGCAAATGGAAAAAAGATACGAGGCAATCGAAAAAATGTATAAGGACCTTCAAGCGGAAGAAATATTGCTTACGGAAAGCATGAAGAATAAAAGGCAAGAAGAAATTATTAAAAAAGAACAGGAAGCTAGAGATTTTCAAAAAAAGAAGTTTGGAGTTGACGGAGAGCTATTTAAGAAACGAAAAGAATTAATTAAACCAATTCAAGAAAAAATTTACAAAGCAGTACAAGAAACAGCAAATGTTGGGAAGTACTCTGTTATATTTGACAAAGCAAGCGCGGCCACTATGGTATACTCAAATCCAAAATATGACAAGAGTGATGATGTACTCAGAAGAATGGGAATCAAGCCAGAAGGCAATTCAAAATAAATCAAAATTTAACACAACAAACAAAAACAATCAACTATGAAAAAGATGAAGAACATAATTTTAGTAGCAGCTACGCTTTTGAGTAGTGCTGTATTTGGTCAAAAATTAGGACACATTAACTCAAATGAATTACTTCTTGCAATGCCAGAAAGAGCTACAGTAGAAGAAAACATTAAAAGAACGGCGCAAGATTTGGAATCTAAACTAGCTGCATTAACAAAAGAATACCAGGCACAAGTGCAAACTTACCAAGCACAAGAGGCTACCATGACAGATGCAATTAAGCAAGACAAAATCAAGGAAATAACCAATTTAGAGGAAAGAATTGGAGAATTTCAGCAATCTGCTCAAAAAGATTTACAGGCACAAGAAGAAAAACTATTGAGACCAATTATCGATAAAGCTAAGAAGGCAATTGAAGACGTAGCAAAAGAAAACAACTTCACTTACATTTTTGATTCAGGCGTTGGCGTTTTATTATTCCAAAAAGATTCTGATGACATTATGCCATTGGTAAAAAAGAAATTAGGTTTACTATAAATCTTCCTTAAAATATCTATTTTAGAAGCTACTCTAAGGCGTGGCTTTTTTTATGAAAAAAAATATTCAAAATACCGACAATTCAGCTCCAATTGGAGTATTTGACTCAGGAATTGGTGGGACTTCCATTTGGAATGAAATCAATACTCTTTTGCCAAATGAGAATTCAATTTATTTAGCCGACAGTAAATATGCCCCCTACGGAACACGTTCTAGAGAAGAAATAATCGCACTAAGTGAAAAAAATACCGTTTTACTTTTAGAAAAGGGGTGTAAAATAATTGTTGTGGCTTGTAATACGGCTACCACTAATGCAATTCAATATTTGAGAAATAAATACGATGTTCCGTTTATCGGCATTGAGCCGGCCATTAAACCTGCCTATTTAAAAACAGTGAGTAAAACCGTAGGAATATTGGCTACAAAAGGAACGTTAAGCAGCGCTCTTTTTCAAGAAACAAGCAATTTATATAAAGAAGGAATTGAAATTTTAGAACAAGAAGGTACCGGTATAGTTGAGCTAATCGAGCAAGGCAAGTTAAATTCAGAAGAAATGATGGCATTGCTGCGTCAATATACTTTACCAATGGTTGAAAAAGGGATGGACCATTTGGTACTTGGATGCTCGCATTACCCATATCTCATTCCAAACTTAAAAAAGTTGCTACCTCCTTCAATTAAAATCATTGACTCAGGATTTGCAGTTGCAAAACAAACCGAAGCAATACTGAACAAGAAAAAGTTATTGAATCAAAATATGTACAGAGGCTCTCACCAATTTTACACCAATGGGTCTATCGATTTTTTACAGTTGATTCTTCAAAGTCAATACAATGTAACCGCGCTAGATTTTTAATAGCTTGTGCCGAATTCCATTAAATAGGTCTTAATGAATTCATTCAGTCCTCCATTCATCACTCCGTCTACATTCGAAGTTTCATGACCAGTCCGAACATCTTTCACCATTTTGTAGGGATGCATCACATAATTTCGAATTTGTGACCCCCACTCAATTTTCTTTTTGTCTGCCTCAATTTCTGCTCGTTTTTCAAGCTTTTTACGCATCTCAATCTCAAACAATTGAGACTTTAGTAATTGCATTGCCTTTTCCTTATTTCCGAGTTGAGAGCGAGTTTCCGTGTTATCAATAATAATTCCGGTAGGCTTATGGTGCAACCGAACTCCTGTTTCTACTTTGTTCACATTTTGACCTCCTGCTCCTCCGGAACGAAATGTATCCCAAGAAATATCAGCAGGGTTTACCTCAATTTCAATTGTGTCATCAACCAAAGGGTACGCGTAAACTGAGGCAAATGAGGTATGCCTCTTAGCATTTGAGTCAAATGGAGAAATACGAACCAATCGGTGCACTCCATTTTCCCCCTTTAAATAACCAAAAGCAAACTCTCCTTCAATTTCAAGCGTAACCGTTTTAATGCCTGCTACATCTCCATCTTGTAAATCGAGCTCTTTTACTTTCATGTCGTTCTTTTCGGCCCACATTAAGTACATCCGCATGAGCATTGAAGCCCAATCGCAACTTTCTGTACCCCCTGCTCCTGAAGTAATCTGCAAAACGGCGCTTAACGAATCTTCTTCAGCACTTAGCATATTTTTAAACTCCAAGGCGTCTAAAACCTCTAATGCCTTTTGATAAGCAGCTTCAACTTCTTTGGCAGTCGCTGCCTCTTCTTTGTAAAACTCATAGAGCACCTCCGTGTCTTCAACCGCTGTTTTAACAGCATTGTAACCATCTGTCCACACTTTCTTATTCCGAATTTGCTTGAGTAGCTTTTCGGCCGCCTTCGAATCATTCCAAAAATCAGGAAGCTGAGTACGTTGCTCTTCCTCTGCAATTTCAAGTTGCAAATCCTCAATATTCAAATAGCTTTTAAGTGCTTCTGTTCTTTGTTGAATTGACTTTAATTGATCTTGTGTTATCATAGGAGTTTGGAAAGTGGGTCAAAGTTAATCTTTCAGCCGTGTATATTGAGCATTAGTTCGCAATTAACCCCTAATTTTATGCATTGATGCCAGTAAACTATTCCATTCACCAGATTTTAGAAACCCATTGGGGTTTTAAGCAGTTTAGGCCGCAACAAGAAGAAATTATTCAATCTGTTTTAAACGGAAAAGATACGTTAGCCTTGCTACCAACTGGTGGCGGAAAGTCAATTTGCTTTCAAGTTCCTTCGTTAGCAACAGACGGACTTTGCCTAGTAATTTCCCCGCTTATTGCTCTCATGCAAGATCAAGTACAAAACTTAAAATCACGTGGAATCAAAGCCCTTATGATTCACAGCGCCATGAGTAAAAGGGAGATTGACATCACATTAGACAACGCAGCTTATGGAGATTATAAGTTTCTTTATTTATCCCCAGAACGACTAGAAACAGAACTTTTTCAAGCCCGACTGAAAAAAATGAACATCAACTCTGTAGCCATTGATGAGGCTCATTGTATTTCTCAGTGGGGGTATGATTTTAGACCATCATACCTCAATATTGCAGCGTTAAAAGAAGAACTAAAAGATGTTCCTTTTATTGCTTTAACTGCAACAGCCACGCCTGAAGTTGTTATTGATATACAGGAAAAATTACTCTTTAAAAAACCCAACATCATACAGAAGAGCTTTCTGCGCAGCAATTTGTCGTACGTCGTTCGGCGAACAGAAAACCAAGTTTCCTCCATGTTGAAAGTTATTGACGGAGCCAGAGGCAGCGGAATCGTTTACACCACTACTAGAAAGCGAACAAAAGAAATTGCACACCTTTTGCAACAGCATGGATTAAAAGCCGATTTCTATCATGCAGGGCTATCATCTGAAGAAAGACAAACTAAACAGCACAGCTGGATTCATAACAAAACTCAAATCATTGTTGCTACCAATGCCTTTGGAATGGGAATTGACAAGGCTGATGTTCGTTTTGTTATTCATGTAGACTTGCCAAGTTCGTTGGAAGCCTACTTTCAAGAAGCAGGGAGAGCAGGGAGAGATGAAAAAAAGTCGTACGCCGTTTTATTGCTAAGCCCTTCTATGACTGAAAATTTAAAGCAAAAAACAGAAGCCGAATTCCCAGAAATTGATTTTATCAAAAAATGCTATTTATGCTTGTCTAATTATTACCAAATACCGATTCACGGTGGTTTAAATCAAGTTTTTGATTTTGATATAAAAGATTTTAGCACACGCTACAAGTTAAACGTTGCTAGTTGTTACCGTGCACTTCATTTTATTGAAAAAGAAGGGATGATTAGTCTGTCTGAGAACTTTTTTACCCCAAGCAAAATCTACATTTTACTAACCAAACAAGATTTTTACACGTTTCAGGTAGCCAATAAAATATATGACCACTTTTTAAAAACATTGCTCAGAACCTACGGTGGCTTAATGGAATCGTATGTTTCTATCGATGAAAATGAATTGGCCAAAAATTTAAAAAGCACAAAATCAAAGGTGATTGAAATACTAATGCGGCTAAAAAAACTGGAGGTTATTGATTACCAGCCCAAGGGAACTCTACCTAAAATAAGCTATACAAAAAGCAGAGTTGAACAGTTAAAAATTGGCAAACAACACTACAGAGAGCGAAAAGACATCGCTTTTAAACAAGTTGAGGCAGTAATTTATTATGCTGAAAATCAGAACATTTGCCGCAGCAATAAGTTGCTTTATTATTTCGGAGAAAACGCCACGAGAACTTGTGGAGTGTGTGATGTATGTCTCGCTAAAAAGAAAACCGAAGGGAATATTAACACCGAAGAACTTGAATTAGGTGTGATTGAAAAATTGAAGAATGGTCCAAAAAAAGTTGACGAGTTACTTCAAAAAAGTAAGCACCCTAAAGAACTAGCTCAGCTGCTCAATTTTTTAACGGAAACCGGAAAACTGAAGTTTGACGGCTTATTTTATTCCCTGAAATAAGCTATTTGTCTAACATTTCAATAAATTCCTGCTCGCTTAAAATAGTTACGTCTAGGCTTTCAGCCTTTTCTTTTTTAGCCGGTCCCATTTTATCTCCTGCAATTAAGTAGTCCGTCTTTTTCGATATAGAACCAACATTTTTCCCGCCATAATCTTCAATCGTTTTCTTCAACTCATTTCGTGAATAGGTTTCGAAGACCCCTGATACAACAAAGGTTTTACCTTCAAAAATATTTGATATTTGGGTGCTCGCTGTTTCTACAATTTCAAATTGTAACCCATAAGATTTTAACTTATTAATCAAATCCAAGTTTTCTGGAACCTGAAAAAATGAGAATAAACTTTCAGCTATCTTCTCGCCAATCTCATCTACAGCTATCATCTCCTCTAAAGAGGCATTTATAATGGCATCTACAGTTTTAAAATGTTTTGCCAATTTTTTCGAAACTGTTTCTCCTACATATCTTATTCCAAGAGCGAACAATACTCTCTCAAAAGGTATTTTCTTTGAATTTTCTACTCCTTGAAGTAAATTAGAAACCGACTTCTCAGCCATTCGATCCAACTTCAATAAATCTTCTTCATTTAGCGTATATAAATCGGCGTAATTATGAATTAAGCCTTCCGCATACAATTGCTCAATGGTTTCTTCTCCAAGTCCATCAATATCCATGGCTTTGCGCGAAATAAAATGAGACATTTTACCTTTAATTTGCGTTGGACAACCGCTTTCGTTCGGACAATAGTGCTTTGCCTCTCCTTCTATTCGAATCAAGGCTGTATCGCACTCAGGGCAATTTAAAATATAGCGCGTTGGTTCAGAGTTTGTAGGTCTGTGAGTCAAATTAACCCCAACAACTTTGGGAATAATTTCCCCCCCTTTTTCAACTTGTACTAAGTCCCCTTCTCGAATATCTAATTTCTCAATTTGATCAGCATTGTGCAACGAAGCTCTCTTTACCGTAGTACCTGCAAGTAACACAGGCTCTAAATTTGCAACAGGAGTTATCGCGCCTGTTCTGCCTACTTGATAGGTTATTTCATTTAGTCTCGTTTCAACTTGCTCTGCCTTAAACTTATAAGCTATTGCCCAACGCGGACTTTTAGCAGTGTACCCCAATTCTTCCTGCAAATAATAATCGTTTACTTTAATTACTATTCCGTCAATTTCAAAATTCAAGTGATTGCGCTCTGTGCTCCAAAAGTCTATAAATTCAAAAATATCTTCTATTGATTGGTACGTTGCAAAGAGTTTTTCACTCTTTTTAGGAACTTTAAAGCCCCAACTTTCAGCGGCACTTAAATTCTCCGCATGACTCTTAAAAGGTAGATTTTCACCTAAAACATAATACAAGTAGCAGTCTAACTTTCTAGAAGCCACTACTCTGGAATCTTGCATTTTTAAAGTGCCTGAAGCGGCATTTCTAGGGTTTGCCAATCGATCTTCACCTGCTTCCTCCCTACTTTCGTTGAGTGCTTTAAATACAGAAAGAGGGTAAAAAATCTCTCCTCTAATTTCAAACTCTTCCGGGTAGTCACCTTTAAGCACCAAAGGAATGGAGCGAATGGTCTTAACGTTTTCAGTTATGTCATCTCCTTTCGTTCCATCTCCTCGTGTTACAGCTCGGTGCAACTGCCCATTTTTATAAGACACACCAATCGCAACTCCATCGTATTTTAATTCACATGTGTACTCTACTTTTTTACCCGCTAATTTCTGCACACGTTGGTCAAATTCGATTAATTCCTCTCGGCTGTAGCTGTTGCTCAAAGAAAGCATCGGATATTGATGAACAACTGTTTCAAACTTTTTAGTAATGCTTCCACCAACTCTTTTGGTTGGAGAGTTGGGTTGAGCGAAATCTGGATACTCTGCCTCTAACCTTTGCAATTCCTCCAGTAGCATATCAAATTCGTAATCTGATATTTGAGGGCTGTCATTAACATAATAAGCATCGTTGTGCTGCCGTAGTTGCTCACTCAATTCCTCTATTCGTTCTTGTGCTTGAAAAAGATCCATGTACTTGTTAGATTTTGACTAAAATTATTAATTCAAATGCTTTTATGTTATTTTTAAAATATAATATACCAACATGAAATTCACTGAAAAGTATAGCCGCCTGTTTCAACTTTTACTACCAACGCCACTTAGTATGGTACTTATTTTAAGCATTATAACAATTATATTTGCCTATATTTTTACTGCACCCACTTTATCAGATGTTAGTTATGTTTTAACAATTCTTGATTATTGGGAAAGAGGCTTATGGAACAATGGCTTATCGGTTTTTGCTCTGCAAATGATGTTGATTTTGGTTCTTGGACACATATTGGCCATGACTCCCGCTGTAAATAAATTAATCATAAAACTAACTTCTTTTGCTACAAATAACGCAAAAGCGGCAGCACTTGTTTGTTTTTCTACCGTAGTTGTGGCGCTGTTTAATTGGGGTTTAGGACTTATTTTTGGAGCAATCATTGCAAGAAAAGTTGGAGAAAAAGCGTTGCAAGAAGGAATAAATTTAAACTACCCTTTGATTGGCGCAGCAGGCTACTCTTCGTTAATGGTTTGGCATGGAGGAATATCTGGTTCCTCAACAACAAAAGTAGCAGAAAAGAACCATTTGAAGGAGCTCATGAATGGAATTATGTCTCCTGAGCAAATCGAGAAATTACCAGAAGCCATCTCTTTCTCCGAAACAGTCTTTTCTCCGATGAATTTATTTGCCAGCTGCTTGTTGTTAATTCTGTTGCCCGCAGTGATGTACTTTCTTGGGAAGGGGAAAAGTTTTACAACGCTCAACCGCCTTTCTTCCGAGGAAGTGAAAGTTGAAACGAATCTAAAACCTTACGGTGCGGAGAAAATCGACTACTCAACTTTAACAACCAAGCTAGTTGGATCTATCATTATTTTATACCTAAGTGTTAAAGTTTTTAATTCAGAGAACATTCAAACTTTCAGTTTTATTACTCCGAATTTTATTAATCTCAGCCTGCTAGGATTGGGTTTCTTTTTCCATAAAAATATCATGGAATTTTTAAAAGCTACTGACCAAGCAATTGGTGGAGCATCAGGAATTTTAATTCAATTTCCGCTATACTTTGGAATCATGGGAATTATGAAAGAGTCAGGACTGGTAAACATGCTTTCCAACTTCTTCGTTGCTCATTCCACAGCAAATAGCTTTCCGGTTTTTACTCTTTTCAGCGCAGGCATAGTAAATGTATTTGTACCTAGTGGCGGTGGTCAGTGGGCTATTCAAGGCCCCATCATAGTTCAAGCAGTGCAAGATTTACAAGTTTCTCTACCAAAAAGCATCATGGCACTTGCGTATGGCGACCAACTAACCAATATGTTACAACCTTTTTGGGCTTTACCATTATTAGGAATAACGAAACTAAAGGCAAAAGAAATTTTACCTTATACTCTTATTTTAATGGTGGTTGGCAGTGTTATTTACATTGGAACACTGTTACTATTTTAAATACCTGTTTGCTGCTTTGTGTTTTTAGTATCGAACGCATCTCGGAGCCCATTCCCCAATAAAACAAAGGAAAGAACCAACAGGCAAATGGCAATTCCTGGGAAGATTGCTAGATAGGCATCACCGGTTATAATATAGCCCTTGTGCTCGGCAATCATTTTACCCCAAGTTGCTTGCGGCGGCTGAGCCCCAAGACCGAGAAAACTTAAACCGGCTTCGATTAAAATCGCCGCTGCAAAATTAGATGCCGATATAACAATTATTGGTCCTGTTACATTGGGTAAAATATGTTTCGAAATTATTCTGAACGTGCTAAATCCAAATGACTTGCCTGCTTCTACAAATTCCATTTGCTTGGTGCTTAGCACTTGACCACGAACTACCCTTGCTACTTCAACCCACATAGTAAGACCAACTGCCACAAACACTTGCCAAAACCCTTTTCCTAAAGCAAGAGTCATTGCAATAACTAACAGCAAGGTAGGTATTGACCAAATCACATTGATAAACCACATAATTAAATCGTCTATTTTTCCACCAAAATATGCTGCTATTGCACCTAAACTAATACCTATGAGCAAAGAAATGAGAATAGAAATAAAACCGACCGTAAAAGAAATCCAAGTTCCGGCCATTAACCTGCTCAACAAATCTCTGCCGTATCGATCAGTTCCTAATATGAATGTTTTTTCATGAATCACTTCATCTTCTTCAAATTCATCAAACAGTGTTTTCGGATAAAGTAAAACTTCTCCCTCACTCACTTCGTCTCCTGTGTATTTTATGATCTCTACACCATCAGCTCTCAACGTAAATGAATCAATTGGAATTTCTTTATATGCAGGTTCAAATCCAAATACAAAAGAATACAACACTCCATTTGCTTGGAAAGTAGAGGCAGGCAGGCGCAAAAATTTAACAGTAAAACCTGGGGGCTTTCTGGCTAATTCTAAATGTTGCTGGTTTGCTTTTGGAGAAGAATCTGGGCGTATAATTGGGCCCAAAACAGCGATGAACAAAAAAGTTAGAATAACCACTAAACCAATTACTGCGATTTTATTTTGCAGTAATTTCAGCCATGCAAGCTTAATTGGAGATAGATTTTTTTCAGTCAATTTGGTTATGTTTTTCGTCCCTTCCATTGCGGACTAAGAAACAAAGATAACAAAGCAATTCCCACTGAATACACCGGATAAAATATTGAAAGAATAAAGCTCCACTTCACAATTGAGTTACCACGTAACCAATGTGGTACTTGTTGAACAAGTATTAAATCTAAAATCCATTTAAAACAAAAAACACCCACAAAAAAACTGAATGAGTTATATTGTAATAAAAACCCTACAAAAGCGACAAGAACAGCCACATTTGCTAAACTAATTACAAGTCCAAATTTTATTGTATCGTAGTCTTTGTATTTTTTTGATTTCGCAGCCCATCTTATTCTCTGCTTAAAAAAAGACCTAAAATCACTGATTGCTTCTGTTTGAACCAGTGCTTCTTCATTTGCCACAAAGCGAATTCCTTCGTTTCCAAATTTTCTTTTAAATGCATGGAGTAAGAAAATATCATCTCCACTTGCAACATCTTCATTCCCTTCATAGTTGGCAGAAGCAAAAAATAATTCTCTTCGAAAAGCAATGTTGGCGCCATTTGAAAGAATAGGTCTTTTTTTATCGGCAGTATACATAGTGACCGCCATAATACTAGCAAATTCGAAAGTTTGTAGCTTTTGAAACCAAGTTGGTTTTTTTGAATGCAACATTACAGGACCTAAGGCCATTTGAACCTTTTCACCTTCAAATACAAACTGCATCTCAAATATCCAATTTTCTCCCATGGCACAATCTGCATCTGTGCAAATAATCACATCATTTTTAGCCGTCTCAACTCCAACTTTAATCGCAGCTTTTTTACCGTACTCTATTCCTAAAGAAAGATGATGAACTTTAAAAGGGAGTTTGTCTATTTCTGAATCTATCAGAGTAAAACCCTTATCTGTTGAATGATCATTAACCAAAATCAACTCCAGGTTCTCACTAGCATATTTTTGCCTTGCTAACAAAGTTAAAAGTTGCATTACGTTATTCTCTTCATTCCGATAAGGGATTACAATAGAAACTGAATGCATTTTCTCGGATAATTTATTGGTAGGCTTAACTTTTCCGAGAATCATCCAAACAATAAAAACAGCGTATACGAGCAATATAAACCCAATCATAACCTTTTGAATTTAAATAATTGAATCCAATCTACTTTCCCAATAAAGAAAAGGCCAATAATGGCTGGAACGAATAAGTTGATAATCCATAATACGCTTGAAGCAACAACTGCTAATTCTCCAAAATTTCCAATCTGCTCAAAGAAGTAATAACTAACAGATCCTCTTACCAGCAAATTTGAAAACCACCCCGTTGGAACAATTGCAACAACTAAAAAAATAGTTGAAATTGTTCCTAAGTAATCCAATAAAGATAGCTCCACACCGCAAAGCTTAAGCAAGAGAATGTACTGAAAGCAAAACACAAAATACCTCAAAATGCTTAAAAAAAGCACCTTGATTCGGTTTTCAAGTTCAATTCTAATCTGCAATCCCCTGCTCTTAATAAAGCTACTCAAAAAACGAAACTTGAATCTTTTTGTAAGAAACCCGAATAATAGGACTGCTCCTAGACCATATAAAATTGGCTTTGGCACTTGAAAAGAAAAACTGTCTTGAATTATTGAATAACCTAGAAGGCCACAAATAACGGTTACTAAAAGTTGAGAAAGAGATAAAAATCCATTTAAAAAAAGAGCCGTTGATCTCGTTTCACTTTTTAAAGAAAGGACTCTTCCTCCATAGTCGCCAATGCCATTTGGTGTTACAATACCCAATGTAATTCCGCTTATAGCAGACCTCAAGGCAAATAAAAAAGTAAGTTTCTCAACGTCATTTAATATCAACTTCCACTTTACTGTTTCAATTGCCCAATTTAGTGGCATAAGTAATACAACCAATAGTAGTAAAAGCCAACCATTTCGTAATTGGTAAATTAACTTGTTAAAATTAATCTCAATGGCTTTTCCAAAGAGTTCATTTTGCAAATAATAAGCACAAGAAACTATGATCAATGCACTCAGCAAAATGTTGCCTAATTTATATAGCTTTGTTTTTTCCAATGAGGGCTAAAGTTAAAGAAGTAGAGAAGATTATTTTGGGTATCGATCCTGGTACTTCAATTATGGGATATGGAGTTATTTCTGTGATAAAAGGAGAAATTAAACTACTTGCCATGGGCGTGATTCAACTCGCTAAATTAGGCGACCATTCGCTCCGATTGCAAAGAATATTTGAACGCACCGTTTCTATCATTGATGAGTTTAAGGTTGATGAAATGGCAATTGAAGCTCCGTTTTACGGCAAAAATGCACAATCCATGTTAAAGCTTGGCAGAGCCCAAGGAGTAGCAATGGCTGCCTCCATGACACGAGAAGTCCCAGCGACTGAGTATATGCCAAAAAAGATAAAAAAAGCCATCACAGGTAAGGGCGCGGCTTCCAAAGAGCAAGTAGCTGCAATGGTCAGGTCCATTGTTCAATTCAAACAAGATCCTCAATATTTAGATGCGACTGACGCGTTAGCGGTTGCAGTTTGTCATCACTTTCAAGGAAATTCAGTTATTGGTAAGCAAAAGTCTTACTCTGGCTGGGATTCGTTCTTAAAAAATAATCCTGACCGAAAGATTTAGGAGTTTATTAACTCAGCTATTTCATTTAGCTTTTCCGCCGAAACTTCTAGTTTTGGTGCGGCAAAATTGATATCGTTTACGTTATTTATGGGAACCAAGTGAATGTGAGCGTGGGCAACTTCTAAACCAATTACAGCGACTCCGATTCGTTTACAATCAATTTTGGCTTTGACCTTTTTGGCAACAATTTGGGCAAACTTCCACAACTCAACATACTCTTCACTTTCTATATCAAAAATATAGTCTATTTCTTTTTTAGGAATTACCAAAGTATGACCTAAGCCCAATGGTTGAATGTCTAAAAATGCTAGAAAATGATCATTTTCTGCAATTTTATAGCATGGAATGTCTCCATCGATAATCTTGGTGAATATTGTCGACACTATCTACTGATGTTAACTACTTCAAACTTCATGGTACCTGATGGCACTTTAACCTCTGCCATTTCTCCAACTTTCTTACCGAGTAATCCTTTAGCTATAGGAGATTCAACAGATATGCGTTTCTTCGCCATGTTTGCTTCCTTTTCAGAAACTATAGTATACTCCATTTCGGCGCCATTGGCTAAGTTTTTAATCTTCACTTTTGATAAGATCAAAACCTTGGTTGTATCTAATTCAGACTCATCAACTACTCTTGAATTTGCAACTAAGGTTTCCAATTTACTAATCTTTAGCTCTAATAATCCTTGAGCTTCTTTTGCAGCATCGTATTCTGCATTTTCAGATAAGTCTCCTTTATCCCTAGCCTCTGCAATCTGAGCTGAAATTGAAGGTCGCTCTACTTTCTTAAGGTGATTTAATTCATCAATCACCTTTTTTAACCCTTCCTCTGTAAAATAACTTATTTGACTCATTGTGTCTTAGCTAAAAGTATAAAATTCAAAAAGAGAACCCCTTACGAGATTCTCTTTTTCAAATGTAAGATTTTTTTAAAATTTAGAATGCTAATCTCAATCCTATCGCATGAGTACCATCAAAAGCTCTCGTGACACGGTACGAATAATCGATTCCTATAGTAGAACCACTGCTGTTTGTTGGAACTTCAATGGTTGCACCTAGGGTAGGCCCTACCGAAGTAGTTCTTGACTCCACTTCATCAGCTGCATCAGTTTCAAATACATATCCCGCTCTGAACATAAACTTGTTTTGGAAAGCATATTCTCCACCAAATCGTATTTGATCTTTCGTGAAAGAGTTTGAAGTAAATGTTCCACTAGCAGTTATCCTGTGATCCGCAACAAAACTCCCGTCTTCTTGCTCATCTACATCAGATAAATAAAAGTCATAAGATGCACCAATGTTAACCAATGAAGGTAATTCAAAATCATTGGTTCTTCTCTGGAATGTTAACGTTTGGTCTGTATTTTGTTTATCAGCTTGGATTGCTAAACCGTTACCAGAATACTTGGTTGTTGGACCTACATTTCTCAATGTAATACCAAACTTGAATGCGTCATACTTTGCAGTTTTATAGGCAACTCCAGCATCAATTGAAACACCACTCGCATTAACATCAGCAGTAGACTCAGAGATTATTCGAACCACTAAACCTCCACTAATACTATTGGAAAACTGTTTTGAATAGGCTAAGCCAATATTCAAATAGTTTGGTTGGAAAGAACCAATACCGCCATCTGGGAGGTCTGCAGTAGTAATGTCAATTTCACCAAAATTCATCCTAGTCACAGAAATTCCCATAACCCCAGCCTCGCCAAGTTTCTTAGCAAACCCGAAACTTAATAAGTTAATATCTGTCCCGCTTAACCACCTAGTATTGGAAAAGACAATCTCAGTATTCTTTGTGAAAGCTAGCCCAGCAATGTTTAAGTTCATTGCTTCAATACCTCTTGCACTTGCTGTATTCGATCCACCCCAACCTGAACTTCTTGCCCAAGGGTTTATTAACAACTCTGAAGCACCAGCTTCTCCTGCTCTATCTTCATTTCCGGAAAACGCATCAAATGAAATTAATGCCAATGCCAACGCTATTGTATAAGTAATCTTTTTCATAGTCATTTTTTAGAAATTGTTAAAATCAGCCGGTCTAATCGTACCAAACCACTTTAGTATTCGTTCGCCCACATTAGGAACATCTAGGTGAATAATATAGACTCCACTTGCAATTGGAACACCTACCTGATTGGTTAAGTCCCAATCTAGAAACTTATCTGGACTTGCTTTAAAGTATCGTCTGATTAACGTTCCATTTGTATTATAGATCGTGATTGTACAATTTTCTGGTAAATTTGTGAATTTAACAGTGTTGTCTAACTGCGTAAACTCATATCCACTTTGAGAGTAATATGGGTTCGGTACAACATTAATTTCCTCTAGCGCACTTTGTAAAAGATTTCGTTGTCCTTTTACCGTTGCCTTACCTGAAGTACTGAATTTATAAACAGGGAAACCATCATTCGCTAGAACACTATCTAGGTCATCATTACCAGTATCAATCGTAGATTCTTTAATACCGAACGGCTTACTTACATTTATATCAATCCGTACATCATTAGAAAGTAACGTTTCTCCAAATTGTAGAAGTGGTATAGCTACATAAGCACAACTAGCATAACCGAATCTTCTTCTAATAGAAGCCGTACTACCCAACAACTCTCTTAATTGAGCACCGTTATCATATTCAGGAATAAAGGCGAATGGTGCAATTGTATTTTCATCTGATTCAGTGCGTCTGAATACGTAAATATAATGCTTACCTCCCCATATTTGATTGATAAATTCAGGATCGATACCTTCAGCTACAGTTGTTGTAGGGTTCCAAAGCATATCATCTCCATTATTAAAGCTATACTTCGAGTCTTCTCCAAATGCCATATTAAGACGCTCTCCAGTTTCTTTATTAATAACATAACCGGGGAACCAACCCATTCCATATGGATTAATAAATCCAGCATCGCTCTCTAATGTATCACCCATTTGTCTCAAAGTATCTGCTAATTGAGCAGGCGTTAGATTACCTAACCCTGTTGTATCAACAGGATTTCCATCCTTATCTACAGACAACTTGGATACTTTCACTTGGTTTTTTGCGTGAATAACAGCTCCTGAAGCATCGGTTAAACCGTCATCTTTCGTTTCTACTACCGGGCATCTAGTCCATTTAGATTTGTCATTCGTAATAATAAACTGAATCGACATCAATTTAGATAATGGAGACCTTGTTGCAGAAAAATTATCAATTCCCGGAGCGTTAACAGTTAATTGTGCTGTTGCAGGGTCAGCCGACAATTCATTTCTCACTAACCTGAAAGGAGCTATTATACCAGAGAGCATATCCTCATATGCCTGCTCTGGATCTAAGTATTGTGTAGCCGTAGAATTCTGGAAGTCATTAAAGAAATTAGAAGGTGACTGATCTGCTACTCCTGATAAAATCCAGTTGAAAGGGCCTTCAAGATCATTATCCGGAATTCCACTTAACCACTGCCGTTCCGGATTATCGTATTCAATCGTAGCTGAGATGAATCCATTATTAGATTCTGGTTCCAGTGCACCTGGTACACTACCATCGATTAAATCAATAGACAACCCCCAGTTAGGACTCAATAAAAGTTGTTGATTCTGAAAAGCGATTGACTTGTCAGAATTCACTGTATCAGTTCCGCCTTCTCTCCAAATTCTCCAATAAGTAGACTCATCTATAGATTGAGGATTTAAAGTGTCTACAAACTGAACATAATATGTCCCGTCTATAATATTTAACGGGTCTACTACGCTTACAGTAAACGGACCTTGATCCGCTGCGTATGTAATCTCATTTATCGTTTTTTCTGTTGACTCCCATGCTTTATCCGTTAGCAACGCATCAATTGAAGCTTGAGTAATTCTTAACGCATTTCCACCGTTACCTGTTCCTTGAAGTCTTGTAATTCCAATTCTATCACCAAAACTAGAATTAACAGCAGTTCCTCCTTCTTCAAACTTTGGTGGAGCAGGAATGGCTGTAAAAGCGGTAACTTCTCCACCTGTTGCTGACTTTCTACTTCTTAGGTAAGTAGTAGTTTGCCCATCAAATGCAGCTGCAAGCGGAAGAATTGTGTCTGTTAAGTCTGGAGCAGCTCCTTGCAGATAAGGTTTAAACTCGTTATATCCATAGGCTATAGCAATGTAATAATACGTTTTGTAATTTATTAAAGCTGCGTCACCATCAGCAAACGCATCTTGATTTAACGAGAAGCTTCTCTGAATCCCTTCGTTGGCAGCAACTACCTTCCTTACAGGAATATTTGCGTTCAACCCCTTATCGAAGGTGAAATTTGTTAAGCTTGCTACGTTATCTTTTATGTCACATTGAAAAACTAAACGCGCTCTACTAGGGTCTTCAATATCGTTCACTGAAATACCTGGACCTGCGGCTTGATACACTTGATAGCCTTGGAACCTATATCTATCATCAAGGAATACAGGATTCGTAAGATTCAATAGGTATTCTGGCGTAACAATATTAGGGTCTCTCTCTTCATAGTTTTCTCCAAAGTTATTAGAGGTACTTGGGTTAGATAAGTAGAAAATTAATTCCTTATCCAACTCCTGAACAGTTACTTCTGGTGCATCAGGACCATTTAACACTTGGAAACAGTTATCAAATAAAGCCTGAGCCTTATCATCAGCTGTAAATAAATCAGCTACAGAAGCTAATCTACCTCCGCTTTGAGCTTGTGCGAAAACAACCCCTACTGTAATATCATTTACGTTTCCTGGTCTTAAGGTAAAAGGTCCAGCAGATTGTAAGAATCTTCTATCACCATCAGCATTTTGAGGTTCTCCCCCTCCAGGGTTATCTTCTGTCCAATTTGTGTTTGTTGGTATCGTGGTAAAACCATTTTCATCTGTTGTACCCCAATGAAAAGGATCAGTTTCGCCTGGGAACATGAAATCTGTAGGTATATCTTCAACACCAGGTGTGTTAAATCCATTTCCTCCATGCCGCATTCTTCTACCGTTCTTCCAAATTCCACGCATGTAATTATAATAATGTACTGCTAAATCTGGATCTCCGTTCGGAGCTGGTCCTATATTATAATAAACAAACCTTCTCATTCCGAATCTCTCGTTATCCGGTACCAAGTCTGGTTCTCTATCGTTTGGATCAAAATATCCTAAACCGTTTAGCGCTTCTCCCGGCCCTATTCCTACAGCGTTGTTAATACCGTCAGCATCCTGATAAGGACCCTCAAAAAAGTCAATTCCAATCGCAGGGGGGTTGGCTCCATAACCAGCCTGACCACCTTGACCGCCATCAAACTCCACACCGTTGAACGCATACCCTAAACCTCTTTCAACATCACAACCTACGTAATCATCTGTTGCATCTCCAACATCAGGATCCACAAAACTTGCAAAAAATGTATTTGTTAGCGTAAAGGTTGATCGGTTGATCAACTCAAAGTTGTAAAATGTCATGTTATTAATCTCATCATTCGTTGCAAAAGCGAATGCTTGACCGTGAATCTCCATTCCTATTGAAGGAGCATTTGATTCTGTGTGAAGGTTCCCTTTATCGTTAAAAATCCACCAGTATGTTTTATCACCAAAAAGTGGTCTTCTTCCGCTTATAGAACGGTTCTCTCTATTTTCTCTACAATCAACATCACCTACAAGATCATAAAAAGGATAATCTCCTAACTCAGGCTCATATGAATCATCACCTGCAACATTCATGTAAGGAGCCAATCTGAAATCTTGTCCTTTCGATACGTCTCCATTACCTGGCCATTCTGAAATTACAGTTGGCACTTGATAGTCCGGAAAGTCTTCGGCAGCAGTACCTTTTAATACGGCTTGATTATATGCGTTGAATAAAGCTACCTCTGCTCTTGTTAATTCGAAGAATCGATCGTACTCATCACATGTCACGTCATCAATTTCAGCAGTTCCAAGAACATCTAATGGTCCAGTATAATAATCAACTCCTTGACCAAATTTACTTACCGCAGCTTTCAATTGCCCGTTCACATCGGTACCTGCAAGCCATAGACCACCTGCGTAAAGGGCATAACTATTTGAACCCTTAGGCACCTCATAATCAGCAACACCGTTCGCTCTATCTTGCCACCACAGACCGCCTGCTTCAACTCGTGTTCTAACGTTGTTGAATTCAAGAAAAATTATTCTACTAGCGGGAGCACAACCAGCTGCAGTATTAATTTGTTGCTGTCTTGGTTTATTCTTATCTTTTTCACCACTCGCTCCAAAAGCAATTACTGGCGCCAAAAGACCCATCAATATTGAAATTTTTAACTTTCTCATAATCTATCTCTTTTTAAACCTTAGAAACTTAATTGAGCTCCTAATCTGATTCTTCTAGGTAATTCGTAATTAAACGGATTCTGAAGTCTTAATCCGTATTGATCTCTGAATGATTGCTCACTTACTTGTTGTCTAATTTCATTTTGAAATTGAGCAGCATTTAAATAACCATCGTCGTCTGGGTTTCCTGTGAATGCATAAACATTTTGAATGTTTTCAGCATTTAAAACATTCAATACTTGTAAGTACAAATTCAAATTTGATTGCTTTTTACCTTCTTTCCAAGCTTGTTTATTTGCTTCAGTTTTAGCACCCCAGTTTATATCAAATGACTTATCAAGCCTTGCATCAACTCTAACAGTCCAAGGTAATCTAGAACCATTTATATCTCCCTCAACAGGCTGTCTTGTTTGTGAGCCACCAAACAACTCATTACTTCCTGCTAAGGATCTTTGAGTAAAAGGCGTACCTGAACCCGCAATGAATACAACGTTAAGACCTGTATTTTCTAAAATATTTTTCCCTCCTACTCTTGGACCGTTGTAGTCTGAACCACTTCCATAACGGTAATCCAAAGTTGAAACGATTTGGTGTCTTTGGTCATACGTATAAGGGAAAATAGTTCTTAAGTTAGGTTGATCTGAATTAACTAAATTCAATGCAGTAGTAGAACCAGATCCTGTTCCTTCAGCAAATTGAATGGTATAATTTAACCTTAGTGATAAATTCTTAGTTCTTCTCATTTCGTAATTGATGGTAAAACCTTTTACCGTTCCAAAATCTAAGTTATCATAGGTTAAATAATCTTCTGGATATGCTCCTACCAACCTTCTAACTTGAATTTCATCTCTTTGCTCTCTATAGAACGACGAAAGAGTTAATGCAGAACTACTCCCAACTTTTTGCTTAAATCCTATTTCGTAAGAAATAGTTTTTGTAGGCTTTAGGTTAGGGTTATTGATAATTCTATTGTGATTCGTAATGTAGATTAAATCTAACGGTTCAAGACCATTCTCTCCTGATGGTCGTCGAGTTAATATATCATAGTTTGCAAAGAACGTAGCCTCATCTGAAATTGGGAATGAGAATGAAACCCTTGGCATTAAAGTATACTGAGGCTCATAATCTTCGAAAGACTCTGTGCTCATGTCAGCTGATGTTGATGTTCTTGTAGGATCAACTAACCAAGGTGCTATACTAGATCCCGCTTGTAAAACAGAAGGATCATTTAGTAAAACTCCTTGAGCATTGAAAAATTCATTCGTTTCAGGGTTTCTATATCCAACAATACCTGTTGAAGATGGGTTCTCAATGTCATTTACGTAAACAATGAAATTGTCTTGAATATTATCAGGGGTTTCACCCAATCCCTGAGTTTTAGCATAAGCAACATCTCTAGTCGGGAATAAAGAGAAAGGGTCTTTCAACACAGGCTGATTTGCATCAAATCTATCCAAACGTAACCCAATTCTAAAAATCAAATCATCAAAGGCAAATTTATCCTCAATGTAACCCGCTACATAAATTGGTTGATATGCAGGAACTGGTCTAGTTTTAAAACCTAGTTCATTCTCCTCATTGAAGAAGTCATCCAGAGAAGGAGAAGCATTTAGCTTTTTCCCTTTGTAATCATACCCTCTGTATAATAAGTTTACATTATTCACCGGATTTATCAATTGATCGGCAGAAAAGAATGTCATGTTATACAAGTCAATGTCATACGAATCGAAATCGATAAAGTCGATTCCATTTGGATCCAAGCCCAAAGCATTTCTCATGTTGTATGCGAAATAACTTCTATTTTCTCCATCGTATCTTCTTTCAAAAGTTACCGTTGGATCAATTGGATTTGGAGAAGTATAGTTTACTGAGTAATTATTTGAGTCAAGCTGAAGGATATGACTGTTTACAGAAAGACGACCCAAATCCCATAAATCTCGAGGATTTAAAGAATAAAATCTTTCTATTCTTTGCTCGTATTCAAACCCAAGCACTATCGCATGATCGCCAATATCCGCTGAACCTCTACCACTTAGTCGAATCTGATCACTTTCAGATTTACTGTAACCATTACTAACAGAGCCTGTTGAAGACCACATATTATAAACAGCACCATTAACAGTTCCTCCATTAATAATACCACCATTACCTTCTACATCTTGAGCAGTACCATAAGCTCTTTCACCTGTAGGAAGAAAACCCGAAGGGAAGAAAGTATAATAATTACTTGTGTAATTTGCTAAGACAGGATTAATGTTAGACGGTGTGTAATCATATGAGTTTGGATTATCAAAAGCTGTAAGAAAACTTCCTCTGTATTCATTACCGTCATTTAGAGTTACAGGATTTCCGTTATTATCCCAATAAGATAAACTTGTATTGGCATCAAATCTACCTAAGTATCCATACCTAAAGAATTCATTCCCATGATTTCGATCTTCTACCAACCTATTTGCTCTTGAGAAATCAGCTTGAACCGAGAAAAATGCGTTTTTAATTAAAGACTTGTCTTCTTCTTTTGTGTTTGCATCTTCTTTAGCATTTTCAAATCGCTGAACAAATCGTCCAAAGAACCTAAAATCTGTACTCAGTGATTGTGTATTATTCTCATAATTGTACAATGAAAAATTTCTATTGTAATTATTCCCTTTTGCATAGTTATACGTACCACCGAACGAAATAGAACTTAAATCAGTTAGTTTCACATCAAACTTACCATTAACAGCGATACTTAGATCATCATCGTTAAGTCTAAAGTCTATTTGCTCGAAATCGTCATTTGTTAGAAACTGAGCCCGTTGTACAACACCATTATTTCCTTCTTGGAAGATTAATGGGTTATTTCTTATTTCTTGCTCAACATTGTCTTTTGGCTTATATATTGGGGTAACACTTTGACCACTTAACGCGTGTCTAATTTCACCTGTCAACAAGAAACCGAAAGGAGAAGTAACCTCTCCGTCTTTGTCTTTCCTTTTAATAACAGGTCCACCTAAAGCGAATCCAAAAAGATTATAACCCCACTTATCTAAACCAAAAGAAGTAGTTTCTCCTGTTTTAAAGCCGGAAGACAAAACCTCTGCACTACCAAAATACTCCGTAAATGCACCTCTAGTAGTTACTGTGGTAACAGCACCTGTTACGTCACCGTACTGAGCAGATATCCCTCCGGTTTTTACAGAAACTTCTTCAATTGCTGATTTTGGCAAACTTGATGATCCGATGATTTTGATACCATCAACAAATGTGATAGAGCTATTAGAACGCTGCCCTCTAACGTTATTGTTTCCGGAACCATTGTCTCTAGATGTAATACCGTTTCCTGCCGCTTTAGTAATATCTGCAACACTACGAACAGCCATTTGAGTAATTTCAGTCCTATTTACACTTCTTGAAATTTCGGTTTGATCAACTTCAATAATAGGCTCAGCCCAAATTTCAACTTCTTCAATATCTACCCCTTTAGAAAGTTCCGCATCAAGTATTTTCAACTTACCTGAACTTACTACAACGCCTGACTTTCTACTTGGAGAAAAACCAACGTATGAAAACTTCACATCATAGGACCCAGGAGGGATAGGTTTCAAAGTATAAACTCCATCAAAATCAGTTGTGGTTACAAGAATTTGCTCTGTACCTCGAAGTAAAACTACATTGGCAAAAGGAACGGGCTCACCGTTTGCTTTCTCCGTTACCGTACCTTTAATTGTACCAGCCCCTACTTGAGCGCTTACTGAGGATGCAAATCCCAACGCTATCGCTAGCGTGAAAAGTAATTTTCTTAGCATAATAGAAATTTTATGTTATCGTTTCGTTGTAAAAAACTACAGGGCAGTAAAGATATACATTTAATGAAAAGAATAACAAATTTTAACAGCAGCTTAATACTGATTTATTAATTCTTTATTAGTCATTATTTTATCATCTTTTAAACCATCTTTTCACAAAGAAACCCTTTTGATTATCGTTGTTTCGTTTCGATTTTCTCTTCGTTTTTTTCATTCTTTTTTGAACTGCTTTTGTCTGCATTTCAAAATGCGCTTTCCTTTTTGCCTCTTCTTGTTTTTGCGCTTCCCTCTTTTTTCCCTCTTTATCTTTTTCTAATTGTTCGCTGCGCTTATCAACTGTTTTTTGCACTTTGCGTTGAGACTGTGCCTGCGAGTTCATAGCTATGACACAAAGTGAAAAGAAAATGACGCCTCGCAGAATATATTTTTTCATTTTTCGTTTATTTACAAACTAATAGCGAATTCAATTTTTTAAAAATTTAGGATGACGAAAATAACCATACTTGAACCACAAAAGCAACTACTTTCTGTCGTCTTGGTTACTATTCTTTTACTTTCATCTTGCACGTCCGATGAAAATTCAACAATTCCTTTGGTTCAAGTAAACTTTCAATACAATATAAACCTTCCTGAATACATTGCTTTACAGACAGTAGGTGGATCTGTTGAAGTATTTGGAGGCTCTCGAGGAATTATTCTTTTTAGATCCTCCCCTGATGAAATCAAAGCTTTTGACCGCCATTGCACTTTTGAACCATCAAACACCTGTGGTTTGGTATCAGTTGATCCAAATCGATTTACTGCAACAGATAATTGCTGCGGGTCTAGTTTCTTGCTAAGCACAGGTGACGTTTCCTCTCCTCCGGCAATCTTCCCTTTAAAAGAATATACTGCAATTTTCAGCGATCCTATACTAACTGTTACAAATTAAAAAGGCTGTTACATTTCTGCAACAGCCTTTTAATTTTATTCTTACAGATTAATATCTGTAGTACTCTGGCTTATATGGTCCTTCAACCGTAACACCAATATATTCTGCTTGGTCTTGTCTTAGTTCTTCTAATTCAACGCCAATTTTAGCTAAATGAAGTTTAGCAACTTTTTCATCTAAATGCTTTGGTAAAGTATACACCTTGTTCTCATAGTTGTCGCTATTTTTCCAAAGTTCAATTTGCGCTAACGTTTGATTCGTAAAAGAATTAGACATCACAAAAGAAGGGTGACCTGTGGCACAACCTAAGTTAACTAATCTACCTTGCGCTAAAAGAATAATGTCTTTCCCGTCTAACGTGTATTTGTCAACTTGTGGTTTGATTTCAATTTTTGACTCAGCTTTCGTATCTAAAAATTTAACATCAATTTCATTGTCAAAATGCCCGATATTACAAACGATCACTTTATCTTTCATTTTTCTAAAATGAGCTTCAGAAATAATGTCTTTGTTTCCGGTAGCCGTTACAACAATGTCAACTTCTTCTACAGCGTTGATCATTTTCTTCACTTCAAAACCGTCCATTGCTGCTTGTAAAGCACAAATTGGGTCAACTTCAGTTACTATAACTCTCGCACCTGCTCCTTTTAAAGAAGCAGCAGAACCTTTACCAACATCACCGTAACCGGCCACAACAGCTACCTTCCCTGCCATCATAACATCTGTAGCTCTTCTTATAGAATCAACCAAAGATTCTTTACAACCGTATTTGTTGTCGAATTTAGATTTAGTAACAGAATCATTCACGTTGATTGCAGGCATTACTAATGTTCCGTTCTTCTCTCTTTCGTAAAGTCTATGAACACCTGTAGTCGTTTCCTCAGAAAGACCTCTAATGCCATCCACTAATTCTGGATAGTTATCAAAAACCATGTTGGTTAAATCACCACCATCATCTAAAATCATATTCAACGGCTTTCTATCTTCTCCAAAGAAAATAGTTTGCTCAATACACCAATCAAACTCTTCGTCAGTCATACCTTTCCAAGCATACACAGGAACGCCTGCAGCAGCAATTGCGGCAGCAGCCTGATCTTGGGTAGAGAAAATATTACATGAAGACCAAGTAACCTCTGCTCCTAAAGCAGTTAAAGTTTCAATTAAAACTGCAGTTTGAATAGTCATATGCAAACAACCTGCGACTCTAGCACCCTTAAGAGGTTGCTCATCTTTATATTCTTCTCTCAAAGACATTAATCCAGGCATTTCGGCCTCTGCTAATTCGATTTCTTTTCTTCCCCACTCTGCTAAAGAAATATCTTTTACTTTGTAAGGTAAATATTCTACACTTGCACTCATGTTTAATTTTTTTACTTTTCGGATGGCAAATTTACCAAATTAATTAATGCTATTTTTTTCAGATAACAGCAAGAACAAAGATATGTTTGAAAGTCTACAAATAACTCCTACCCATTCTATTTACACAGGGTCAGTAATGTATGATAGAAGCGAAGAAATGCATCGGTATTTACAACAGTTAAATTTGAATTTAACCCATTTGCAACAAATAAAGAACAAAAAAAGGCGAGCTGAATGGATGTTTATTCGTGAAGTAATGAGCAAAAATATGCCGAAAGGGGAAGATATTATTTATGACGAACATCGAAAACCCTTTTTCAAAAACTCAACTCATTACTTAAGCATTTCACATTCCAACGAAAAAATTGCTATTTCTGTTAACGAAAAGCATGAAACTGGCGTGGATTTACAATACATTACGGATAAGATTATCCGAATAAAATCGAAGTTTCTCAATGAATTCGAGCTAGAACGAGTTTCAGACGACCCGCTTCAACTTACCTGCCATTGGTGCATTAAGGAAGCTCTCTTCAAAATTTACGGAAAAAAAGACGCATTCTTAAAAGAGAATTTCGAAGTAAAAGATTTCACATTTGAAGACAATTTTGGCACAGCAACCGGCATAACTAAAGTTGGCAATTACTTTACCGAGCAAAAAATGGAATTGAGAAAGCTAGATAATTATATGATGGCTTATAGTGTGAATTATTAATATTGCAGTTATATAATTTGAAGTGAAAAAAAATATTTATCAAAATCTGTTACACAAAAAAAATGCCCATCAAAAAATGATGGCATTGATTCTTGACCCAGATAAAGTTGACCATACAACAATAAATCAGACGATTGAACAAGCTCACAAAGCTAACATAGACCTGATTTTAGTTGGAGGTAGCTTGCTGACAGATGGTGATATTGAAAAAACGATTATAACAATTAAGTCGATTAGCTCTATTCCTGTGATACTTTTTCCGGGAAGTACCTCTCAAATTGCTGTGCAAGCTGATGGAATTTTATTTTTATCACTTCTTTCAAGCAGAAATGCCGAGATGATTATTGGGCAGCAAGTTACTGCTGCACCATATCTCAGAAAAACAAATCTTGAAGTTATTTCTACAGCCTATTTACTAATCGACTCAGGCAAGCAAACTACAGCTTCATACATGAGTAATTCAAATCCTATTCCGGCTAACAAACCTGAGATTGCCGCAAGCACAGCTTTGGCCGGAACGTACATGGGCATGGATTTAATTTACTTAGATGGTGGCAGCGGAGCAGAAAACCCGGTACCTCCAGAAATGATTTCTAAGGTAAAAGAATACACTTCACAACTTTTGGTAATTGGTGGTGGCTTAAACACTGAAGAAAAAATAGAAGCCGCTTTTTCTGCAGGAGCAGATATAGTGGTGGTAGGAAATGCAATTGAAAAGAATCCCGAATTTTTAGTTAAGATTGGCAACTTAAAAAAACGATTGAACGGCTAGTTTAATGCAAGATTTCTTCTCCGGCATTCTCAATGAACTAGAAGTTTTTAATTGGCTTGAAATTACAGCTGTAATTTCGGCTCTTATTTATGTTTTTCTAGCCGCCCGAGGCAATAAATGGTGTTTTCTTTTTGGTTTAATTAGTTCTGCCATTTACGTGTACATCACATTTAAGCTCAATTTCTATTTTGATGTCCTCATCAATCTCTATTATATCGCCATGTCCTACTTCGGTTGGATCTCTTGGTCGACTGAAAAAGATAACAGCACATTACAGATATCAACAACTCCCAAAAACCAGCTGAAATTTTACGTGATTGCAGGAGGAACTCTCACCATAGTGTTAGCTTTTGTAGCAGAATATTTTAGCAATACTCAATTAGCTTATTTAGATGCATTCACAACTATTTTTGCAATTATTGCAACCTTTATGGTAGTTAAAAAGCGGTTAGAGAATTGGCTTATTTGGATTGTAGTAGACTTGGTTGCCAGCGGAATGTATTTTTACAAGGAACTTTACTTTACGGCACTTTTATTTTTTACCTATACAATTATAGCCATTGTGGGCTACTTTAAATGGAAAAAGCTTCTTCAAATCAATTAAAAATTGCCATAATAGGACCTGAATCCTCCGGTAAATCAACACTATGCGAACAGTTGAGCCGACACTTTTCAGCTTCACGGGTACCTGAATTTGCAAGAAGCTATTTAGAGACTATTCCCAATTATAGCAGGCATGATTTAGACTATTTTTTAGGCCAACAAATAGCCAACGAAAAGAAAGACCATGCTTCAATTCTGTTCTGCGATACAGATCCTATTTCGTTTAAAATTTGGTCAATTTATAAGTTCGGAACAGTTAGCAAATACATTAACTCTGTCATTAGTTCTCACAACAATTATGCTCATAGAATACTCTTGACGCCAGACTTGCCTTATGAAAAAGATCCATTGAGAGAAAATAGCTCCCTAAAACAACGAATTGAGTTGTTTGAATTATTTAAACAAGAGTTAGAATTTCATAACCTTAGTTATAGTATTGTTGACGGATTGAACGAAAACCGAATAAAAAATGCAATAAAAACGCTTTCAAAACTAATTTAAACTAATTTTGACATTCATTACAGGGGTGCCACTAGGCTGAGATTATACCCGTTGAACCTGATGCTGGTAATTCAGCCGAAGGGAGTAAGTGATTTTTCATCATTTCCGCTACGGAGATTTCTTTGCGTGTACTTCTATTAACCAATAGAATTAAAGAAGATGAAAAAAATTATTGCCATCACATTACTAGCGCTTCCATTGTTCGTTCAAGCTCAATTCAGTTTAAGAGGGAAAGTTTTAAGCGAAAAATCGAACCAACCACTTGTTGGAGCTAACCTATATTTGGAAGGAGGATTCAATGCAACTTTTACCAATGAAAATGGTGAGTTTAGAATTGGTCGAATCAAAAATCAACAAACAAAAATCATTGTCTCGTACATTGGCTATAAGACAGATACCCTAAGTTTTGACCTCAGTAAAAATGACAGTATAACATTGTACCTCAAGCCATTTAGCTATCAATCTGATGAAGTAATCGTTTCTAGCACCAGAGTAGCGGGAAACGCACCTGCCACCAAAACCAATGTCTCTAAAGAAGAGCTTGCAAAAAATAACTTAGGCCAAGATCTTCCTTATCTTCTTCAGCAAACACCTTCTGTAGTTACAACCTCTGATGGAGGCACTGGGATTGGTTATACCGGAATTCGAATTAGAGGAAGCGACGCAAGTAGAACAAATGTTACAAATAATGGAGTCCCACTAAACGATCCTGAATCACATGGCGTTTTTTGGGTAAACATGCCAGACTTTGCATCTTCATTAAATTCAGTTCAAATTCAAAGAGGAGTTGGAACTTCTACCAATGGAGCTGGAGCTTTTGGCGCAACTATTAACTTAGAAACAAAACTATTAAGCACAGAAGCCTATGGAGAAATTTCAAATTCAGTCGGCTTTTTAGAAAACAACAACGAGCTTACCAATGTGCAGTATAACAATAGAAAACATACTGTTCAATTTGGCAGTGGGTTAATTAACAACAAATTTGCTTTTGAAGGCCGACTTTCTAATATTCAATCTGAAGGATATATTGACCGAGCTACAGCCGACCTAAAATCATATTTTCTATCAGGCACCTACTATGGTGAAAAAACGGTGTTAAAAGCCATTACTTTTGGAGGAAAAGAGGTTACTTACCAATCATGGTTTGGAACGCCACAAGCAAGAGTTGAAAACGACCGAGAAGGTATGCTGGCCTCCGCAGCCAACAATGGTTTGTCGGAAGCTCAAACCAATAACTTGCTAAACTCAGGCAGAACTTACAATTTTTACGAATACGACAACCAAGTTGATAACTACAATCAAGATCACTATCAACTGCATGTTTCGCATGAATTCAGCGAAAAACTTTCGGTGAATGCCGCATTGCATTATACCAAAGGATATGGATATTTTGAAGAATTTAGAGAAGGCGAAAGTTTTGGCAGTTACGGGTTGAATAATGTGGTTACGGATTCTGACACCATTGAATCAACAGATTTAATTCGCAGAAGGTGGTTGGACAATGATTTTTATGGGATGACTTATTCTATCAACTACGACCCAACTAAAAAATTAAATATCAATCTAGGTGGTGGAATAAATAATTACGAGGGCGACCATTTTGGGGAAGTTATTTGGGCACAATTTGCATCAAGCAGCTTTCCTAGAGAAAATTACTACGAAAGTAGTTCTCAAAAACTAGATGCAAATATTTACCTTAAAACCAACTATATTGTAAATGATAAGTTGAGCGTAATGGCCGACTTGCAAGTAAGAAGGATTATTTACACAGCAAAGGGAACCGACAACGATTTAAGGGAAATCGCAATCAATGAAAACTTTACGTTTTTCAATCCTAAAATAGGTGCGAATTATAAAATTGATGCGAACTGGAGCACCTATGTTTTTGGAGGGGTAGGTAATCGAGAACCAAATCGTTCAGATTTTATTGACCAGCCGCCTAATACACCCAAAAGAGATGCTAATCAATCAGAAAGAATGTACAATTTAGAATTGGGTTCAGAATACAAAACGAGTATCTACAGCCTTTCTGCCAACTTGTATTACATGTATTATTTAGACCAATTGGTTGCTACAGGGCAATTAAATGATGTAGGTTCTCCGCTAAGACAGAATGTTGACCGAAGTTTTAGAAGAGGAATTGAAATTCAAGCAGGAGTTAAGGTAACAAAAGAGTTAACTTGGAATGTAACGGCTACGTTAAGCGAAAATAAAATTGAAAAATACAATGAGCTACTCTATTCGTATGACGAAAACTTTAGTTTAGATTCCATCTATTCATTTGAATTAGAAAATACTGATATCGCCTTCTCGCCCAATGTTATTATAACAAGTGAGCTTTCATATCAACCAACAAAAACCATTGAACTTGCATTATTAACCAGGTACATTGGTAAGCAATACCTAGACAACACTCAATTTAGAGGCAGAAGCTTAGATGCATATTTGGTAAACGATTTAAGATTTCAAGCTGTAATTCCTCAAAAATTATTTAAAGAGGTTAAACTACAACTACTTGTGAATAATATATTGAGCGAAGAATACTCTGCCAATGGATACACATACTCTTATGTATTTGGCGAAAAGGTGACAGAAAATTTTGTTTACCCACAAGCGTTAAGAAATTATATGATAGGAATAAACTTAAAGTTTTAGCAGGCGGAAAGAGCTTCTTATATTTGAGGTTCACTTAATTTAAAAACATGAAGTATCTTCCTATCAGTTCCAATTTATTTGTAAAAAATAGAGCAAAACTTGCCGAAAGAATGATGCCGGGTTCGTTGGCCATATTTAATGCTAACGACATTTTGCCATCAAACGCAGACGGCACCATGGCTTTTCGTCAGAATAATGATTTATTTTATTTGTCGGGAGTTGATCAAGAAGAGTCGATTTTAGTTTTATTCCCAGATTCACCTGTGGCCAAACACAGAGAAATTCTGTTTTTAAAAGAAACCAACGAGGAAATTGCAATTTGGGAAGGTGAAAAACTTACGAAAGAAACTGCCTTGACAACCTCAGGTATAACAACAGTTTATTGGTTGCAAGACTTCCATAAAATTTTAAGAAGTATTATTTACGAGGCAGAAACCATTTATTTGAACGACAATGAGCACCTACGGGCAGAAACTACTGTTCAAACAAGAGATGACCGTTTCAGAGAGTGGTGCAAAAAAGAATATCCTCTTCACAACTATGAACGAATTGCTCCAACCATGCACGACTTGAGAGCTGTAAAAGAACCCGAAGAAATTGAATTAATGCAAACTGCCTGCAACATTACAGCAAAAGCAGTAAACAGAGCTCTAAAATTCATTAAGCCAGGTGTTATGGAATATGAAATTGAGGCAGAATTAATGCATGAATTTCTTAGAAATCGATCAAAAGGTTTTGCTTACACTCCAATTATAGCTTCTGGGTTTAGTGCTTGTGTGCTGCACTATATTGAAAACAATCAAGAATGTAAAGACGGGGATGTAATTTTAATGGACATCGGCGCAGAATATGGAAATTATGCATCCGATTTAACTCGCTCCATTCCGGTTAGCGGGAAATTTTCGCCGCGCCAAAGGGAAGTTTACGAATCTGTATTGACGGTTTTCAAAAAGGCAAAAGCTATCCTTCGCCCTGGGATTGTAATTGGAGATTACCATGCAAGAGTCGGAGAGTTTATGACAGAAGAACTACTGAAATTAGGGCTACTAAATCAGCAAGATGTCGACAATCAAAATCATGACTGGCCTGCGTATAAAAAATATTTCATGCACGGCACTTCTCATTACATAGGCTTAGATGTTCACGATGTTGGGAATTATTACTCTCCAGTTGAGGCAGGAAGCGTATTCACCATCGAACCCGGAATCTACATTCGAGAAGAGAATTTAGGTATTCGTTTAGAAAACGACTTTTTAATTGGCGAGCATGAGACAATTGATTTAATGGCCCACATTCCATTAGAAGCTGATGATATTGAAGCGGCAATGAAACACTAAAAAATGCTTGGCTCTTTTGAATTTCGTGGTGCAAAAATAGCTTATTCCACAAAAGGCAAAGGACGAACGATATTACTGATTCACGGATTTTTAGGAGCTAAAGAAATTTGGAAAGATTTCGAAAGCCGATTAGCCAGAAACTTCAAAGTAATTAGTATCGACCTGCCTGGGCATGGCAAATCGCATTGCATAGGTTATGTTCATAACATGGAGCTTTTAGCCGATTGTTGCAAACATCTTCTAACGCATTTATCTGTTCGCAAAGCAATTGTTGTGGGGCATTCTCTTGGTGGTTATGTTGGGCTTGCCTTTGGAGAAAAATTTCCAGATTCAGTATTGGGTTTAATGCTTGTCAATTCAACAGCCAAAGGAGATTCTGAAGAAAGAAAAAAATCACGCAACCAGCTAATTAAATTGGTCAAAAAAGACAGGCAAAAACTACTGGATGTTTTAGTTCCGAGTTTTTTTAGTTTACAAACTAGAAAAACGAAATGGCAAATAAATAGCTATCTAAAAATGGCCAATAATTGCACCGAACAAGGAATTATTGCTACAGCTGAAGGCATGAAGATAAGAAAAGAACGAGAAATTGTATTGAAGTTTGCTCCCTACCCCTATCGTTATATTATTGGTGCACAAGATTCTATTTTAAACCCTAACCAATTAATTAAAGAAACAGAGATTGGACAATTTGGAACATACACTTTATTGGATGATGCTAGTCACATGAGTCTTTTAGAGAGTAAGGAACAAGTTTTTAAGGAAATAAAATTGTTTTCAAAACGCTAATGAAAACTTAAACGTTTGGTTAATTATTTTTTAAACTAAAAAAGAGGATAAACGTTAAGTTTGTAAAAAAACCCATGGCCAATTTCTGCGAGTCAATTCATTCATTTAAACGGAATCCAACTAGAGAAGTAACTATTGGAAACAAGGTGATTGGTGGCAACCAACCTATTCTTATTCAGTCAATGACTACAACTGACACCATGGATACAGAGGGAACCATTAACCAATCTATAAGAATGATTGAAGCGGGTTGCGAAATGGTTAGAATTACCGCTCCAAGTAAAAAAGAGGCTGAAAATTTACAGGCAATTAAAGATGGTTTGCGAGATAAAGGCTATGATACGCCACTCGTTGCGGACATTCACTTTACACCAAATGCAGCAGAAATTGCTGCTAGAATTGTGGAGAAGGTTCGGGTGAACCCTGGAAATTATGCAGACAAGAAAAAGTTTGAAGAAATAGACTATACCGACGATAGCTATAAGGCCGAATTAAAGAGAATTGAACAGAAATTTACCCCTCTCGTTTTGCTGTGTAAAGAACACCAAGTTGCGATGAGAATAGGGACCAACCATGGTTCACTATCAGATCGAATATTAAGCCGATATGGGGACACTCCGCTTGGCATGGTGGAGTCTGCAATGGAATTTCTTAGAATTTGCATTAAGCATGATTTTCACAACATTGTGCTATCAATGAAAGCCAGTAATACCTTAGTTATGGTACAAGCTTACCGGCTACTTGTGAAAACCATGAAAGAAAACGGAATGGGTTACCCCTTGCACTTAGGAGTAACTGAAGCTGGTGATGGTGAAGATGGAAGAATAAAATCAGCAGTTGGGATTGGCACCTTGTTGCAAGATGGCTTGGGCGATACAATTCGAGTATCATTAACCGAAGAGCCTGAATTTGAAATACCAGTCGCTGAAAAGTTGGTGGAAGCTTTCAAGAACCTAAGTAACCACGAGAAAATAGCGGAGATTGAGACTATTCCAATCGATTTTTTTGAATACACAAAAAGAGAATCAAACAAAATAGCAAATATTGGCCAAAGCAATGTGCCAGTGGTAGTTGGTGACTTGAGCGAAGCAGAAACATTGAAGCAAAGCCATTTCTTCCCTTTTGGTTACAATTACTCTGTGCCGTTGGATAAGTGGAACATTGCTGACCAAGCGGTAGATTACATTTACATTGGCTCAAATTCTTGTGAGTTTGAAATTCCCGGCACATTAGGTTTAATACAAAATGCCGCGGAATGGGAAAATAAAGAACGACACTACCCTCTTTTTAAAGGCGATCAGATTGAAGAAGTTACTAACACCACCGCTAAGCTGGCATTTTTAAGCATTGATTCAAAAGAGTTGATTAACAATAAACCTCTCATCGCAAAAATTGCAGGCTTAACAAATGTTGTTTTGGTTTTAACTTCAACAAACCTTAGCGCTATGGTTGAATTGCGCAGAGCAATGATGGAGTTAATGAATCAGCAAATAGCACTTCCAGTTATATTTAAAAGAACCTATAGTTCGTTAGATTCTGAAAGCTTCCAACTGAAAAGTTCAGCAGAGCTAGGGGCTTTATTTATTGACGGTTTGGGTGATGGTCTTTGGATTGATGCTCCAAATTGTGGCGGCAATAAACTGATTACTTCTACCTCGTTCGGAATTTTACAGGCTACGAGAACTAGAATTTCCAAAACAGAATACATCTCGTGCCCCTCTTGTGGAAGAACATTGTTTGATTTACAAGAAACAACAGCAAAAATTAGAGCCGTCACTTCTCACCTCAAAGGTGTAAAAATTGGCATTATGGGCTGTATTGTAAATGGCCCAGGAGAAATGGCAGATGCTGACTATGGTTATGTTGGAACTGGTCCCGGAAAAATTACATTATATAAAGAGAAAGAGGTAGTTCAGAAAAATGTTCCCGAAGATCAAGCGGTCAATGCCTTGATTAACCTTATTAAAGAACATGGCGATTGGGTAGAAGCTAAAGCATAAAAAAAGGCCAAACGTTAAGTTTGGCCTTTTCAATTTTTCTTCTTGTTAACTAATCTAATTCTACTTTATTAATAATTTCAAACGTCAAGTGCTTCTCTAAAATGTTGTGGTACTCTTTTGTTGATGTAAACCCAAAACCGCTTTCAAAAAATTCATTAATAACCACTTCCCAATCAGATGTTTGTGGCAATACAAACCCAAAATATTCATTGGTTTTATTCGCAATAGAATGCATTTTGATGTAATGATCTGGGTTGGCTTTTAGGTATTTCCAGAAAGATATTGCATCTACATAGCCGTAATATTTTGCACTTTCCTTTATTTTCATAGGAATTTCCATAGCTTCTTTAACGTAAACGTAATCGCGAATAGTTCCTTGTTTTTTATACATTTCGTCAAGGTAAGATTGGTGAATACTACCTTTTATAGTGACGGGAGCAAGACTGAGAACTTCGTTTTTTAAGTCCTCTTCATTTCGCGCAGTTGGCACTGAACCATCTGTAACCAATACTGCTACGTTTTTTAAATACGGAGCAGAAAATTTGACCTCTTTTGATCTCAAATCAGTAATGGTTACCGAGCCTAGACCAATTGTATTTACCGGAGATGCTTGAATTTCACCATAAAACACATTAAACTCGTTGTAAGGAATAAACTTCAATTTTAATTTAATTCCCTTTTCTGTTTCCAGCCACTTCACAAAAGACTTCATGATGTCTACCTCTAAGCCAACTAAGTCGCCTTTGGCATCCTTATATGCATATGGTTCATTTTCAAAATATAACACATTCATTTCAGACTTAGCCTCTACTTTAGCCTGTTCAAAACTTTGAGCAGAAACTCCCGAAAAAAGAAGCGTTAAAGCTAAACTGAAAGCAAGTCTTATAATATTATAATTCATAATCTTAATTTTTTACAAAAGTAATTGATTAATTCGCATCAACTACAAATTATTGGTTGAGCAACAAAAAGTTTGTTATAATTCCTTTATCTTTAATCCAAATTATATCAGCCATGAAAAAATCTTTGTTCTACTGTCTTCCATTTTGCATGTTATTTTTTGTTGCATGTAATCAAGATAAAATTGATAACCTAAATAAAGAAAAATCTGAACTCACACAGATGAATCAATCTCAAGAAGAGTCAATTGAAGACATGTTAGGGTCGTTCAATAAAATTCAAGAGAATTTGAATGAAATAAAAAAGCGGCAAGGAATTATTAGAGTTGAAACTAACGGAGAGAATGAGGGAAATATCGCTGACAATATTAGCTCCGACATTGAAACCATTAGTCAGTTAATGATGGAAAATGAAAAAATGATTGCTTCGCTAAATGGTAAGTTGAGAAACTCAAATATTAAAATGGCGCAATTCGAAAAGCTGATTAAAAATTTGAATGCCAGAGTTGAAGATAAAAATCAAGAGATTGCGAGCTTAAACCAACAACTCACTGAGAAGAAAATTCTTATTGGGCAGCTGTACTTCAAGAATGATTCTTTGAAATATGAGAAACAGGTAACAGAAAAGAAACTTGAGAATACAATCGATGCAATGAATGAAGTCTATTTTGCTTATGGAACATTTAAAGAATTGAAAGAGAAAAATGTACTTACAAAAGAAGGTGGCTTTTTAGGCATTGGTCAAAACAAGGAACTAAAAGACAACTTCAATCAAGAGTATTTTTCTAAAGTTGACAAACGAAAGCAAACATCGTTTTTATTGTATGCTAAAAAAGCAAAGTTAATTACTACACACCCCACCGATTCTTACGAAATTATGGGCTCAAACGGCGCTGCCGACAGCTTAGTTATAAAAGATATTGATGCTTTTTGGAACGCAAGTAAATACCTTGTTATAGTCGTTGATTAATTAGCTATTTAAATGCTGAATGGCGAGATAAGCCATCAACCCAACACCAATTTCTAACGCCTTTTCGTCAACCTGAAACTCAGGGTGGTGGACACTTTTGTCTATCCCTAATTTTTTGTTTCCAACTCCTAGTCGATAAAAGCAACTTGGGACTTGCTGAGAAAAATATGCAAAGTCTTCAGCAGTCATTCTCAACTGTAAAGGTTCAACAAATTCTTCACCCAGATATGAACTTGCAAATCTCACAGAAGCTTCTGTTGTCGCAATGTCGTTTATTAAGAAAGGGTAACCTTTTCTAATGTCGACAATACAGGTTCCTCCATGAGCTTTGGCTATGGACTCGCAAATTTCTGTAATTCTCTGGTGAAAAATAGCTCTCCACTCTTCATTAAATGTTCGCAATGTTCCTTCTAGCCTCACTTCCGAAGGAATTACATTGGTGGCACCATTGCCAATAATTTTTCCAAAAGATAAAACTGTTGGTAAGGTTGGCGGAGCAATTCGACTAGAAAGGGTTTGTAAATCCATAATAATTGCTGCAGCCATAACAATGGGATCTATGTTATTATGCGGCAACGCGCCATGCCCTCCTTTACCCAAAACGGTCAGGTAAATCTCATCCGCAGATGCCATGTATGTTCCACTTTTAAAGCCAACATAACCTGCTTCAAACTCCGGATATACATGTTGTGCCAACATCAAATCAGGTTGATACTTTTCCAATACTCCTTCCTGTATCATCAACGAGGCTCCTCCAGGTAACTTCTCTTCACCGGGCTGAAAAATCAAAACAGCCCTTCCGTTCCAATCAGCCTTTGTTTCGTGCAAAACCTTGGCAACTCCCATTAAACAGGATGCGTGTACATCATGACCACAAGCGTGCATCTTCCCTTCTGCTATCGACTTATATTCAACCTCAGCTTTCTCGTGTATTGGCAAAGCGTCTAAATCGGCTCTAATCGCAACTGTTTTACCCGGCTTACCTGAGTCAATCACGACAGTAAAACCGGTTTCTACCCAAGTTTCATCTATTGCTAAGCCCCAATCAGAAAGTTTACTTTTTAAGTACTTAGAAGTTTCATACTCTTCAAAAGAAAGCTCCGGGTTTTGATGAAGGTGCCTTCTTATTTCTAGCACTTCTTCAAAATTTTCAAGTGCTAATGCCTTTATTTTTGACTCCATAAGACCATTATTTTGAAAAGAATACCATCTTAATAGAAACTGCCATAAGGATTAATCCAAATACTTTTTTCATTGTAGCTTCGCTAAAATAAACCAAAGACATTTTTGAGCCTAAGTAGCCTCCAATAATAAAAGTGACGGCAATAATTGCAGCATATTTCAAGTTCAAAGAGCCTGCTTTGTAATAATTCATTGCCGCTAAAATTCCAATTGGAGGTAACATTAACGCAATGCTTGTTCCTTGAGCAGATTGCTGAGAAAAACCTAAAAAGTAGACCAATGCAGGAACGATAATTATTCCCCCACCAATACCAATCATACCACTTAAAATTCCTGCTAAAAGCCCTATACAAACTAAAATAATGAGTGTTGAAATTGTCATTTTTTTCATTTAAATGTCTAATGTAAGTGAGAACATTGTAATTCTTTCATTGCTAATAATTCCATTCTCTATGCCCCAAGCTAAATCCATTCGAACAAAATAGCCGAGTAAGGTAGAACGCAAACCAAATCCTACGCCACCAACTATCGGGTCATTAATGTTTTCGTAGGTTATTGTAATTGGACCTGTTGTTAATGTTTCACTATTCAACAAATTTGTTTCATTAAACGGAGATTCACCTTCCCAAGCGGTGCCGACATCAGCAAAACCTACCACTTGAAAATCTCTTAGGAAAGGCTTTTCTACAGGTCGTTTCATAAAGTATTTCACAATTGGCCATCTAAGCTCAGCATTGATTAGTGCAAAAGCACTACCGTTTCTTACATTCTGCTTAAATCCACGCATGTTGGCCGCTAGTGCTTGAAATCCGTAGTTCTGAGTTTGGTCAATCGGCGTATCTCGATCAAATAAATCTCCACTAATCCACTCGTCGGTTCCACCAAGATAATAGATCAGCGGAGTGCTACCAAAAGACTTACTTCCGGCGAGTCGCGTTACAAAAATAATTTCCCTATGAATTTGCTGATAATGTCTAAAATCAAACCCAACTACCTGAAAGTTTGAAACTCCTGAGCGTGCGTCAGAATAAACTCTTTCGTAATGCTCCCCAAAAATTCTAAATCGGGTACCGCTGAGTATGTTCACCGCTAATTGTCGAGTATTATCATACACATAAGCAGCTTTCAATGAGCCATAGTACTCATTAAAAACACTATTTTCAAGAGCTCCTCTATCCGTAGACAATGGTATTATTCTATCGTTGCGAACTGAAATTACTCCTCTCAAACTAGTAATTTCTGAAAATGGATAGGAGTAACTTGCTATACCTCGAATTGTCTTTAAATCATATGGCGAAGCAATGACTGTATTACCTCTAACAAAGGGTCGACCAGATGTAATTCGATCTCGTGTTCGCATTAAAGTGTATTCCTTATCAAGTCGCCTCTTCAAATTTTGATAACTCAAAGAGTACTCAATTAAGTTACCTGCGTACCTAAATCCTCCATATATTTTATGGTCTTCCATTAAATCAACAATGCCAACTTTGGTGTTTACTCCCAATCCAGAATTATTATACGGCCCTCCATTAAAAACCTCATATTGACCATTTATAAAAGTATGATTCAATTGCAACATGGTATTATCAGTTCTAAAGTTGAGCCTATACAGTCGCTGAGTTGGAAACTTTAAAGCATCAAAATCAACCTCTTTAGCATTTTGGTTGGCAAGCAAGCTTTCAACCGGCTTAGCTTTATTGTTGTTGAACTCATAAGTTGTGTAATCGAATTCAACATTTGGTTCGTTCACCTCAAATACTTTAAACGATTCTTTTGGCAATTCTTTCAACGACAATGATTCCAATTCTTGACCTGTTTTTGCCACCTCAGAAATTTCTCTTTCGGCCAAGGAATTTTTAAAAAACTTAAATACTCCTTCGTCAAAGCCAATCTGATAAATCAAACCATCAGTTGTTACAGATTGCTCCAAAACTGGGGAAGGATAGGTTGCTAGTTTTTCAGAGTTATAGAAATCCCTGTAATGAATGACCGTATCAATTTTACTAATTGCACTATCGTAAGTTGCAAGATATTGAAGTGTTTTACCATTTTCGTGAACCAAATACGTCAATTTGCTATTGACAAGAATGGGTCCCGTTTCTTCAATTTCAGGAGTGTTGGTTACCGATTGAATAAAATTATCTTGATTCAAATCTAAAACGAATATATCCTTTTCATGGTAAAATTCCTCCTCCTTGTGGTCAATGTTTAAGCTGTCATTCATTCGGTTAGAAACAAAAAACACTTTTGAGCCCTCATCATTAACAGTTGGCAGCAAGTCGTCGTATACATCATCTGTTAATTTTTTCTGCGTGTTACCAAGAACGTTGTACAAGTATAAATCTGACTGACCCTCATTCACTCCTGAAAAAACGAACTCCTTTCCACTTTGCAAAAATTGATACGACAAGACTTTCTCCATTTTAAAGATTGGCTTTACTGCCAGTTCTTCTGTTTCAATGTTATAATTGTGAAAAAGCAATTCTCCCTTATTCTCCGTGATAAAAGTTACCAATTGACCCGAAGGGTGCCACTCAACAATTGGATAAGAATAATCTTGCAACCGCTCTAGCTTATGCTCTTTCTGAAAAATCTTTTTCTTTTTGCCGCTCTGTAAATCCTGAATAAAAATCTTATATTTTCCTTCTTGGTTAGTAGTAAAAGCGAAGTAGCGCTCATCGTGGCTAATTTTTAAATTTTGATAGCGGCGCTTCTTTTTCATTTTAAGCCCAATCTCTTCGCCCATATTCTCACTTGCAAAAGTATTGGATTGCGTGTATTTCGACTTGGCTTGCATTCGCCATTCTTGATATAACTGCTCTAAGCTAAGTCCAATTACGTACAAGAACCCATCGTCAACTTCACGCGCAACCCTGGTCATATAAAGTATATTAGGAATTACTTCATCTCCATAGGATTTTGAGACATATTCCCAAAGGCCGTGACCAACAATTTCAGCCTGTTCGTTTGTAAGTGTGTTAAATCTTCTGAATCGATCGTTCAGTATTCCATCTTTTATTTTTGCTTGAATTAGCGGATCTGTGCTTTTAGTTAAATAAGAAACCAAGCCTTTAGTATACCACTCGGGTAAGTCAACCAAAGTTGAATTTCTAATTACTTCCCTCCAATTACCGCCGTATACTAATTGGTTGATCAGAACCTCAACCAACCCAGCGTCCAGTTGTTTTTCAAAAGAATCGTATTCGCCTTCAAAATAAACGAACACTTTACTACCTACAATTTTAGTAACGCCGCCTAAATTTTGATTTCGTTCGGTAGTTAAACCAATATTGCTTTGTCTGTAATGCGATTGCTTGTTGTAAATAACAAATTGAACTTTGTCAGAAATTTTAAACTCAAAAAAGCTTTCTAATTCGGGAATCCGAACATTTAAATACTTAGCAGCGTGCACTGCAAGATCTTTTCCTCCAGTGTAAAAATAGGTCTCGTAATTCTGAAACCTATAAAACTGCCATTGAAAATCGTCATATTGAACTCTGTTTTTGCCAAAGTCAATTTTAGTCCCATTGTAGAATTGAGCACTAAGGTCTTGGTATCCAAAAGCTGTAAGGATAAAAAGAACTGAAAACAGAAAAGTGCGTAGTTGCTTTTGCAATGCTTATTTATAAGGGCAATAAAGGTAAGCAATTTGAGCAATTGCTGTATCTTCGCAATAAGTTTATAGAGCTATGATTCAGATTAAAAAATTTACGTTCAACCCGTTTCAAGAAAATACTTATTTGCTTATTAACGAAAACAATGAGTGCATTGTTGTAGATCCAGGTTGCTTTAGTTCGACAGAGGAGAATGAGCTTAGCACGTACATTACTGAGAACAAACTAACCCCAATCAGATTAATTAATACCCATTTTCACATTGATCATGTACTGGGAAACCTCTTTGTTTCAACAACCTATAAACTGCCTGTTACGGCATATCAATCTGAAATTGACATGGTGGCTATGGCAGAGCGCTCTGCAGAATTGTATGGCATACCTTATAAAGCTTCACCTAAACCCACTGAGTTTTTACAGGAAGGCGATAGCATACATTTTGGAGACGCTGAGCTAAAGATTTTGTTCATACCCGGCCATGCTCCAGATCACATTGTCTTAGTGTGCGAGAAAGAAGACTTTATGATTGGCGGTGATGTTTTATTTAAAGGAAGTATTGGTCGAACTGATTTACCAGGAGGAAACCACCACGACTTAATCGACAACATTGAAAACAAAATTTTTACGCTTCCAGGATCTATCAAAGTGTATTCTGGCCACGGGCCGGAAACAACTATTGGAGAAGAAAAAATGACCAATCCATTTTTTAAATAGACGGCATTGAATTTAATTTGGGAACATTGCAGTTAACAGGATCTTTTCTTAAAAACATTAACTTCAATCCAATTACAAGCGGCTGATAGTGAACATCAAAAAATCGTAGCCCCGGGTTGGGAGATTCCGGAAGAAATCCAACAATTGGCGTTTCTAACGTAGGTATAAATCGAATGTTTTTAGCAACTGTAAATCCATAGCCAAGTTGAAAGTGCACTTGAACGGCGTGCCGGTCTTCAAATTGCGATACAGATTCAAAACCAACAGGAAATTCATTTTCATACGTGCTTGAGAATAAGTAATCGTAATTTACGCCGAAGCCCCAAGTCAAAAAGCTTTTGGGCTTTTGCCATGCTATGTCAATTGCCCTTAAGGCTATACTAAACTTTTGAATTTCAAAAGAATTCTCAAAATCAATCGGACTATTAACAGTAGCCAAGGGCGTCAACGTATCAAATTCTAAATAATGAACACCGCTAAATCTTCTATAAGAAACTGCGGCTTCAAAGTAGTCTCCTACTTTGTAACCCTCAAAAGTTTTATACCAACCAAGTTCTAATCCCGCATTCCAAGTTCCACGTCCAACCTCCTCGTAAGCAACCTCTCTACCATTATTTAACACCCTTTTCGTTGTGCTACTATTCCCGAAAGACACGGTGGCTAATGGGGCAATGCTAAAACCTGATTTTTTGTATTCTCTTGAAAGTGGGAATGTTTTTCTATTCACTTGAGCATCGCAAATCAAATACTGAGACAAAAGCAACCCAAATAAAAACAGCTTTTTCATTGGCTAAATCATCTCTAATATCTCGTCTTCAACTTCCTGACTATCCCAAATTTCTTCAATATTACTCTTTGCCATAATGCAGTCCATTATTTTTTCTTGTCGCTTTCCATTTGCAAGAGCTTCAGAGTATGGAGTATGACTAAAGGTTACCTGAGAATATAATGGAACCCATTTGTCAGGATATTTACTGTAAATCTTTTTCTCAATTTTCTTTCTTAACAAGAAGCTTTCATCTGCTACCAAATCTCGCATTTCAATAAAGTTCTGCAATGCCAAGTTAGAAATCGCATCAGCATCTTTTTTCCGAGTATCAGAAAACTCTTTGAACGATTTTGACCAGTCCATGTTATTCGCCTCAAAAATTTGATTGAATACGGTGCAATCCTCAAAGCCAGAGTTCATTCCTTGTCCATAAAACGGCACGATAGCATGAGATGAATCACCCATCATTACAATTTGGTCTTTGTAATTCCATGGTGAACAACGCACCGTAACCAATGAAGCTGTTGGATTTTCAAAATACTCTTCTACCAAATTAGGCATCAAGGCTACCGCGTCAGGAAAAACTGATGTAAAGAATTGCTCTACATCTGTTTTGGTTTTTATTGATTCAAAGGAATTTTTCCCTTCAAAAGGGAAAAACAAGGTACAAGTAAAACTTCCATCTTCATTGGCTAAAGCAATCATCATATACTCCCCTCTTGGCCAAATGTGTAACGCATTTTTATCTATCTTAAACCCTCCCCCTTCAACTGCAGGAATGGTTAACTCTTTATAACCATGCTCCAAATACATCTGCTGGTAATTGAAGCGATCGGTTTTCATCAACCTTTTTCGAATGGCCGAAAATGCTCCGTCTGTGGCAAAAATTTTACCATCGTTAACTGTCTTCTTCTCATTCGTTGATGTATCCAGAAAGGTAAGCTCGTTGTTGGTTAAGCTCAGATCTAAGCATTGGTGGTTAAAAAAGAACTCCACGTTCGAAAACGTATCGGCACAATTCATTAGCTTCTGATTTAGAAGCCCTCTACTTACAGAGTAAATCGCTTCATCGTCTTTGCCGTATTGCTGAAATGTTGTGTTTCCATTCTCGTCATGCATCATTCTGCCACGCATTGGAATTGCAATTTTTTCTATTTCTCCTTGAATTCCAGCCTCTGATATTGCTTTCCATCCTCGATTAGATAAAGCAAGGTTAATGGATCTTCCTGCCACCAAATCAACTTTTCGCATATCGGGTCGTCGTTCATAAACTTCTACATCAAACCCTTTTTTGGCCATGTAAATAGCCTGCAACGAACCTACTAACCCAGCTCCAACAATTATTACTTTCTCCATATTATTTTAATTCTTCTAGCGATTTTTCTATAATTTGACCAAAATTGAACACGTCTGTAAATGAGTTATATATCGGCACAGGCGCCACTCGAATAACGTTTGGCTCTCTCCAATCTGCTACAACACCCTGCTCGGTCATTTTGTTGAATAATTCTTTCCCACTTCCTTCGGTTAATATAGAAAGTTGCGAACCTCTTTCTCTTGGAGTGATTACTGTAAAATTTACTGCAGGCAAACGATCCGAAATGTCAGTTAAAATAAACTCCAAATAAGAAGTTAGTTTCTTCTGCTTTTCAATTAAACGATCAACTCCGGCCTTTAAATGCAACTCCAACGCTACTTTATGCACCGCCATAGACAGAACCGGTGCATTGCTCAATTGCCAAGCGTCAGCTCCGGCTGCCGGCACAAATCCTTTGGTCATTTGAAAACGATCTTCTGCGGGAGTTCCCCACCAACCTGCAAATCTTTGTAAATTCGTATCTTCTGAGTGCCTTTCATGTACATAGATACCTGCAATGCTACCCGGACCAGAATTCAAATACTTGTAAGAGCACCATGCCGCAAAATCGACCCCCCAATTGTGCAATTCTAACTTCACATTTCCGAATGCATGGGCTAAATCAAAGCCAACTATTGCTCCAACTGCGTGACCTGCCTCGGTAATTTCTTTCATAGGAAATACTTGTCCAGTGTAATAATTTACACCACCAATCATTACCAGAGCAAGTTCATCTCCTAATTCTTCAATCTTTGCAAGAATATCTTCTTTTCTAATTCCGCGTTCGCCATCTCTTGGGTGTAACTCAACAATTGTGTCCTCTGGCTCTAGTCCATGAAACCGTACTTGAGTCTCTAAGGCATATTGATCTGACGGAAATGCTTTTCCTTCGCACAACAACTTTACGCGTTTTCCCTTTGGCTGATAAAACGAAACCATTAGAAAGTGTAAGTTAGAGGTAAGACCACCCATCGGGGTCACTTCGAGTGGATTTGCACCAACTACTTCAGCCAAATTTGCCTTAAAAATTTCATGATACGAAAACCAAGGATTTTTTGCTTCAAAGTGCCCGTCAACTCCGTATTTTGCCCAATCATCTAATTCCTGCTGTAAAGCAGCTTTCCCCTTTTTTGGTTGTAATCCTAAAGAGTTACCCGTAAAATAAATCTTATTCTCTCCATTATGTTGCGGAAAGTAGAACTCATTTCTAAACTCCTTTAATTCATCTTTGTTATCTAATTCTTCGGCAAATGCCTTTGTATTTTTAAATGTCATGAAGTCTTTATTTCAACTGTTAAAATTACGATTTGTTATTCTTTCATGCCCAACTTACAAAGAAGCATCTGTGTATTCAAAAAGCACAAAAGAATCAATCATACCAATTGCGGAATAAGCAAGATTATTGAGAAACCGCTTGCCTTTGGACACTCTGCTATAACCTGCTCTATATGGGGCAATATTTCGCAAATCCCCATTGTAATTATTTCGTTGAAGGTGAACTTTAGGTATCATCATTACGGTTGAGTACACTATTGGGCTAGCAGCAATAACCCCTCCACCGTCTGCCATAAAGTAGCCCGCCACTGATCCAACTGCCACCGCAGAAATTTTAGTAAAAGTGCTTCGATGATATGAATCGGCGTGCTGCTCACCAAGAATAAATTGCTTCATTTCCTCTATTGTATAAAAATTCCCTCGCTCAACATTGTATTGATACACTTGAACCTCTTTTTGCCCTTCTTTTTTGAATGAGAATATTTCGTCAGTTGTTCGTTCTTGAAAACTAACTTTTTTTTGCATTTTTTAGCTGATAAGATATTTTCATTTCTGAAATATCTCTTATAGAAACTTCAATCACCCTTCCATTCATCAGCCGCAGCGTATCCTGACAATTAGCATAAAATGAAGCCACTAAAAAAGTTAGAGCAAGCAAAGAGAATTTTTTCATAATCAATTAAATTAAAGGAGATTAACAAAAGCTAATGTAACTAAAAAACTTTATCTATTCTAATGCGTTTCATCGTCACAAAGCAAGGCGATAAGTAAACTTTAAATTATATTTGCACTCACTAAAAAATTATTGTAAATGACTTCAGCTCCTTTCAGTTCACGACACATTGGAATCAATGATCAGGACATTACACAAATGCTTAAAACCATTAACGAAGAAAGCATAGAAAGCTTAATTGCCAAAACGATTCCTAACTCGATTCGACTGGCTCAACCGTTAAAATTAAGCCAGCCATTGAGTGAGTATCAATATCTAAATCACTTAAAAGAAATTGCGTCGAAAAACAAAGTTTTTAAAAGTTATATTGGATTAGGCTATTACAACACAAAAGTTCCTGCTGTGATTCAACGAAACATTCTTGAAAATCCAGCTTGGTACACTGCGTATACGCCTTACCAAGCAGAAATTGCTCAAGGAAGATTAGAAGCATTGTTGAATTACCAAACCATGGTGACCGATTTAACCGGAATGGATTTGGCAAACGCGTCACTATTGGATGAAGGAACCGCTGTAGCAGAAGCAATGACACTGATGTACAACGTTAGAGAAAAGGAATTAAAAAAGGCAGATGTAAAAAAGATTTTTGTAGCAGATGACTGTTTTCCTCAAACCTTAGACGTTTTAAAAACACGAAGCGAACCTCTTGGCATAGAACTAATCATTGGAGATACTTCAACTTTTGATTTCTCTGGAGATATCTTTGGAGCTATCATTCAATACCCTTCAATAAATGGAGAGGTAAAAGACTACAAAAACTTTGTTTCCAAAGTACATGAAAAAGGCGCTTTAGTGACTGTTGCTGCAGATCTATTGAGCTTAGCTTTATTCACTCCTCCAGGAGAATGGGGAGCAGATATTGTTTGTGGCACTACTCAACGATTTGGAATTCCAATGGGCTTTGGTGGACCCCATGCAGCGTACTTTGCAACTAAAGATAGTTACAAAAGAAGCATACCTGGCAGAATAATTGGTCTTTCTGTTGATATGGACGGTAAAGCAGCTTTGAGAATGGCCCTTCAAACCAGAGAACAGCACATAAAAAGAGATCGAGCAACTTCAAACATCTGCACGGCCCAAGTTCTTTTAGCGGTAATGGCTAGTATGTATGCTGTTTACCATGGCAAAGAAGGAATTAGAAAAATTGCTGAAGGAGTTCATAATTACGCTTCAACCTTAGCCCATGAAATCAAAGGTTTTGGTTATAATGTAGTAAACTCCAATTATTTCGACACCTTATTAATAGAGGACAAACAAGGTCAAGTGGACGAACTTATCGAGTTTGCTGCCAAGCATCATATAAATCTTAGAAAAGTAGACTCTAACCACCTTTGCATCAGCTTAAATGAAACAGTAGAATTAAGTGAATTAAATCTCCTTATTGGGCTTTTCGCAAAGTTTAAAGGCAACGATTTTACTGAAGTTCAAAACGCAAAAGGAAATTCTACCGCTTCTTCAAACTTAAAAAGAACAAGCAGTTATTTAACACACCCTATTTTTAACAGCTATCATTCAGAAACGGAAATGATGCGTTACATTAAAAGGCTAGAAAACAAAGATTTTTCACTTGTTCACGGCATGATTCCATTAGGGTCATGCACCATGAAATTAAACGCTGCAACAGAATTACTTCCATTAACCTGGAATGAATTTGCAAATATTCACCCATTTGCTCCACAAAATCAAACAGAAGGGTATTTAGAAATGCTGCACAATTTAGAAAGAGATCTTTCCGAAATCACAGGTTTCTACAAAACATCACTACAACCAAACTCAGGAGCGCAAGGCGAATATGCTGGTTTGATGGTTATTCGCGCGTACCACATGAATAGAGGTGATCACCACAGAAACATCGCCATTATTCCTTCTTCAGCGCACGGAACAAACCCTGCAAGTGCTGTTATGGCAGGCATGCAAGTAGTAGTTACTAAATGTGATGAAGCAGGCAATATCGATTTGGATGATTTGAAAGAAAAAGTAGAACTTCACAAAGACAATTTAGCAGCCTTGATGATAACTTACCCGTCTACTCATGGAGTATTTGAGGAGGCGGTAATTGAAATCACAAACTTAATCCACGAAAACGGCGGACAAGTTTATATGGACGGCGCAAACATGAACGCTCAGGTTGGTTTAACAAGCCCCGGAAATATTGGCGCAGACGTTTGTCACCTCAACTTGCACAAAACATTTGCTATTCCACATGGTGGCGGTGGCCCAGGAATGGGACCAATTGGTGTTGCAAAGCACCTAGCACCTTTCCTACCTTCAAACCCTGTTATTGGCAATGGCGAAAAAGATGCCATCTCAGCTATTTCTGCTACACCTTTTGGAAGTGCACTGGTACTACTTATTTCTTATGCATATATAAAAATGTTAGGAGAAGATGGTTTAAGAAAATCCACAGAGGCAGCTATTCTAAGCGCCAACTACATTAAAAAACACCTTGAGGAAGATTACCCTATATTATATCAAGGTAAAAACAATACAGTGGCACATGAAATGATTCTTGATTGCAGAGCGTTCAAACAAACATCAGGTATTGAAGTGGTAGATATTGCCAAACGTTTGATCGATTACGGATTTCATGCTCCAACGGTTTCTTTCCCTGTAGGAGGAACGCTTATGGTAGAGCCAACAGAAAGTGAAAGCGTTGCTGAACTAGACCGTTTTATTGGTGCCATGAAATCTATTCGGAAAGAAATTAAATCCATAGAAGATGGAGCAGCAGAAAAAGACAACAACATTTTAAAAAATGCTCCACATCCAGAGTACATGTGCACAGCTGACGAGTGGTATTTACCTTACACTAGATCTCAAGCAGCCTACCCTATGGAAGGACAAAGAGGCAATAAATTTTGGGCTAGTGTTCGAAGAGTTGATGACGCCTATGGAGATCGAAATCTAATTTGCAGCTGTCCCGCTATTGAAGAGTATGTATAACTAAAATAAGAGCTATTTTGTCTTATTTTTTACATAAAAGCGTATAAAGATTAATCAAATATTAAAAAATGATTATCTTTATTGATTGAAATAATTGTTTAACTAAAATTTTTAACATGAAAAAGAATTACACTTTACTGTCATGCTTAGTGTTAGTATCATGTTTCGCTTTTGCTCAAAATAAAATGAGCACGCCAAATATGTCTAGCTTTGAAGTTCCTGCAGCTTTATCAAGTGATGCAAAATCAGTTGACCCTGATTTTCTCAAAAAATCTAACTTAAATGCGAAAGCGTTTGGTGATACCTTGTATTATCAAGATTTCGCAGGTGGTTTGCCAACAGGATGGTCTGTTGTAAACAATAACCCAAATAACTTCCAGTGGGTTTGGAATACAGTTTACCAAAATGGACAGTTCTCTAGAGCAACGAACATTATTACATCGACTACTGCAGCGAATGGATTTATGGTATTAACAGGAGATTTCTTTAATACTCCTATTCCAACTACAGGAGCTGTAGCAATGGATACCTATTTTGAATCAGAAGCGATTAGTTTAACCAATAACGGAAACAATCCGAATGGTTTTGGTAGTGTTTGGGTTTCGTACCAGCAAGCATTAAGATATTGCTGTTCAGGTGCAAACAGATTGGTTTTACAGGCAAGTACTGACAACTTTGTAACATTCCAAGAGTACGATGCGACTGATGCGATTGCTGTGAACGCAGCTAGTGGAACTGTAACCAATGTAATCAACATTAGTACGGCAGCAGCTAACGATACAACCGTTAAAATTAGATTCTTATCTGAAGGAAATTCTCATTATTATTGGATGATTGATGACTTTGCGGTTATTGAAGGTCCTTTAAACGATATGGAGTTGAGAACTCCTTATTTAGAATTTAATTTTGACTATGCTTACAACCCTTTCTATGGTCAAATTCCTTTTGACTTATTCCCACCACTTCCATTGTCAGGATTCGTTTACAACAACGGTTCTAACGATTTAACAGGTGTTAGAATTGAAGGAGACATTACGCATACTGCAGATCCAGCAGGTAATCCTGGAGTTGGTTTAGTTTATTCAACTTCTTCTACTCCGGTGCCTTTAGTTTCAGGTATCAGAAGAGATACTGCAGATTACACGGTGACTAATTCTCCTCGATTTGTACCTAATGTTTTAGGTGAATTTAGAGTTGACATGATTGCTACCTCTGACAGTGTTGATGAAAACTTAGGAAACGAAGATCACAGTCAAACCTTTACAACTTCGGATACAATTTTCGCAAGAGACGATAATGGTTATGCGGGTGGAACAGGTCCTGGAAGTTATGTAAGAGGTGGTTCTACCGGAGGTACTGCAGTTGGTGATAAATTTGGTACAATGTACGTTGTGGAATCTAGAACAGGAAACGGTTTACATACAAGACCGTCTTCAATTACTTATGCTGTTTCTACAGACCCAACTAACATTGGAGTAGAAATTGTTCCTAAAATTTGGAAATACGAAGAAGATTCTCTTTTTGCTCCTGCTTCTGGAACGTTAGCTGCAGCTTTCGCAGGTGGAGAAGTTGCTTCATCTTTCATTCCTTACACGATTACTGCTGCTGATACAAATACATTATTAACATTGCCGTTAGACAATGGTACAGCTGTATTTAGTGGTTTAGATTCAGGTCAGTATGTTGTAGGATGGGAAGTTACAAACACAAATGGAGGAAATAGTTTCGAAGTACAAAACGATGCTTCTTCTGGACAATTCCAAGACCGTGTTACTTGTTTCCTTGATTTCGGGCACTCTCCAGGTTGGGGATGGGTACTTCAAAATCCGGTAATTAGATTAAATATGGAGTTTCTTCCGATTCCAACAGGTTTGTCTGCAACTGCAAATTCTTCAACTGAATTCAAAATTGCTCCAAACCCTAACAACGGTTTATTCACAATGACCATTTCTTCAACTGAAGTTGTTACTTACAACATGAATGTAAGAAACATGTTAGGACAAGAAGTTTTCACTGACATCATCACTGTTAACGGAACTGTTACTGAGCAAATGGACTTAACACAATTCGAAAAAGGTGTTTACTTTGTAACACTAGAGAATGGTGCTGAAAAATTATTAAAGAAGGTTGTTGTTCAATAATCTCATTTAATATATCACAAAGGAAGCCACGCAAATTGCGTGGCTTTTTTTGTTTACAAGAATTTAATTTTAACTATCTTGTAGTAAAAAGAAGCAGCATGAAAAATAAACATCTCCTTATTTTAAGCTTTTTATTCTCCTCATTTTTCCTTGAGGCTCAGAATACGCTTGATTTTAATATGCCTCAAGAGCAAGTCGCATTGACAAGCAAGGCAAAAAGTGCAGACCCAGATTTTTTAAAGCAGGCCAAGCAATTTTCAAAGGCGATAGGAGATACCCTCTATTACCAAGATTTTAATGGAGGGCTTCCATCTGGATGGTCAATCATAAATAATAATACAAATAACTTTGTCTGGAAGTGGGATACGGTCTATCAAAACGGACAATTCTCTTCTCCTGGTAACATCATCATTTCAACTACTGCCGCAAATGGATTCATGTCATTGCCTTCAGACTTCTACAATACTCCTATTCCAGGGACCGGAGGAGTTCCCATGGATACTTATTTTGAATCTGATTCAATCGACTTAACCAAAGGAGGAACTATTACTGCTCCAGGAAATATAATCGTTACTTACCAACAAACACTGCGAAGGTGCTGTGTGGGTGCAATGAAGCACGTCTTGCAAGTAAGTACAGATGATTTTACAACTTTTCAGGAGTATGACGCAACAAATGGGTTAGCCTTCGGTGCAGCCTCTGGTACGGTAACAAATGCGATAAATATTAGTACAGCAACACTTGGCTCATCTGTAGTCAAAATTCGATTTTTAGCTGAAGGCAATGTTGCATATTATTGGATGATTGATGATTTTGCAATTGTAGAGGGCCCTAGGAACGATTTAGAATTAAGAGATCCGTATTTAGAGTTTAACTCTGATTATGAATACAACCCGTTTTATGGTCAAATTCCATTTAATTTATTTCCAACACTTCCTTTATCTGGATATGTTTATAACAAAGGGTCAAACGACTTAACTGGTGTAAAAATAGAAGGAGATATTTACCACACGGCTACCCCTTCAGGCACCCCAGGTAATGGCTTAGTTTATACAACCACTTCCTCTCCAGTTACCTTACAATCAGGAATTACTAGAGATTCAGCAGATTATGCCATAACCAACAACCCGAGATTTGTACCTACAGTTTTAGGTGAATTCAGAGTTGACTTGAGAGCCACTTCTGATAGTATTGACGAAGACCCTACTAATAATGTATACAATCAACAGTTCACCGTCAATGATAGCATTTTCGCTAGGGATGATAACGGATACGGGGGAGGAATAGGACCCGGATCTTTCATCAGAAGTGGGCAAACAGGAGGGACAGCAGCAGGTGATCGTTTTGGCACGATGTACATTGTGCAATCTAGAACCGGAAATGGTGGAGTCTGGATGCAGCCTACATCAATAACCTATGCGGTTTCAGACGACCCTAACAACATAGGAGTTATAATTTCGCCAAAAATTTGGAAGTACGAAGAAGACTCTCTTTTAACTGCCGGAACCATTAATGCAGCATTCGCGGGAGGCGAGGTGGCCTCATCCTTTATCCCTTACACCATACAAGCATCAGACACTAACGCTTTACTAACGCTCCCATTTGATAATGGAAGTGCTGTATTTAATGGGTTAGATTCAGGACAATATGTTGTCGGTTGGGAAGTAATCAACACCAATGGCGGAAATAGCTTTGAAGTTCAAGAAGATGCATCTTCTAGTCAATTTCAAAAAGATGTAACTTGCTTTATCAATTTTGGCCATGCCTCGGGTTGGGGTTGGGTAGATGCTAATCCGATAATTCGCGTTAACTTTGGAAACATACCTATGCCGGGTCTAAATACAAACATCAATTCTTCTGCAGAACTTTCAATCTCTCCTAACCCAAATAACGGATTATTCGTCCTGACAGCTAGTTCAGTCAGTCATGAAGCAACTTACATCATGGAACTAAAAAACAATCTAGGACAAGTTGCATATAAAAAAGAGTTACAAGTTCTAGGAGCATTCAGTAAAACCTTTGATTTTAGTTATCTAAACAAAGGAGTGTATTTTATTACGCTTACCAATAAAGAGCAACAAGTCTCAAAAAAAATTATCATCCAGTAGCCTCAATGGCAAAATAAACTTAAAGCTCTCTTCTCAAAAGGCTCAACTATGAATTCGTAATAGCAAGCTATGAATTTCATAGTTCTTTTCTATTACATGTTTCTTCTATTTGAAGGGTAATCTAAAAACATGTAATTATGAAAAAGAGCAACCTCCTTTTATCTAGCTTTCTTTGCCTCACCTTAGTTGGTACCTCGCAAGACAGAAATGCTCAGAACATTAATATCCCTCAAGTTGAAGCAGCCTTATCGAGTAACCCTCAGGCTCCGGACCCAGATTTTATAAAAGCATCTAAACTAAATTCCAAAGCATTTGGAGATACCCTTTACTACCAAGATTTTGACGGTGGGCTGCCGACAGGATGGTCTATTTTTAACAACAATCCTAATAACTTTCAATGGGTATGGAACACGGTCTACCAAAATGGTCAATTCTCAGCAGCTAACAATATAATTACCTCAACAACGGCTGCTAACGGCTTTATGGTTCTAACGGCTGACTTTTTTAACACGCCAATAGGAATGGGTGCCGTAGCAATGGATACTTATTTCGAATCGGATACAATAGACTTAACTCAAAATGGGACTAGTCCAAATGGGATTCATGCAGTTTGGGTGAGTTACCAACAAGCTTTACGATATTGCTGTTCCGGAGCAAACAGACTGGTTTTACAAGCTAGCACGGATGACTTTATAACTTTTAAGGAATACGACGCAACCAACTCACTAGCTGTAAACGCCGCTAGTGGAACAGTGACGAACGTAATAAACATCAGCGATGTTGCTGCAAATTCTCCTAATGTTAAAATTAGATTCTTATCCGAAGGCAACTCTCACTATTATTGGATGATTGATGATCTTGCAATAATTGAAGGAGCGGCTAATGACATTACATTAAGAACTCCTTACTTAGAATTTAACTTCGATTATGTGTACAATCCTTTTTACGGGCAAATTCCTTACGATCTATTTCCTCCTCTTCCTCTCTCGGGATTAGTATACAACAATGGTTCAAATAACGCAACAGGCGTGAGCATTGAAGGAGATATATTCCATACTGCGGACCCTTCTGGAGGACCAGGTTTAGGACTAGCATATTCGACCTCGTCAACCCCTATGCCATTATTGTCAATGATTACGAGAGACACAGCCGATTATGTAGTTACGAACTCTCCGCGTTTTGTTCCTACCGCTTTGGGTGAATACAGAGTTGATATGGTAGCAACTTCTGACAGTATTGATCAATACCCTGTAAACGAAACATACTCTCAAACCTTCGCCACTTCAGACACTTCTTTTGCAAGAGATGATAATGGATACTCCGGTGGAACGGGACCCGGATCTTATGTTAGAAATGGACAACCAGGCGGAACAGTAGTTGGAGATAAGTTCGGCACGATGTACGTAGTTGAATCAAGAACCGGTAATCGTGGAATGTCTAAAATTCCTACTTCAATCAGTTATGCAGTTTCTGCTGACCCTGCAAATATTGGTGTGGAAATAATTCCTAAAATATGGAAGTATGAGGAGGACTCATTGTTTGCACCTGCTTCAGGAACTCTAGCTGCAGCGTTTGCAGGTGGTGAAGTTGCCTCATCCTTTATTCCCTATACCATTTTGACAAACGATACAAATACTATACTCACCCTACCTTTAGACAATGGTTCTGCAGTTCTGAATGGTTTAGATTCTGGGCAATATGTTGTAGGTTGGGAAGTTACCAATACCAACGGTGGCAATAGCTTCGAAGTTCAGCAGGACGCTTCTTCAGGTCAATTTCAAGACAATGTGACTTGTTTTGTTGACCTAGCCCACCAACCAGGCTGGGGGTGGGTAGATGCCAATCCAGTTATTCGACTTAACATGGGAAACCTACCGGTTCCTACATCGTTAAAAAACGTGGCAGACAGCAATCTGAACATTTCTATCTCTCCAAATCCAAGTAATGGTGAATTTGAAATTGCTTATAAAAGAGAGAAGATTGAAGACGCATTGCTAACGATTCGAAATTCATTAGGTCAAATTGTGCATACGGAAGCCTTCAAAGCAACAGGAAATATGACAAAACGAATAAGTTTGACGCACCTAGATAAAGGCTTATACTATGTTTCGCTAGAAAACGAAACTTATAATTGGACTGAAAAAGTCATCATTCAATAATTGGTAATACTTTTAATTATAAATGGTTCCATTATTTAGTTAATGGAACCATTCTTTTTTAAACTAAATTCAAGCTATATTGTTATGATAATACCATTCCAAAATCGTTCTTATTAAGAATGTGTCTAAATAACTTAGACATCATTTGACCCTTTGTAAAGTAATAAATTCTAGGGTTACCTTTGTACAAATATTTAACAATCACAAAAAAGCATTCGGATGAGCGAATCAACAGGTTTATTAAAATCACACATCGTGAAGAAGTATTGGATGGCTTTCACAGGCTTATTCCTCTGTCTGTTTTTAACAGGCCACCTTGCAGGTAATTTGCAGTTATTTATAACAGGCTATGCAGGGCAGTTGCAGTTTAATCAATACGCAGTATTCATGACAACGAACCCTGCTGTCAAGCTGTTATCTTATGTAACTTACATTAGCATTTTATTTCACGCCATTGATGGTATTGTTATTTCTATGGCAAATAGAAAAGCGAGACCTCAAGGATATGCCTATAGCAAGCCAGAAAAAAACTCCATGTGGTCTTCAAGAAATATGGGCGTGTTGGGTACAATTATTCTAGTGTACATTGTGGTTCACATGCAAAATTTCTGGTATGAATATAAGTTTGGAACTACCCCTTATATGATGAACGAAGATGGAACTGCCCCTCTATTGAAAGATGGAACAGCTATACCAAACGGAGAAATTGTTGACGGAATGATTATGCAAGCTGGAGAAAATTTAGGACCTGCAATGGGAGACCTGTACACTATCGTGATGGAGGGCTTCGCAAATCCAATTCTCGTAGTTTTTTATGTATTAGCAATGGCAGCAATGGGATTTCATCTGATTCATGGTTTCCAAAGTGCATTTCAATCAATTGGCTTAAGAAACAAAAAGTACTCACCTGTAATTACAAAAGCGGGCTACGCTTTCGCAATTCTAGTGCCTTTGCTTTTCGCTATAATTCCAGTTTATCTATTTATTATGGCGGCTTAAGCCCCTTCAAATTCAAGAAGAAATGAGTTTAGATTCTAAAATACCCGAAGGTCCATTAAAAGATAAATGGACAAATTATAAAAACAACATTAACTTAGTTAACCCTGCGAACAAACGTAACATAGATGTTATCGTTGTTGGTACAGGATTAGCCGGCGGTTCCGCTGCTGCAACTCTAGCTGAGTTAGGATATAACGTAAAAGCATTTTGCTACCAAGATTCTCCAAGAAGAGCACATTCAATTGCTGCACAAGGCGGAATTAACGCGGCAAAAAACTATCAAGGAGATGGTGACTCAACGTATCGATTATTTTATGATACCATTAAAGGTGGTGACTATAGATCGAGAGAAGCAAATGTGTACAGATTAGCTGAAGTTTCAACTAATATTATTGACCAATGTGTTGCACAAGGAGTTCCTTTTGCAAGAGATTATGGTGGGTTACTTGACAACCGTTCGTTTGGAGGGGTTTTAGTTTCGAGAACATTTTACGCCAAAGGTCAAACAGGTCAGCAATTGTTATTGGGAGCTTATTCTGCCATGAACAGACAAATTGCAAAAGGAAAAATTCAAATGTACAACCGTCACGAAATGGTAGATGTAGTAATTGTGGATGGGAAAGCGAGAGGTATTATTGCAAGAAACTTGGTGACAGGAGAAATTGAAAGACATTCTGCTCACGCCGTTGTTTTAGGAACAGGTGGATACGGAAACGTATTCTTCCTTTCAACCAATGCAATGGGATCAAATGTAACTGCAGCTTGGAAAGCGCATAAAAAAGGAGCATTTTTCGCAAACCCTTGTTACACTCAGATTCATCCAACTTGTATCCCCGTTCACGGAACACAGCAATCAAAACTTACGTTGATGTCTGAGTCATTAAGAAATGACGGGCGAATTTGGGTTCCAAAGAATTTAAAAGATGCCGAGGCAGTTCGAAATGGTTCGCTAAAACCAACAGACATTAAAGAGGAAGATAGAGACTATTATTTGGAAAGAAGATACCCTTCATTTGGTAACTTGGTTCCTAGGGATGTTGCCTCAAGAGCAGCGAAAGAAAGATGCGACGCAGGATATGGTGTTGTGGCAAATGATACCAACGAAGGTGTATTCTTAGATTTTGCTGCGGCAATTCAACGTTACGGGAAAGAAGAAGCCTTAGTGAAAGGAATTTCAAATCCATCTAAAGAAGAAATAACTTCACTTGGAGAAAAAGTAATTGAAACAAAGTATGGTAACTTGTTTGACATGTACAAGCAAATTACCAATGACAATCCCTACAAAACTCCAATGAGAATTTATCCAGCCGTGCATTACACAATGGGTGGCCTTTGGGTAGATTACAATTTAATGACCAATGTTGAGGGTATGTACGCGATTGGCGAGGCAAACTTCTCTGACCATGGAGCAAACAGACTTGGGGCTTCTGCCCTAATGCAAGGCTTAGCTGATGGTTACTTTGTTTTGCCGTATACAATTGGAGATTACTTAGCAAATGATATTCGAACTGGAAAAATCTCGACCGATTTACCGGAATTTGAAGCCGCAGAGAAAAAAGCAAAAGATGAAATCAACAAGTTAATTAACAACAACGGTACTAAGCCAGTTGATTATTTCCATAAAAAATTGGGCTTAATCATGTGGAACAAAGTTGGTATGGCTAGAACAACAGAAGGATTAAACGAGGCCATTTCAGAAATTGCAGCTTTAAGAGAGGAGTTTTACAAAGAAGTTAGAGTTCCAGGTGAAGCAGATGAACTAAACCAAGAATTGGAAAAGGCAGGTAGAGTTGCAGACTTTTTAGAGCTAGGAGAGTTGTTTGCTAGAGATGCTCTTGAAAGAGAAGAGTCTTGTGGTGGTCACTTCCGTGAAGAATATAAAACAGAAGAAGGCGAAGCATTGAGAAGAGATGATGAGTTTGCTTATGTTTCCGCTTGGGAATACACAGGAAAACCTTCTGAAGCAATTCTTCATAAAGATAAATTAGAATTTGAAAACGTAGAGTTAAAAACTCGTTCATATAAATAACAGATATGTCAGCAGCAAAAAAATTAAACTTAACACTAAAAGTTTGGCGCCAAAAAAACGGCAATGCTAAAGGTAACTTAGAGACTTATCCGTTGAATGATATTTCTCCTGACAGTTCGTTTCTAGAAATGTTAGACATTTTAAACAACGAACTTATCAATAAAGGTGAGAGCCCAGTTGTCTTCGATCATGATTGTAGAGAAGGTATTTGTGGATCTTGCTCACTATATATTAATGGAGAGCCTCACGGTCCTGCAAGATTGGTAACAACTTGCCAACTACACATGCGCTCTTTTAAAGACGGAGAAACAATATACATTGAACCATTTAGAGCGAAAGCGTTTCCAGTTATCAAGGATTTAATGGTAGACCGAAGTGCATTTGATCGTATTCAGCATGCAGGAGGCTATATTTCTGTTAATACCTCAGGAAATACGCAGGATGCCAACGCGATTCCAATTGAAAAGGAAAATGCTGATGAAGCATTTTATTCTGCAGCGTGTATAGGATGTGGAGCGTGTGTTGCGGCTTGTAAAAATGCGTCTGCTTCTTTATTTGTTGCGGCTAAGGTTTCTCAATATACATTATTACCACAAGGCCAGGTTGAAGCAAAAGACAGAGTACTAAACATGGTAAAACAAGCAGAAAAAGAAGGTTTTGGCCCATGTTCTAATACAGGAGCATGTGAAGTAGAGTGCCCGAAAGGAATTTCTATCGAAAACATTGCACGAATGAACAGAGAATACTTATCTGCAACCATCAGCAAGTAAAACAGAATGCCAAAATTTAGTGCGAGCATAAAGAGTAAGCTTCCTAAAGTTGGTACAACTATATTTTCAAAAATGTCGGCCTTGGCCGCAACAGAAAAAGCCCTGAACTTGTCTCAGGGCTTTCCTGATTTTGATTGTTCGCCAGCTTTGACTTCGTTAGGGACAAAAGCAATGAATTCTGGCATGAACCAATATGCTCCGATGCCAGGCCTAATCAGTTTGCGTGAGCAAATTGCGCAAAAAACAGAGGAACTTTACACGGGTGTGTATCACCCAGAAACTGAAATAACAATAACCGCAGGTGCAACTCAAGCCATATTTACAGCCATATTAGCAACGGTAGCTGAAAATGATGAAGTAGTAATTTTCACTCCAGCTTATGATTGTTATGAACCAGCGATTGATTTGGTGGGTGCTAAGGCAATTCACATTGAGCTGCAAGGGCCTGAGTACAGAATAGATTGGGAGCAAGTAAAAAAGGTAATTTCTCAACGTACGAGAATGATCATTATCAACACTCCTCACAACCCCACCGGAACAATTATGTCTGCCCAAGACATGCAAAAGCTTGAGAAGTTACTTCACAACACCGACATCTTAGTTTTAAGCGACGAAGTTTACGAGCACATAATTTTCGATGGATATGACCACCAAAGCGTAGCACGCTTCCCGAAATTAGCGGAAAGAAGCTTTATTGTATCCTCTTTTGGAAAGACCTATCATACTACAGGTTGGAAAATTGGTTATTGCCTTGCTCCTGCTGAATTGATGAAAGAATTTAGGAAAGCGCATCAATACAATGTATTTTCAGTTCACACTCCTTCTCAACAAGCATACTCTGAATATTTGGCAACCTCAAATGACCATTTGGAATTGAAAGAATTCTATCAACACAAGCGTGATTTATTTAGAGATTCTATCAAAAGTTCACGTTTTCAATTGGGTGAAACAGCAGGTAGTTATTTTCAATTGCTCGATTATTCGAAAATTTCTGAAGAAGACGATATTACCTTCGCAGAACGTTTGACAAAAGAGTTTAAAATTGCTTCCATTCCTACCTCTGTATTTTACAGCAGAAAGGTGGATGAAAAAGTGCTCAGGTTTTGTTTTGCCAAGAAAGATGAGACGCTTTTGCAAGCGGCCGAGATTATAAACAGCATATAGGATTTCCACCTATTCTATCAAAATTCATATATTTGATAGCGTGAAATTGTTCTGTTCAATTTTCTCTCTACCAATAGTGTTATTCTGTGGGTCGTGCACTCGCTTTCACAATCTTGATTATCCCAATGTAAACTTGACCGAACTAGAACTATTGCGTTTAAATGGATCCTATTTCGAAACAATCAAGAACCCTATTTCGAAAAACTTAGAAGACTTTTTTTGGCTAGGTAATAGAACAAACCACTCAAAGTTACATGTTGGAGATACCGTTAATTATCAACTTCAATTTATCGAAAATAAATCACTAGTTATCAAATCTTTTCATAACAACAAGTTATGCCAAGAAGACACCTTGATTGGTATCATTGAACAGCAATATTTATACCTTCAACAACGTAAAAGATGGGATTATTCTGAAGGTTATGTACTCTTCTCAACTGAAACACAACAAATTCGTATCGGACTAAAAAGCAAGGGAGACTTGCACATAGACAATTGGAATCGATGGGTACTGAAATTAATTTATGTACCCATTTTCATGGAAAAGGAACACTATCAACAAACAGTATATAAAAAAGCATGAATGATTTAAAAATTACCATCATCCAAGCAGATCTTATTTGGGAAAATGCCAAAGCTAACCTCGAAGCATTTACTACAACAATCCATTCTATTGAAGCTACGGACCTAATCATTCTACCTGAAACTTTCAGCACGGGTTTTAGCATGAACTCTGCCGCGTTAGCTGAACCAATGGGCAGTTTAACAATGAGCTGGATGGCGGATATGGCAAAACAGTCAAATGCCGTTATTGCAGGAAGTTTAATCCTAAAAGAAGACGGCAACATCTATAACCGCTTCATTTGGATGCGCCCTGATGGCACTTTTGAAAAATACGACAAGCGCCACTTGTTCACCATGGGAAACGAGCACAACCATTACACCAAAGGACAAGAAAACTTAATTGTAGAACTGAAAGGTTGGAACATTTGTCCACAAATTTGTTACGATTTGCGTTTCCCAGTTTGGAGTAGAAATAATAGTAAAAATTCTTACGACCTTTTAATTTACGTTGCAAATTGGCCTCAAGTAAGAATTGCAGCTTGGGAGAAACTATTGTATGCTCGTGCCATTGAAAACCAATGCTACGTGGCAGCAGTAAACAGAATAGGAATTGACGGTGAAGGAGTGAATTGTATAGGAAACTCTATGCTTATCGACCCAAAGGGAGAGCCACTTTGGAAGGCTGCAAATCAAGAAGAAGAGACTAAAACAACTCAACTTTCTTTGAAAGATCTAAATGATTTTAGAAAGAAGTTCCCAGTTTTAGAGGATGCCGATGAGTTTGAGCTGAAATAACTTACTTCCCATTAAAGTCACTCATTACCCTTCCCAACGTATTTACCGTAAATGCTTTAATAATCTGGCAACACTTGTCTAAGCGCTCTTCTAACTTGTCATTTTCCTCTTCGTTCCATTCACCCAAAACATAATCAACCTGCTTGCCTTTAGCGAATTCATTTCCAACTCCAAAACGCAAACGAGCATAGTTTTGAGAACCCAATACTTCATTAATACTTTTAAGTCCGTTATGGCCTCCATCACTGCCTTTTCCCTTTAACCTTAGCGCACCAAAAGGCAATGCCAAATCATCAGTTACGATTAAGACTCGTTCTAAAGGAATTTTTTCAGCTTGCATCCAATACGCTACCGCTTTCCCACTTAAGTTCATATAAGTAGAAGGTTTTAGAAGAATAAGCTTACGACCTTTGTGCTTTACTTCAGCTGTATCTCCTAACCGGTTTGGGCTAAAAACAACATTGGATGCCTTAACTAGGGCATCCAATGTTTTAAATCCAATATTGTGTCTTGTATTTTCGTACTCAGCACCAATGTTACCGAGTCCTACAATCAAATATTTCATGTTTTATTTATTCAGCAGCAGCTTCCTCAGTTGCAGCTTCTTCTCCTTCTTCTTCCTTATCGTCATCGCTAACCGCAACAGCCGTTCTAGAAGTTTTAACTGCAATAATTACTGCGTTTTCGTTATCTAAGCATTCTACATTTTCTAAGGATACATCCTTAACTTTAATAGAGCCGCCAATTTTTACATTTGTAATGTCAATTGTCACTACTTCTGGTAAATAAGCTGGTAACGCTCTCAACGTCATTTTTCTTAATTTCTCTCTACGTTTACCACCTGCGAGAACACCTTTTGAAGCTCCTGTAAAAGCAACTGGCACACCAATAGTTACCGGCTTGTCTTCAAACACTTCCATAAAGTCAATGTGAATTGGCTTATCTGTAACAGGGTGAAACTGTACGTCACTTATAACTGCTTTGATGGTTTTGTCACCAAAATTTAAATCAATAAAGTATACTTCATGTGTTGTAATTAGCTTTGAAAAAGCAATTTCGTTAACATGAAAGTTAACATTTTCTTTACCACCATATAAAACGGCCGGTATTCTACCCTCCTTTCTTAGTGCATTAAGTGCAGATTTTTTACGCACTTCACTTCGGCTTGTAGCTTCTAGTTGAACAGATTTCATAATATCTATCTTTTAAGGTTAAATTAATTAAAATATGAAGTATGAGCTTATTGACTCATAATTGTGTACTTTGTAAATTACTTTTGCAAACAAATCAGCAACAGAAATAACTCGAATTTTGTCGCTTTTTTGTTTCAGTTGAATTGAATCGGTAACGAGTAACTCTGTTAATTTTGAGTTCTCAATTCGTTCATATGCTTTACCTGATAGAATTGGGTGAGTGCAAATGGCTCTTACCGAATTTGCTCCCTTTTCCATCATAATGTCTGCTGCCTTGGTTAAGGTTCCTGCTGTATCAATCATGTCGTCAATAAGCATTACATCTTTACCTTCTACTTCACCGATCAAGAACATCTTATCAATGTTATTTGCTTTTTTACGTTGCTTGTAGCAAACTACCACTTCTGTCTCCAAATGCTTTGCGTAGGCATATGCTCTTTTAGATCCGCCCATATCTGGAGAAGCCATTACCAAGTTTGGCAAATTCAACTTTCTTAAGGCCTCAGAAAATACAGCTGAGGCATAAAGATGATCTACAGGAACTTCAAAAAAGCCTTGAATCTGATCTGCATGTAAATCCATGGTCATTACTCTAGAAACACCTGCTGCAGTTAGCATATTTGCCATCAACTTCGACCCGATAGGAACACGTGGAGCGTCTTTTCTGTCTTGTCGTGCGAAGCCGAAATAAGGTATAACGGCAATAATTCTTCTTGCCGAAGCCCTTTTTGCAGCATCAATCATCAACAATAATTCGAAAATATTATCTGTTGGTGGATTCGTAGATTGAACGATGAATACATCGCATCCCCTTACTGATTCCTCAAATGCAGGTTGAAACTCTCCATCTGAAAAACGGTTGATAGATGTTTTACCTAATTCAACGCCAAAGCTTTTTGCTATACTTTGTGCTAATTCATTGTTACTTGAACCTGAAAATATTTTTACTTGATTTGGCATAATTTTCCTACCGTAAAAGGGGGTGCAAAAATATCAATTATTCTTAGCGCCCACAAGTGATTACTTAAATAATGAAACAATAAAAATAGAAACCATTTGTAAAAGTAAAAAAAATGGATAATTCCGTTGATCCAATTCAATTATACAGGTGGCGGAATTGGTAGACGCGTCCCGATCCAATTGGGATGTCTTCGATCTAGATCTCAGAATTCCAACTAAACTCTTCGCTCGCCTTTTTTTATAAATAA
>CAJQLW010000036.1 GCA_905479325.1 uncultured Flavobacteriales bacterium
CGATTGGTTCAGGAAGTGTCAATACATGGAGATGGGATTTTGATGGCTTAGGAAGTTCAACACTTCAAAACCCAACATTCACTTTCCCAGCAGCCGGAACCTATGATGTGAAGTTGGTTTCAGGCAGTGGAGTAGGCTGTTTAGATTCAATTACGAAACAAGTTATCATAAACGCATTGCCAGTTGCCGATGCCGGAGCAGATCAAGATATTTGTCCAGGTTCATCAGTTCAAATTGGAGTAGCCCCAACAGCAGGTTTTACTTATAGTTGGACACCAACAGCAGGATTAAGCAATGCAAATATTGCCAACCCGATTGCATCACCAGCCAGTCCAACCACCTATACTGTTCAGATTACAGAAACAGCTACAGGTTGTACCAATACAGATGCAATGAATGTAACGTTCAATGCAGTTCCAACGCCGGCCTTTACCGTAAATAATACCTGTATCAATCAAATTGCATCCTTTACAGATGCAAGCACCATAGCAACAGGAAGCATTACCGCTTGGGCGTGGGATTTTGATGATGCAGGCGCAACATCTACTGTTCAAAACCCAACCCATCAGTTTTCAGCAGCGGGAACGTATCAAGTAAAATTAGTTGTTACGAGTAATTTGGGTTGTAAAGATTCAATCACGACACCAATTACGATTGATCCGAAACCAACAGTAGACTTTACGTTTGCGAACTTGTGTTTAAATGATGCCACTCAATTCACCGATGGAAGCACGATTGGATCAGGAAGTGTCAATACATGGAGATGGGATTTTGACGGATTAGGAAGTTCAACGCTTCAAAACCCAACATTCACTTTCCCTGCAGCCGGAACCTACGATGTGAAGTTGGTATCAGGCAGTGGTGCAGGTTGTTTAGATTCAATTACGAAACAAGTAATCATCAATCCGATTCCAACAGCGGATGCCGGTACCGACCAAGATATTTGTAATACATTCTCAGTTCAAATTGGGGGAAGTCCTACTTCAAGTACTCCGAATGTGAGCTATGCTTGGGATAATGCTGCCAGTTTAAACGATAATACTTTAGCCAACCCAACAGCAAGTCCAAGTGTAACCACTAGATACAGTTTAACGGTTACTGAAAACACAACAGGATGCTTTGACACATCATCTATTTTAATTCGGGTGAATCCAATTCCTGTGGTGGACTTTTCTATTGCAGATACCTGTATTGGGAATACAACGATATTCACAGATAATACTACCTTGCTCTCAGGAACAATTTCTAGTTGGTCTTGGGATTTTGGAGATGGAGTTGGTACTTCTACTCAACCGAGTCCTGTCTATACGTATGCAGCGGTTGGCACTTATAATGTAAAGCTTGTAGTTGAAACTGCTATTGGCTGTAAAGATTCAATAACAAAAACTATAACGGTTGTTGCTTTGCCAAATGTTGATGCTGGTGCTGACCAAGTAATTTGCGATAGAGATACAGTAACCATCGGCGGCGCGCCAACCTCTAATACTGTTGGGGTGACTTACCTTTGGGATAATTCAGCTAGTTTAAATGATGCTACGTTGGCGAACCCATTAGCTTTCCCATCTACAACTACTCGCTACAAGGTTACAGTTACCGAAACTTTAACGGGATGTACAGATACGGCTTCGGTTGTTATAAATGTAAACCCAGTTCCGGTGGCAGCATTTACCGCTACTGCAGTTTGTGAAAATGAACTGACACAGTTTACCGATGGAAGTACAATTCCAAGTGGTGCAATTACATCGTGGGTATGGGACTTTGGCGATGGAGTAGGAACATCAACTCAACAAAATCCAAGTTATCAATATACTGCTGCAGGAACATATCAAGTGAAACTAGTGGTAGAAAGTGCTTTTGGTTGTAAGGATTCGATTATTAACTCGATTACCATTAGCCCCAAGCCAACACCTTTATTTACGTTTGTCAACTTGTGTGAAAATGACATTACCCAATTTACAGATGCAAGCACAATCGCTACAGGTAATATTACGTCGTGGTTGTGGGATTTTGGAGATGGAGTAGGAACTTCAACTTCACAGAACCCAACTTATACATTTGCTACGCCTAACACATATAACGTAAAATTAGTATTGGTTAGCGATTTTGGGTGTATAGACTCCATTACACTTCCTGTTACAATTAATCCTTTACCGTTAGCAGATGCAGGATTAGATCAAGTGATTTGTAATACAGGTTTCGTGCAAATTGGTGGAAGTCCGACATCAAGCACACCAAATGTGAGTTATGTTTGGGACAATGCTGCTAGTTTGAACGACAACACATTGTCAAACCCAACTGCAAGTCCAATTGTAACCACAAGATATAGTTTAACTGTTACAGAGAATACAACAGGTTGTTTCGATACTTCTTCTGTTTTAGTAACTGTTAACCCAATACCGGTTGTTGACTTTTCAGTTGCTGACACTTGCGTTGGAAATACAACTTTATTCACAGATTTGTCTAGTTTATCTGTAGGTACAATTAATTCTTGGGCATGGGACTTTGGTGATGGAGTGGGAACTTCAACTCAACAAAACCCAAGTTACATCTATGCTAATACCGGAACTTATTCTGTTAAATTAATTGTAGAATCAGCTGTAGGTTGTAGAGACTCCATTACTAAGGCAATTACAATTACATCTTTGCCAAATGTTGATGCAGGAGCAGATCAAGGAATTTGTCTGAATGACTCGGTGAGAATTGGAGGAGCTCCAACTTCAACAGGTACGAATGTATCTTATGCATGGGACAATGGAGCTACCTTAGATGATAATACAATCGCTAATCCAACAGCTAAACCATCAGTAACAACACGATATAGTTTGATTGTAACCGATTTGAATACAGGATGCTTTGATACGTCTTCTGTTGTGATTAGAGTAAATCCATTACCAAATGCCAACTTTAGAGCATCTCAGGTTTGTACTACCGTCCCAACTCAGTTTACTGATTTATCAAACATCACTTCACCTGCTTCAATTCAAGGATGGAATTGGGATTTTGGTGATGGAACAGGAACTTCAACACAGCAGAACCCTTCTTACGTTTATACCACTAGCGGAACATATGCTGTAAAGTTAATTGTAACGACAAATTCTGGTTGTTTAGATTCAATTGTAAGAAATGTAATTGTGGACACTTTGCCGCTTGCAGATGCAGGAGCTGATCGAACAATTTGTGAATTGGACACAACTATTTTGGGTAAACCGGCTGTAGCGGGCGAAACCTATTCTTGGAATAATTCAGTTTCGTTGACAGATGCTACTTCAGCTCAACCGGGAGCTTTCCCTACTGTAGATACCCGGTACATTGTAACGGTTACAAATTCGAACGGTTGCACAAGCGTTGACAGTGTAGATATAACAGTAACGGCGGCTCCTAATGTTGATGCGGGGCCAGATCTGACAATTTGTAGTAGAGATACAATTGTTATTGGAGGTTCGCCAACGTCTACAGATCCTGGGGCTACTTATTTATGGAATAATGCTGCTAGTTTAGATGATCCTACACTTGCGAATCCTAGAGCGTTCCCAAGCGATACGACTGCGTTTGTTGTAACTGTTACAGACGCATTAGGATGTACTTCAACTGATACGATGATTGTAAATGCAAACCCTCTGGCAAATGTAGATTTTAGAGTGGATGCTACTTGTGAAGACGACTTTGCAGCATTCACAGACATTAGCACGTTGGCAGCCGGCAACATCGTTTCTTGGTCGTGGAATTTTGGTGATGGAGTAGGAACTTCGATTTTACAAAATCCAGGTTACCAATATGCAGCACCAGGCACCTATTCTGTATTCTTAGAAGTTCAAACCTCATTAGGATGTATCGATTCCATTAGACGAGATGTTACAATTTTGCCTCTGCCGGTAGCAGATGCGGGTGTTGATTTGGCAATTTGTATTGGAGATACAGTGAATTTGGGAGGGAATCCCACGGGAGCTCCTGGGTCAACGTATTCATGGGCACCGGGAATAGACTTGTCTTCTGTCTTAGATTCAAATCCTAAAGCATACCCTACAACTGCTACCATCTATTACTTAACAGTTACGGGAGTTAACGGTTGCGTTGATTTTGATACCATAAATGTTGATGTAAATGCTCTTCCTATTGTAACTGCAGAAAAAGATTCGTCTTTATGTACGAATCAGCCAGTTCAATTGTCAGCTAACGGAGCATTAACCTATGCTTGGTCACCTGCTATTTATGTTGATGATGCAACACTAGCAAATCCAATTGCAAGAGCCTTGAAGAGCACCAATTTTGTTGTTAAAGGAACAGATCTTAACGGTTGCTCTGCTACCGACACCGTCTTCATTGATGTGTTTAACTTAGACTTTACGCCGATGGATACCGCAATTTGTTCAGGAGATAGTGTTGTATTGGCTCCAATTTTACAAGGTGATACAAATGGAATAAGTTACCTATGGTCTTCTTCAAACCCTAATAATTTATTGAGCGCAGTAACCGATAGCGCCATTAAGGTAACAGCAAATACTCGACAGTATTTTACCTTGGAAATACGCAATGCATTGGGTTGTGTAGATACAGATAGTATATATGTAAACATGAAGCAGCCTGCTGAAGTTGATTTTGACTATTTGAATTCTCCTAGATGTGAAAATTCTATCATCGAGATTCAGAATACTTCTACATTTACGGATGAGTATATCTGGAAATTGAACGGCAAGGTGGTTAGCAGAGATAGAAACCCAGATTTTGAGATTAATAATTTAGTTGATAATACGGTAACTTTAATTGGAACCAATCTTACTTGTACAGATTCGACAACAGAGGTAATTGCAGCAAGTGGATTGCGAAACTTACTTCAGTTGAAAGATGCCAATGTATTTACGCCGAATGGTGATGGATTGAACGACATCTTTGATCCTGGTTTTGAAGGAGAATTTATTGGATGTGTTGATTTCCAAATTTTCGACAGATGGGGAGAAAAAGTGTTTGATTCAAACATAGGTCAATATGGTTGGGATGGAGTCACGCTAAGAGGACAGCCTGCAAAAGTTGGCGTTTATTTCTACATCATCAGAATTGCGAACGAAGAAATTAGAGGTTCCGTTTACCTGAGCAGATAATGCATTTTAATATGTTTCAAAAGAAAGCCGCTTCATTCATTTGAAGCGGCTTTCTTTTTGTTCGAAAAGTAGGGTGTGTAGTTGTAAATTTTGAGAAGGGTATGGTTTGCCTTGTAAGTTGAAAATAGCACTTTAAGCAAATAGCATCATTCAGCTAAAGGGCTTTTTGATTGACTTAGGGCGCTATTAAATGAGATTGAATTGGGCATTTAATGGCCGATAAGCTATCCTTCTTTCGTTAGAGAACGAAACAAACAAAAGCTTATAGTTTAACTATTTTAAATTCTGTTCTTCTATTTTTTGCTTTCCCAACAGCGGTAGTATTATCTGCGATTGGCTCTTCTGCGCCATATCCTTTTGTCTGCAATCTGTCAGCAGAAATTTCATTTTTTACCAGGTACTCTTTCACCGCATTCGCTCTATTTTTTGAAAGGGTTAAATTGAGTTGTGTATTACCCGCGTTATCTGTGTGTCCACCAATTTCAATGATCAAATTTTCATTCTTCTTTAGAAAAGCAACCAGTTTATCCAGTTCAACCTTTGATTCATTCTTTAAGTCGTACTTGGCTGTTTCAAAAAAGATATTTTTAAGCACAATTTTTTCTCCTGCTAGAATAGGGTTAAGCGGCACATTTTGGATAAAGGGCTCGTCAGACTCATAATCAACAAGCGAGAAATTTTCTGAAAAGAACATGTATCCACTTTTAGAGGAGTTTAATGCGTAGTTTTTGCCGGTTGGGAGTGTTATTAGAAACTCTCCAGTTGCGTTGTCTGAATAAGCCTCTATAACACTTTCTCCAGTTTCTAAATCCAATAGTTCAAATCTTGCCCCAAGTGGCTTGTTCGTTTTACTATCAAAAATCTTTCCTGCAAAGTAAGTAACCTTGTTGGGTGCAAAGTTTTGTGGCAGGTCAAACTGATACAAATCTAATCCTCCATAACCACCTTCTCTGTCAGAAGCAAAAATGGCAATTTTACCATTTGGTGAAACCAGTAAACTATTTTCATTCTTATGAGAATTGATTGGGTAACCAAGGTTGATTGCAGGTCCCCATTCTCCATTTTCGTCTAATTGACTCATGTAGATATCTAAGCCGCCCATTCCTACGTGACCGTCTGACGAGAAGTAAATGGTTTTACCATCAGGGTGAATGAGCACAGACTCTTCATTTCCGGGGGTATTTATATTTGCATTTAACGGCTCAGGCTTCGACCAACTTCCATCTGGTTGTAGTTTGGTGACAAATATATTTCCATCATTCATGCTCTGCATTCCTTTTTTCCCTTTCACAAAGTACAGCGACTTTCCGTCTGCGGAGAAAGAAGGCTGAGTTTCCCAATTGTTCGTATTTATTGCTCCACCAAGGTTAATTGGTTTTGTCCAAACTTGGTTGTTTTTTACACTGTAAAATAAGTCGCAACTGCCTTTACCTAATTTTCCGCCTCCATAATTTCCAAATATTTCGCAGGCTGCATAAATCATTAATTGACCATTCGCTGCCAAAGAAGGCGCTCCTTCGTTTATTTCGGTATTGATGGGTGCTCCCATATTTTCAGCCTTTTGCCACTCTCCATTTACTTTTTTGGAAATGTAAAAATCTTCATTGTACTTTGTAGGAGAGCGCGGTTCAGGCAATCTTCTGGTGAATAAAATTGTCTTTTCATCTACTGTCATAGAAGGGAAATACTCAAGAAATTCGCTGTTAATGTTTGGTCCTAAATTAACTGGCTCAAATGGGTATGGGGTCTTTTTCGCTTCAATCGCAAAATCTGCATTATCCAATTGTTTGTTGGCTCGCTCCAATAATTTCGGATTTGCCTCAGGAAATTGAATAAATTGGGTTAGTCGCTTCTTTGCATTCTCGTAATTGCCATCTTTCAGTTCAAGTTCGCCTAAGAAGAAAAAATTGTTTGGAATGGCGGTTGGATTCATCGTAATGGCTTTCTCAAAACTTGCTTTTGCATTGCTTCCTTGTTGACTGTCAATGAAAACGTAGGCTAGCAAGGTTTGCGCTTCTACAAAATTAGGGTCTCTTTCTAGCGCTTGTTGAAGAACAAGCTCAGCTTCCGTTAACTTATAGTTTTTGTAAAGTTCTTGTGCTTCGGTGTATAGCTTAATTGCTTTTTTATCACTTGAAGTAGTTTGTCCGTGCAAAGCTTTTGAACTGCACGAAAAAAGAAGCAAAAGAAGTAGTGCCGAATAAATCGACACTAAGGAATGTCTAAATATTTGTGAGTTTGAACGCTGATTCGCCATTGTGGATTTTGTTTTACGTATTCAATTAAGGCTGGAGTCAGTTCTTCTCTCTTGCTCCATTCTACTTGCAAGTAAAGTTTGCAATTTTTATTCACTTTAGCGGCATGCTCTTCAGCCCATTTGTAATCCGACTGATTGAATATGATAACTTTTAATTCATTCGCTACTGCATAGAACTCTTCTTTTGGGGCCTTAAACTTTTTGGGAGATAAGCAAATCCAGTGCCATGTTCCGCTCAAAGGGTATGCACCTGAAGTTTCAATGGCCAATTCAAATCCCTGTTCAATCATTTGAGATGTTAAATCGTTCAAGTTGTACATCAACGGTTCACCACCTGTAATCACACTAAATCTAGAAGGATGGTGTAAGGCTTCTTGAACAATTTCTTTTGTAGACTTTATGCTATGAGCGCCTGCGTCCCAGCTTTCTTTTACATCGCACCAATGGCAGCCAACATCGCAACCTGCAAGTCGAATAAAATAAGCAGCTTTACCCGAGTGATAGCCTTCCCCTTGTAAAGTATAAAAGGCCTCCATCAGAGGGTATTTCATTAATTGTGTTGTCATGACCAGATTTGGGCGGCTAAATTAAGCTTTTCCACAAGGGCAAAAAAAATCCCATTCCGAAAAAACAGAATGGGATTGATTTAATTTTAAATCTATTATTGAACGATCAATTTTTCTACTACTCCTGAATTTCTTTCTGTTAAGAAATAAATTCCTTTTGAAAAGCTAGATAGGTCAATTTTACTCACCTCAGACTTGATGTTTAGTTCTTGAACAATTCGTCCGCTCATGTCAATAATTTGAATATTGTTTTCTGGTAATTCATTGAAATGAAGAGTGAATATACCTTCAGACGGATTTGGATATACCGAAAAAGCTTTATTTGTAGTTGCTCCATCCAGACCTAGAGATCTGTCTATAAAATTAATGTCATCAATTGCAATGTCACTAGACCAATTATTACCTGTAGTTACAGTAATTCTAAAATTAACTGTTTGTCCTGCATAAGCTCTAACATCTATTACAGCTTGTTGCCATGCATTTCCTTGCGAACCATTTATTGGTGCAATAATGTTCGTAATCCAAGAGCCGTTTGTGTACATGTCAACATTTATTCTTCCTACAGAAGTTCCATTCATGTGATACCAAAAGCTAAACTCTGGAGCAATGGTATTGGATAAATCAAAACAAGGCGAGATGGTCACTGCATCAGAAAAAGTACAGCCGTTTGAGGCTTCAGAATACAAGTATCTGCCTGTTCCAGTTCCTGGGTTATGATCTATAGAAGGACCTGTTCCTGCTGAAGGTGTTCCACCAAAATCAACTCTTAAATCAAAGTCATCATCTATCCCGTTTTCGCCATTAAACCAACCACCTACTAAGTTGCAAACAGTTGTTCCACAATCAGATGTTGTGGCACAATTTAAGTTTCCTTCAAAATCCTCGGTGTAAGGCAACGTAAATGTTGTTCCTAAAACGGTTAAGTCGTAACGAATAGAGTCATTGTCAGTATTTTGATCTCCAGTTTGATCGCATACAATGTCAAAGGAATTCGCTCCCGAAGCGCCAAACGAAAGAGAGTCTCTAAAGGTGAATGTTCTCGTCGCATTTTTCACCAATGGAGATGACAGTGTATCGAAATAAGTCGTTCCATTGTATATTAATCTTAGAGGAACATTAACTGCAACACTGTCACCGTTATTTCTTAGTGTAGCTGATATTGCTGTCTTGCCCGAACCACAATTGATTAAAAATGCGCTGTTAGGAGAAGTTACTTGTACTACTTCTAAATCATAATCGAAAGGGCAGTTATCTACTGTTTTACCGATGATGTTGGCAAGTGACCTCTTTCCTTCAAATCCATTCCCTAAAGCAGAAACTGCAAACCAATTATCGTTAGATAGATTTAAGTTGTATACTTTAAGTGTGGTATTGGCAGAAACGCCAATAGAGTCCATATGAGTTGCACCCAGCTGATAAATTTTATAACCAGTTGCACCTGCCACCGGATTCCATATCAACTCTACAGAATCAGTACAGATAAAGCTTGTTCTAATGTTTGTAGGTTGTCTTATAATTGCAAAATTATAAGGAGAAACACCTACTCTTGAACCTTTGGTTACCCTTACTAAGGCATCACCTGTTGCAGCGCCTGGAACATTCCAATCAGCTGATCTAGCTGCTCCATTCGTTACTGTTATTGGATTCCAAGTTGCTCCATTGTTTAAACTGTATTCAACTATAGTTGTACCTGAGTTTCCAATGGCATCCCATCTAATTGTTTCACTAGTTCCGGGAACTAACCCTTCTCCACCTCTCGGATAAGTAACTTCAATTGCATCGTCTCTAGTTTCCCAAACAATAAAGTATTTCTGTGGTCCTTGAGGAATGGTTTTACCATTTACTAAAACAGTATAAGTTCCGGCAGAGACTGTGTCAATTTGTACCTGCTCCATATTGTTTAGGTCATCTACTCCTTTTGTAGCAGGACTAGATATAGCAGCAGCATTTGGCGCCGGATTAAGAACCCAAGGAAGCAGTGTGTCACCGGAAGGAGTTACTACTTTCAAATCTAGATTGTTTACCAATGCTTGGGCTGCGTTTGTAGACGCTTCAAAGTCGGTCCAATAAAGCATCACCTTTAACTCTTCAACATTAGCGCCTACTGTAACTGAATGTGAGTTGTTTCCATTTTGAGAAATAGTAGAACTCAAATATCTGTTTTGTTCTAGCAATAACATAGCTCGATGCGCATTCACTCGCCCCCATCCAAAAGAAAAATCAGGACCGGTGTTTCCTAAATCTCTCGCTGTATTAAGCATTGCAGCTTTTATAAGTCCTGACTCAGGATTGTTTCCACCATTCAGTGTTCTGTAGCCATGATACATTTGAGCAGCCAAGCCTGCAATTCCAGGTGAAGCTGCAGATGTTCCTCCACCAACTTGGTAGGTGTTATTAGCGTTTGTTGACATTTGGTTGGT
>CAJQLW010000037.1 GCA_905479325.1 uncultured Flavobacteriales bacterium
GATATTCAAGACACCATAGAGGTCTCAGGTAACCAATAGCAGTATAGCATCGTTAATGTTAGAGAGTGATGTTTTGTTTAGAGGGATGAAAAAAGGAGGGGGTGTTATATCAACTGTCTGAAAAGAGTTACTTTTATATACGATGAAACGTTACTGCAAGGGGTTTTACTTTTCGTTTTGAGAATACTCAATATTAAAAAGGGACATAATCTAAAATGGTTTTTTTGAGCATTTTTGTACCTTATTTGTACCTTAATATCGTAAGTTATTTAAAATGAGTCTTAATTACTTTTTGTATCGGAAAGTGAGCAAAACAGCCAATCTATGATTGGCTGTTTTGCTTGTACTGAGCTTGTCGAAGTATGCTCATCCCGCAAACCATTTCGGAGAAATGGATATCGGGATTGTTCCAATTAAAACGGTGATTGATAAAACAGCCAATCTATGATTGGTGTAATTTTGCTTAGCAGAAGTCTCTTTTCAAATTTGCCTCCGGAACCGCAGAATTTGAAATCCTGCGGTACTAAGAACGCTTAGGCCAAGTGACGTTTATTAGTTAACTTGAGTTCGACTTACGCGACTTTCTTTCCCAAGTGGTTTAAAAATTTTGTATGACTTACCACAGCGCCAAGGAAAGATGGCTCAGAGTTATACGGTAATCCAAATTCTGCTGCCGTTTGTTCTACTATTTTAGCCAAAGCAGGTAAGTGAACGTGTGATACATTAGGAAACAGATGATGTTCTATTTGGTAGTTTAACCCACCGACATACCACGATAAAATTTTATTGTTGGGAGCAAAATTAGCAGTGGTAACCAATTGGTGGAAAGCAAAGTCTCCTTCTACCTGATTTTCTTCATCTGGTATGGGGAACTGCGCTTCCGGCACAATATGCGCCGATTGGAAAATAACAGCTAAAATAATTCCAGCTAAAAAATGCATCAGAAACCAGGCACCCAATATGTGGTACCACGGTACATCCAAAACATACAGTGGAAGCGCTAAAATAATGGCGTAATAGGCAATTTTTCGAATAATTAACGCAATCATTTGTCCTTTAAACGTCTTGCCTTGAGATTTTAATAGGTTCATTTCTCTGTAACGGAACAGTTGACCAAAGTCTTTAATGGTTGCCCACAAAAAGGTCATCAATCCATAGAAAAACCAAGCGTAATAGGCCTGATATTTATAAAACTCCTTCCGCGGCTCTTCTGGTGAAAAGCGCATTACTCCTTTAGGACTTACGTCTTCATCAAAATCGGCTACGTTGGTATACGAATGGTGCAATACGTTGTGTTGAATTTTCCAGTTGGTGGTTGAGCCCGATACAAATCCTAACGTGATGGCTCCGATCATTTCATTTACCTTTTTGTTTTTCGACAAGCTACCGTGACAAGCATCGTGCATAATGCTAAGTCCGCAACCTGCTATGCCAACTCCCATAAGCAGCCAAAGCCCGTAAAAACTTAGCATATTGCCGCCGTAATTGCCGGTAATAATAAATAAGAAGGGAACAATGTAAAGCAGAGGCATCACGAATACTTTAATCCAAATGCGATAATCTCCTGTACGCTCGATGTTGTTGGTTTTGAAATATTCGTTTACTCTTTTTCTAAGTGTAATCCCGAAATCTTTGGTATTGTTTGGTTTAAATTTGAGGGTTTTGAATTTTTTCTCGGCCATAAATTAAATTGAAATGCAATGATAGGCCTAACGAGTTAGAATACCATACAAATTCGCACATTTTTGCAAAAAAAATGCATTTACCTGCATTTGATACCTTTTACATGTTTTTAATCATCAATAGGTTGGTTTGCTAATTAAATACAGTTGTATTCATTATTTATGAGCGATTATTTCTCTTAACAACATAATTGTATAATTTGATAGTAGATTGGAATGCCAAGGGTAATGTTTACAGGGAACGTTACCGCCAACGCCATAGGTATATATAGGCCAGGATTTGCTTTGGGAACTGAAATTCGCATGGCGGCAGGTACAGCAATGTAAGAAGCGCTAGCGGCTAAAATTGATATTAGTAGTCGGTCTCCAATTGAATCTAAAAAGAAGCTGCTTAATACAGCCATAACAGACCCGTTTACAAGTGGTGTGATAATGGCGAATAGGATAGGAGATAGCCCGTTTTTCCAAAGTCCACTTAACTTCTTACCACTGGTAATTCCCATATCTAATAAAAATACAGCTAAAAATCCTTTGAATAGTTCTGTTGTAAAGGGTCTTATTCCTTCAGCTTGTTGCTCTGTTGCAATGAACCCTATTATTAGGCTTCCAACAATGAGCAAAACACTACCACTTACCAAGGAGTGCTTCAACAATTTTCCAATTGACATTTCAACTTCGTTGGTTTTACTGAAAAGTTTTACGAGTAAAACTCCCATAATGATAGAAGGAGCTTCCATCATGGCCATAATAGCAATCATATGCCCTCCAAATGGGATGTTGTGCATCTCCAAGAAAGAAACTGTAGTGACAAAGGTAACCGCACTGACTGAGCCGTAGGCTGCTGCCACTGCACCAGCATTGGGTATACCTAATTTCTTTTTGAGAATAAAGAAGGTGATAATGGGAACGACAATTGCTGATAGTATTCCAGTTAAAACAGCAGTAATTACAGATGTAGACAGTTCACTGTGAGCTAATTCTTGTCCTCCTCTACAACCAATTGAAAATAAGAGGTATAAAGAAATAAAGCTAGAAGAGGTTTTAGGAATTTCTAAATCGCTTTTCAGGGCAACTGCCAATATTCCAAGTACAAAAAAAAGAAGCGCAGGATTAGTGAGGTTCTCTAAAAGTAAACTTAAATCCATTGTTGACTTTGACTCTTTTGTGTTGTTTTGTCTGACTTTTTACCCGGTACAAGTTGAATGTCAATTTTACAGTTGATCAACATCTCTTGCTCCTCTTCGTCTACATGGTTCAAAAAGAAATCTAAATCTTCTTGACATTTTTTTAATTCTTCAACTCTATTTTCTAAAAAAGGAGAATCGGCCCCATAACGTTCTTCTAATTTAAAAATTTCCTTTTTTAAGAAGGTGATTTTGGCTGCTAACAATTGTTCAATAATTGTCTTTCCTTCAGCTATCCCGTAAGTGTTTCTGATAAGCTGCATTGATAAATATTGATTTTCTATCTTTTTAAAGTTTAGTTCGGGGCAAAGTTGTGATGCTTTATTTGATTACGAAAATTTATAATTCTTATGTTTGTTATAAAAATACCTTATGAACTATACGCTAAATCAACTTCGTATTTTTTTGAAAGTAGTAGAGCAAAAAAGTATCACTAAAGCCTCTGAGGAGTTGCATTTAACGCAACCTGCAGTCTCTATTCAAATCAAAAACTTTCAAGATCAGTTTGACATACCCTTGTTAGAAAAGATTGGGAGGCAGATTCAGGTTACCAACTTTGGAGAGGAGGTGGCCGACTCATGTCGTGTTATTTTGGAAGAGATTGAGAAAGTAGAAAATAGAAAGATGGCATATTTAGGTCATATTACAGGAAAGCTTCAAGTTTCTGTAGTTTCTACTGGAAAATATGTCATGCCTTTTTTCTTTTCGGAGTTCATGGAGAAATATCCGGGCATTCAATTAAATATGGATGTTACGAATAAATCGAAAGTTGTGAGGAGTTTAGAGCGAAATGATGTGGATTTTGCTTTGGTTTCTGTTTTGCCGAAAGGTTTTGCAGTGGAGCATACAACGCTGATGGAGAATAATCTTTTTTTGGTGGCTAAAAAGGATTCCTCAGGAAAAAGAAAAATTTCGTCGCCCAAGGAGTTAGAAAAAATGACTTTGTTGTTTCGAGAGAACGGCTCTGCCACAAGAATGGCGATGGAGGAGTATTTGAAAAAAAATAAGGTACAGGTAAATAGGAGTATGGAGCTGGCTACAAATGAAGCCATAAAACAAGCGGTATTGGCTGGTTTAGGATGTTCTATTATGTCTATTATAGGGATTAGAAATGAATTAAGAGATGGGGAGTTGGAAATAATTGAATTGAATGGATTGCCGATTGCAACCGATTGGAATTTAATATGGTTAAAAAGCAAACGTCTGTCTCCGGCGGCTACAGCCTATTTTGCTTATATTGAAGACAAAAAGGACGAAATTATAAAAACTCATTTTTCTTGGTATGCTAGGTTTTTAGCATAAAAAAAGCCCCGACTAACAGTCGGAGCTTTTCATTAAAATAATTATTTTAATTATTTCTTGTAATCAAATGTCATTCTACCTAAGTTTCCTACCCAGCCTCCGCCGTTGTAAGTTGCATCAATTTCAGTTACTTTCAATAAAGTAATCGTTCCGTTTACACTGAATATGTATACAGCATCAACAGTTGGAGTTACTGAAGTTACTTTAACTCCTGCATTGTAAGCAGCAGTAGCAGTTTCAACGTCTGCTGTAGCGTAATCGAAACCTGAAGCCGCAATAACAAAGTCTGTAGTAGTTCTTGAACTACCTACTGCGAAAGCGCCTGTGAAAGGATCTCCTGCTGCGTCTGTATTTGTGATATCAGCCATTGTTGCAGCCATTGAAGCCGAAACAGTAGTGTCAGTTACTAAATTCCAGCTTCCAATTCCTCTACCTGCAATGTGGTTGATTGAACCAGATTTTGTCACGGACTCTAGTTGCTAATTCACGACTGCTTATTGACTCAATCGAATTCAATGTTTCCAAGATCGGAAGAAAGGTTTTGTGATATTTAGGTAATTCCATTTACTTGTTCGATTGTTTTTTTAA
>CAJQLW010000038.1 GCA_905479325.1 uncultured Flavobacteriales bacterium
TCGTCTTTGTCATCATCGTCATCTGAACAAGCAGTGAAGGATATCGCAATTGCTGCGATGAATAACATCGGTATTTTTCGTAAATAGTTCATAATTATTAATTTATTTCGAGTAAAAATATATTTTTTTGTGAATATTTTACATTTTATTCAAATCTAGAGAAAAAAGTTAGGCGACTGTTTTAGTGGTTCATTTTGAGTTGGTTAATTTTTTTGTTTCAGAGGAAAAATAGCTTAGGTTCCATGATAAGTTGCTAATCGTGAGCTTTTGTAGTAGCTTTCTTGCTATATTGTGCGTTGAATTTTGTAAAAAAGCGACTAATATCAAGTTGAATTTTTTACATGGTTTTAAGGCTACAAATAACACTCAATAAGTAAGGTAGAATTCATGAAAAACAATAGGAATCAATTACTCGGGATTTTCTTCGCTCTCATAATGATTTCTTGCGCTGACAACCCCCCGTCAGAACAAGTGGCCAAATTAACTTCTACGGTTGGCGTTGAAAACACGTCTATTGTAATACTCGGAACGGCACAAGATGCAGGTTCGCCTCAAATTGGATGTAAAAAAACATGTTGCGTTGGATTATTTGAAAATCCTGATAAAAATAGGAGAGTTACTTCTTTAGGTTTAATTGATGCTGAAAATCAGAAAACATACCTGTTTGATGCTACACCTGATATTGCTGAACAAATGAAAATGCTGACCAATTATGAGTCGAAAAGCGACAATGAATTGGTAGATGGGATTTTTTTAACACATGCCCACATAGGACATTATACGGGCTTGATGTACCTAGGGAAAGAGGCGATAGACGCAAAAAATACACCACTCTATGTAATGCCGAAGATGAAACAATTTCTCGCTGATAACGGACCATGGGAACAACTTGTTACACGAAAAAATATAGTGCTTACTAGCTTGGTAAATGAAACTCCTGTTCGGTTATCAAAATCATTAGAAGTAAAACCTATTTTGGTGCCACATCGTGATGAGTATTCAGAAACGGTTGGCTATAAAATTAAAGGGCCAAATAAAAGTGCCTTGTTTATTCCAGATATTGACAAATGGGAGAAATGGGAAAAGGACATTTTGAAAGAGATTGAAAAGGTTGATTTCGCATTTTTAGATGCTACCTTTTTTAGCGGTAAAGAAATGAATAATAGAGACATTAGTGAGATTCCCCATCCTTTTGTTGTTGAAAGTTTCGAAAAATTTAAAGTCTTACCCAAAAACGAAAAAGCCAAAATAATATTTATTCATTTTAACCATACAAACCCTTTGATCAATACCGAAAGTGAAGAATGTAAAGTAGTATTGGAGAAAGGTTTTAAGGTTGCAAAAATTAGAGACGTGTTTGAGTTGTGACAATTCAACTGCACTTAAATGGTAAAACGATGGATGCAAAGAAATTTCTTTAGCTGCGAATTACACAAAAACTGATACGGAAATGCCAACCATTAAAGCGAATCATTAGAAGTAAAAAAACATGGGAATTGGGAGACGTGAATTCTTAAAATTATCAAGTTTGGCAACGCTTGGCTTCATTATTAATCCTTTCGAGGCTGTTGTTGCAGCTGACAATGTTTACATTAATAAAAAGTTAGGTGTTCTTTTTCACAAGCCCGATGGTTGGGGATTTGTGCGAATTAAGGACTTTGGAAAGTTGAAGGATCAGCAAATCTTTGGGAATGGAATAGAAGAAATGAAAGAAGAGATTTTGGAAGAATTAGGAGATCCCATTTGTATTGCCACAAAATATTACAAAGACAGACCTGAACTAAAGGGAGTATTTTCACCAACCATTTCGCTGTATATAACGCCTAAAAAAGAGCTCGAATCTCTTGGTCATGAAAGCTTTGAAGAACTCATTAAAATGTCTGAGTATGCACCTCAAACCTATTTAAAGGATTTTCAAATTATAAAACGTTATGAGCCTTATTTAATTTCAGGGGTAACGTTTTATGAATATGACACAGAATACTCTTTCGAACATGAAGACATTAGCGAAGCCTTAAAAGTTGAACTAAAAGTCTTGAAAGCGGAGCATAACGGATTTTATTATGATTTTAACTGCCACCAATCATCGGCACAGAATCAGCTGGCGAAATATGAATTTGAGGAGTTTAAGGACTCTATAAAAATGATTTAATAAATTGGAATTAGTATAAAAAAGTAGTTATGCTCATCGTCTCACTAATTGTTATGATTCTGTTAATCGTTGGAATTCCAATTGGATGTTCTTTTTGCTTTATCGTTTTATAAAACGAAAAAACTCCAATAGGCGACTTAGAATTATTGCGTTTGCGCCCGTGCTCATAATTGGCTACCTTTTATATTCTGCTGTTTTTCCTAGCGAAAATTTTTACAGGCAAGACTTTAAAGAAGTAACAGGGCAAGATTTGCCAGAATCAGTTGAATTTAGATATAAATCTGCTACTTATCCTGATCATTTCGGGGATTATACCTCAGTTGCAATTATTACGGTTGAAAAAGAATTGTATAAGAATTTACCTCAAGCACTTGTTAAAAAGGGACACACAGAAAAAGGTGAGAAAGTTCATTCGAAGGAATTTGATAAAGCTCTAAAACACATCGGCAAGTTAGAAATTGAAAAAGAGTTTACCTTACATCAAAAACAAGGAATCTATTACTATGTTGGGTTTTTAACCGATCATAAATCAATTATTGTGCAAAGACTTAGTTGGTAAAGCGAATAGGGTAGTCAGTTCACACAAATAAGTTCACTGTTTATTATCGAATGCCTAAATCTTTTACGTGTTGATATGTTAAACTTTATGAAGTACGATCTTCAAACAGTCCCCTACATCCGTCGAGCTACCACTTTTTAGCTTTATTTTTAAACTTCAAAAAATCAGAAATAACACGTCCAATAAAATATTCTCAGATGAAAATTAAATATCTCTTTCCTTTCTTATTCCTAATTATTACTGCTTTTGGCAGCTATGCCCAGAAAAAGAAAAACACCGACAAAAACTCCAGTAATTATTGGCTAACATCAAAAGAGTTAAGCGGACTTAAATTCCGAAATATAGGGCCTGCATTAACGTCGGGTAGAATCGCTGATATTGCTGTGAACCCAACTAACTCAAGCGAATATTATGTAGCTGTAGCCTCCGGTGGTGTATGGAAAACCACGAATCATGGAGTTACTTATCAACCCATTTTTGATGCTGAACGATCATATTCCGTTGGCTGTGTTACCATTGATCCAAATCAATCGTCAACAATATGGGTGGGAACGGGTGAAAACAACAACCAGCGTTCTGTGGGCTATGGTGTTGGCGTGTACAAGTCTACAGATGGTGGAAAGTCTTGGAAAAACAAGGGACTGAAGAACTCCGAGCACATTTCTAAAATTATTGTAGACCCTAGAAACTCAGATGTGGTGTATGTTGCAGCCTACGGACCACTATGGTCGAGTGGAGGAGACCGAGGAGTGTATAAAACCACTGATGGTGGAGAGAATTGGGAGCGAATTCATTTTGTTTCAGAGCATACAGGAGCTAGCGATTTGGTGATGGATCCAACTAATCCAGATATTTTGTACCAAGCTGCTCACCAAAGAAGAAGGCATGTGTTTACCTATATTGGTGGAGGAGCAGAGAGTGCCATTTACAAAACGACTGATGGCGGTAAAACTTGGGTAGAATCAAAGAGCGGATTGCCTTCTGGTAAAATGGGACGAATTGGTTTAGCAGTTTCTCCAGCCGATGCCAATGTAGTGTATGCCATTGTTGAGGCGGAAGGAGATGAATACGGATTTTTTCGTTCAACGAATAAAGGAGCAACATGGGAGAAGCGCAGCAAATACAGCACTTCAGGAAACTATTACCAAGAAATTATTTGCGACCCTAACGATGTAGACAAAGTGTTTAGCATGGATACTTGGTTGCACCATACCGAAGATGGTGGAAAGACTTTTGTTGCAACTGGTGAAGCAAATAAGCATGTTGATAACCATTGTATTTGGGTGAATCCTGATGATACAGATCATTGGATTGTGGGTTGTGATGGTGGAATTTATGAAACTTACGACCATGCAAAAACTTGGGAGTACAAAGCCAATCTTCCGGTTACACAATTCTACAAAGTATCTATTGATTACGATGAGCCGTTTTACAATGTTTTTGGTGGAACACAGGACAATAATTCTCAAGCAGGACCTTCTCGGTCAATCAACAACGCAGGAATTCTAAATTCTGACTGGTACATAACTGTAGGCGGAGATGGCTACGAAACACAGGTTGACCCAACCAATCCAAACATTATTTATGCCCAATGGCAATATGGGGGACTGATTCGTTTCGACAAGCAATCTGGAGAAAGAATTGGAATTAAACCGCAACCAGGGAAAGGTGAAGCAGCCTTCCGTTGGAATTGGGATGCGCCGCTTTTAATTTCTCCGCACGATCCAAAAACGCTTTTCTTTTGTGCCAATAAAGTGTTCAAAACCGAAGACCGAGGAAATACTTGGAAAGCCATCTCTCCAGATTTAACGAGACAGTTGGATAGAAATAAGTTAAAAGTAATGGGAGAGATACAATCACCAGATGTGGTGATGAAGAACAAATCCACCACCATTTATGGAAACATTGTTGCGTTTGATCAATCGCCAATAGATGAGAATTTACTGTATGCAGGAACAGATGACGGCTTGATTCAAGTATCTGAAGATGGGGGTGAAACGTGGAAGAAAAAGGAAGCATTTCCAGGAGTTCCTGAACGAACTTATGTGAATATGCTATGGGCATCGCGGCACGATAAGAATGTAGTTTATGCAACATTCAACAACCACAAAAGAGGTGATTTTAAGCCTTACTTGATGAAGAGTTCTGATAGAGGGAATACGTGGACCAAACTCCAAAACGATTTACCCGAAAGAGGAACGGTATATTCCATTGCAGAAGACCATGTAGATGCTAAGCTACTGTTTGCAGGAACTGAATTCGGTTGTTTTGTGAGTGTGAATGCAGGAGCAAACTGGGTGCAATTAAAGGCAGGCCTTCCAACCATTGCGGTGCGCGACATGGCCATTCAAAAACGAGAAAACGACTTGGTGTTGGGAACTTTTGGCAGAGGGTTTTACATTTTAGACGATTACAGTGCTTTGAGAAATTTGACGAAAGATGCGCTAGAAAAAGTAGCAGCGATTTTTCCAATCAAAAAAGCCTTGGCTTACATTGAAGCGAATCCTCTTGGATTAAGAGGAGTTGGTAGCCAAGGAGCCTCTATGTATGCGGCGCCGAATCCGGAATTTGGGGCCACTTTTACTTACTTTGTGAAAGAGAAGCCAACCTCTCCGAAAGAGCAGCGACAAGAGAAAGAGAAGCAGGCGAAGAAAGAGGGAGTAGCTATTAATTACCCCAGCTACGAAGACTTTGTGGCTGAAGATACCTACGAGGCCGCTTATTTGTTATTCGTGGTAAAAGATGCGAATGGAAATGAAGTGCGCAAAATTAAACATGCAATTTCTGAAGGTGTGCAACGCGTAACATGGAATTTACGGTATCCTGCTGCAACACCCATTAAAATTGGCAAAGTGGAAGTAGGCCGCTATAGCAGCCCCAATGAAGGCCCTTTGGTAATTCCGGGAGACTATACGGTGGAACTTTGGCAAGCTGACAATGGGGTTTTGAAAAAGTTGGTAGAACCGGTTGCCTTTGAGGTGGTTCCGTTAGAAAATTCATCCTTAGATCGGCAAACAGAAGCAAACATTGCCTTTAAAAAGGACGTGCAGGAGCTTCGCAGAAGGATGAGAGGAAGTAATGAAGAGCATGAAGAATTAGATCGGCGATTAGAATACATTAAAGCAGCCATTCAAATTTATCCGGGCGCAGCCATCGAATGGATGGAGGAAGTAAAATCACTAGAAAAAGAATCACACGACATTGCCGTTCAATTGCGAGGTGATGATCACAAATCTAAACGAGATGTGGAAACCCTTCCCGGAACAAGTGACCGTGTAGAAAACATTGTTGGAGATACGTGGTATTCTACCTCAGACCCAACCACCACCAATAAGGAACAGTTTGAATTAGCGAAAGAAGAGTATGCGGTAATTCGAGCGAAATTGGATAAAATAAGAACGCAGATGCAAGCGCTAGAATTAAAACTGGACAGCAAGAACATACCGTATACACCACACCGACCCAATTGGAAAGTGGAGTAGTGCTTTCCTGGTTCTTTTCACGGATTACAAGTCTGCCTTTACTTTGTAAAAAAGTTTCCATTAGCGCCATTTTTTAATCTTCCGCAGTATTTCCGTTTTTTCCTCTTGATTATGCACTATAATCGTTACTTCAAACACTTTTCCGAATAAAGAGGCATCTCTTTTACTGGCCTCAAATTTAATTTCCGTGTATTCAGAACGTTGTATTGTAATTTTTTTATTTTGCTTTCTGTAGAACGAAAAGGGAAAGTCTGTCATGAATAAGAACAGCTTGAACTTGTTGGGAATGAGGTGTATTTCTTGCTCATTGATAAAGACATTACAGTTCATTGGAATAGCTAAGGTTTGCCCTGCTTTAAGCTGTGCCGAAGCTGAAACTGCTTTGCTTTCGTAAACCGCAAAACTTGACAAGTCTAATTTGCTTACACGATCTTTACTCAACCTCCATCGGGTAGAGGAAACCATTAAAGCAAGGCCTAGCGCGATAATTGCAAAAAATAGTAGGTAGGTCATATGGTGTTATTTAGTAACCAATTGAAGGCTTTATGGTTTTGCTTTGGTAAAAGTAAGCTTACTAAGAGGAAGAGTGGAATTAGTTTTCTCGTGATGGTAAATATTTGCGAACTCTTAAGACAAACGGTTGTTACATTTTGAAATCGAACAAAATTAGTTTACTTCAAACCACCAAAACGATTGACACATTTCATTTGAAGTTGAATTCGGATGCTCCCGTGAAATAGCTTTTGGTAATTTCGTACGCTTGAAAATTCTATTTAAAATAAGCTGTATACTTGCCTTAAGCTGCGTTTGCTTCCATTCGAATGCTCAAGTGCTCGATTTAAATTGGAGCGCATTGCCATCAGAAAGCATAACGGCTTTGCCGCTTGAAAATAAATTCGTTTTCGACGGTAAGCTGGACGAACCTGAATGGAAGACAGCTCAGAAGATTTCAAATTTCACTCAACGAGAGCTCGATTTAGGAGAGCCCATCACTGAAAAAACAGAAGTTGCCATTTTAATTGACGATGAGTACATGTACATCGGCGTTTGGTGCTACGATAGAGAACCAGAGAAAATCATCGCCAAAGAGATGCGACGTGATTTTAGCTTCAATTTGGAAGACAACTTTATAGTTATACTAGATACCTATTTAGATAAGCGAAATGGTTTTCAGTTTGTTATAAATCCAAACGGTGCACGGGCAGACTTGCAAACGTTCAACAATGGAGGTTCTTCCAATCAGTTTTGGAACGGAGTATGGGATGTGAGAACGCAAATCACCAGCGAGGGTTGGTTTGCGGAAATCAAGATTCCGTTTTACACCTTAAAGTACCGCCCCGGGCAAGAAGAGCAGGTGTGGGGCATCAACTTTGAACGAAACATTCGAAGAAATAGACAACAAGCGCGATGGAAAGGATGGCAGCGTAATTACGACATTTCAGATGTTGGTCAGGCAGGTTTGTTAAAAGCATTAAAAGAGCTAAGAGACAAGCGATTTGTTGAAGTAAAGCCATATGCTTTAGGCGGAGGAGAGAACACCGGAGGAAGTACTGAAGGTGTTGGCAATGTAGGAGGCGACATTAACGCACTACTAGGCCCTACTTATCGCTTAAACCTGACCTTTAATACTGATTTTGCTCAGGTAGAGGCAGACCGACAGCAAATCAACCTGAGTCGTTTTCCGCTCTTTTTTCCTGAATTGCGTGAGTTCTTTCTTGAAGGAGATGACTTCTTTGATTTTGGTTTTGGTGGAAATCGGATTATTCCGTTTTACTCTCGCCGAATTGGCTTGAGTGAGAGTCGGGAAACGGTGCCCATTATAGCAGGAGCTAGAATATTGGGTAAGGAAGAAAAGACAACGCTGGGTGCAATGAGTATACAGACAGCTGAAGCAGGAGGAGACCCCTCTACAAATTTTTCTACATTCAGTGTAAGGCAAGATGTAGGAGGGCAGAGTGCTATTGGAGCCATGACCACCAATAAAATTTCCAATGGACGTTGGCACAGTACCACAGGAGCAAATGGTAGATTCAGTACAGCGAATTTTATTGGCAAAAGTAACTTAGATGTGGGCGGTGCTTTTATCCAAAGCTATAATACAGATGAAGGTTATGAGTCTGATGCTATGGCGTACCGAGCTTTTGTGAGTTTGCCCAATGATTTTTTACAGGTTTTTGCTTCCACTCAGCGCAGTCAAACAGCCTTCAATCCAGAAGTAGGTTTAATGCGGAGGCGCAATTTCCGAGAAAGCTTTGGTCAGGTATTTTTTCAACCTAGGCCGAAGGACAACTTTAAATGGGTAAGACAATTTTATTTTTCACCCGGAGCCATTACCTATGTGCAATTTGACGATACTCAAGAGCTTCAATCGTTTTCATATAAAGTCAGGCTTCTGGGCTTTGAGACAAGATCAGGAGAGGGATTCTTTTTTGATGTAGAACGAGTAGCTGAAGGCCTAATAGAGGATTTTGAAATTTTTCCGGATGTGGTGATTGCCAAAGGAGAATATTGGTGGAATCGATATAATTTTTTCTTTGAAACTTTTGAGGCCAGAGCTTTTTCCCTTAGTACCAGAGGTAGTTTTGGGGAATTTTTTGGAGGTCATAGCTTTTCAGCAGAAGGAACCTTACTATGGCGAGCTACTAAGAATTTTAACATCAATGCTAATTATGAAAAGAATATCATTGACTTGTCCCAAGGAAGCTTTGATACTGACTTATTCGGTTCCCGCATAGAATATGCCATCCATCCACAAGCCTTTGGTTCGTTGTTAGGCCAATGGAATTCGGCTCAACAAGAAATGAATGTAAATTTTAGGTTGCAATTAATTCCGAAAATAGGCACCGATTTCTTCCTTATTTATAATCAAATTGTAGATACAGAATCTGGAGAGTTTGACTCTCAACGTAGCACGCTCATAGCGAAATTAGTGTGGCGCTTTGTGATTTAGTAGATCAGTAAGCATAAAAAATAAAAACCCCGCCGAAGGCAGGGTTTTTACACAACTATCAATTAATTAAGCGTTTATTGCTTCTTTAATTTCGTTCTCTAGCGGTTGCCGAAAAACAATTTTACTTTCAAGCACATCCATTACAACCACATCGCCTGGAGCTACTTTGCTCGCCAAAATATCTTTCGATAATTGGTTCAATACTTCGCGTTGCATGGCTCGTTTTATTGGTCTTGCACCAAATTGCGGGTCGTAACCTATATCCGATAAGTAGTCTACCACTTCTTCTGTTGCCGTTAAGGTAATGTTGTTTTTTTCAGCCAATTTCTCAATTCCTTTCAACTGAATTCGAACAATGTCTTTTACATTACTCTTTGTGAGTGGCGTAAACATAATGGTTTCATCAATTCTGTTTAAAAATTCAGGTCGTATGGTTTTGCGCAACAAGGCCATTACTTCCTTCTTGGCGTATTCCATCACCGTATCAATCTTATTCTCATCCAAGTTTTCAAACTTTTCTTGAATAATTCCCGATCCTAAGTTCGAGGTCATAATGATAATAGTATTCTTAAAATTCACCACTCGGCCTTTGTTATCGGTCAATCGTCCGTCGTCCAATACCTGTAACAGAATGTTGAACACGTCTGGGTGCGCTTTTTCAATTTCATCGAGTAGCACAACAGAGTAGGGCTTTCTTCTTACTGCCTCAGTCAACTGTCCGCCTTCATCGTAACCAACGTATCCCGGAGGAGCACCAATTAAACGCGAAACGGCATGGCGCTCTTGGTATTCACTCATGTCTATTCGAGTCATCGCATTTTCATCGTTAAACAAATATTCGCTCAATGACTTGGCCAACTCTGTTTTACCAACACCCGTTGTTCCTAAGAAAATGAACGATCCAATGGGTTTCTTCTCGTCCTGCATGCCGGCTCTACTTCTTCGAATGGCATCTGATACAGCTTCAATGGCTTCGTTTTGTCCAACCACTCTTTTGTGTAATTCATCTTCTAAATAAAGCAGTTTTTCTCGTTCACTTTGTAGCATTTTAGAAATGGGTATTCCCGTCCATCGGCTTACTACATCGGCAATTTCCTCCGCGTCAACTTCTTCCTTAATCAGCGTCGATTTCTGCTTTAATTCAATCAGTTGAGCTTTAAAGGTTTCTAGGTTTGCCTCGCTTTCCTTTATTTTTCCGTATCGAATCTCAGCTACTTTTTCATAGTCTCCGGCACGTTCAGCTTGTTCTGCTTCAAACTTGTAGTTATCAATTTCTTCTTTTGCTTTTTGAATCCCGTCTACAATTTCTCGTTCAGCTTGCCATTTGGCATTCAGTTCGTTTCGTTTCTCATTTAAGTTGGCAATTTCTTCCGAAAGAATTTTCAGTTTTGCGTGATCTTTCTCTCTCTTAATCGCTTCACGTTCAATTTCCAACTGCATTACCTTTCTATCCAACTCATCCAGTTCCTCTGGCTTAGAGTTCATCTCCATGCGCAATTTAGAAGCTGCTTCATCAATTAAATCAATGGCTTTGTCTGGTAAAAAACGATTTGTAATGTACCGTTGCGAAAGTTCTACTGCGGCAATAATCGCCTCATCTTTAATCTGAACCTTGTGATGTGTTTCATACTTCTCTTTAATTCCTCTTAAAATCGAAATGGCATCTTCGTTGCTCGGCTCATCAATCAGCACCTTTTGGAAACGTCTTTCTAGCGCTTTGTCTTTCTCAAAATATTTTTGATACTCGTTTAAAGTCGTCGCTCCAATTGCTCTTAATTCTCCTCGAGCTAGGGCAGGCTTTAAAATGTTTGCAGCATCCATAGCGCCTTCGCCGCCGCCTGCGCCAACTAAGGTGTGAATTTCATCAATAAAAAGTACAATCTCGCCATCGGCAGAAGTAACTTCCTTAATTACAGATTTTAAACGGTCTTCAAATTCCCCTTTGTATTTCGCTCCTGCGATCAAGGCGCCCATGTCAAGCGAATAAATCTGCTTACTTTTTAAGTTCTCTGGTACATCTTCGTTGATAATTCTGTGTGCTAATCCTTCAGCAATTGCTGTTTTACCCACACCGGGCTCTCCTATTAAAATAGGGTTGTTTTTGGTTCTTCTGCTTAGTATTTGAAGTACTCTTCTAATTTCTTCATCGCGGCCAATAACAGGGTCTAATTTGTTTTCGTTAGCTAATTTGTTCAGGTTTTTCGCATACTTTTCCAAGGAATTGTAGTTGTCTTCCGCAGAAGCTGAAGTAACTTTTTCACCTTTTCGCAACTCTAAAATTGCCGCTTTTAAGTCACTTTCGTTGATGCCGCTGTCCTTTAGCATTTGTGCGATAGCGTCTGAACCTTTCACCAAAGCGAGCATTAAGTGTTCTATCGAAACATATCCATCGTCAAAAGCTTTTAGCAAGTTATTTGCTTGTACTAGAGTAGCATTGGCCGTTTTAGATAGGTATTGTTCACCGCCTTGTACATTCGGGTAACCTTTTAGAATGCTGTCTGTTGCTTGTTCAATAATGACTGCGTTTACGCCCAATTTTTTCAATAAAAAGGGAGTAACGTTCTCGTCTATTTTGAGAATGGCTTTCAGTATATGCCCATTCTCAATCGCTTGGTGATTAGAGCTAGCAGCCATTTGCTGAGCCTCTTGTATCACTTCTTGCGATTTAATGGTATAGTTTTTAAAATTCATTGTAGTTGATTGTTTGATTTCTGTGAAAGATTTATCAAATAAGCGTCCAATCCAATTTTTAGGTGTTGTTGTGACTTTTTGTCTGACTTTTGCGCTATTTTATATGATTACCTCTCTTTTTCATGTCTTTATGTCACTAAAAGAACAAATTGAAGCATACCTTTCGTTCGTTTTTATTCCCGATTTTTGTTTTAAATGAATACAAACATAGTTCGATATTCTTTCGTTTCAATCGCTCTGATTTTATTAATCGTTACCACCAACATCAATTGGGGTAAGAACGATTGGAAAGGAGCCTTGGAGTCTGATGCTAAAGGTTATTATGCTTATTTGCCTGCTGTTTTCATTTATTACGATTTAAACTTTTCTTTTTTAGAAGAAGTAGAAGCAAAGTACGATCAAAACACTTGTATTACGAGTACCGGAGCAATGCTCATGGAGTGTTGATTAACAAGTATTACGGTGGAGTTTCGGTATTGCAATTACCGTTCTTTTTGGGTGCTCATGCACTTACTTCAATATCAGGAGGTGATACTGATGGCTATTCCAAATATTACATGCTTTCGATTTCAATAGCCAGTTGGTTTTATCAATTATTTGGCTTGTATTTTATCGTTCTACTTTTACAGTTCTATCAAGTAAAACCTAATATAATTGCACTCGTTTTAGTTGCAATCTCATTCGGAACTAATCTATACGTATACACCATTGTTGAAGCCGGAATGTCTCACGTGTATTCGTTTGCCATGGTTGCTGCATTCTTATATTTTGCGCACAAAGCATTTGTTTTAGGTCAAAACCGGTATTTACTCCGCTCAAGTTTGCTTTTGGGGTTGATTGTTCTTTTAATCGTTGTTTGTCAAATCCAAAGCTATCAATACCGTTATTACGAAATACACTACAGTGAAATGACCCAAGAGAAATACTGGGACGTGTTTTTATTAAGGAATAGGTTCTAATTAGTTCCCATTTAACTTTCCATTGCTTTTTATTCTTCTCCCTTAGCAGTTCTTACAAAAAATTCAGACTGCACAATACATCTCTTGCTCCTCAAAATCGGTTCTAATTCACTTTCTGAAATTTAGCTCTATAAGGTTGGTCTCCGCTCATTATTTCAACCACATAAAAGCCATTGCTTAGAGCTGAGACATCAATGAACTGCTGCGCTTGCTGCTCCTGTACCAACTTACCTTGAATATTAAAGATTCTGATACTTTTTGTCGATTCGCCTACTAATGGCCCTTCAAAATACAAGATATCACTTGTTGGGTTTGGAAAAAGTGTCAATTCATTTTGAGCTTGTTTTGCTTCGTCTAATTCTACGGTGAGTAATTCAGCAGCAAATATTCTATCGTTTGGATTAAATTCAACCGAGTTGACGATTGGCATGTTGGTGAATGAAAAAGTTTGAAAATTAGTAGAAGGGTCAACCACAATAACAGTGTCAAGGTTATTGCCAATAAAGCGATAGGGGACTGGTATCTCAAAAAATGACACATTGGTGTCAGACGGAATTTGTTGAACAGATAAAGTGAAATTCCCACCATTTTGGCTCCAAGTAGTATACATTTGAGGGAACCCCGGTCCATATACCCAATCGTTAAAAAACTCCGTTAAACTTTGGCCGTAACTTGTTTCTAAGTGTCTTTGTAAATCAGGTGTTCGAGCAAAGCTGTAAGCAAGGGTTGTATCATCAATGTAATTTCTAACGCCTGCAAAGAAAGCACTGTCGCCCATTTTCCAACGCAAGGTATGCAAGGTAATCGCACCTTTGTTGTACACTTGATTGTTGAATAAGCTATTTACGCTGCTCGTATCGTATCGGTACACTGAGCCATTTGGAAAGGATAACCCCGAGCGCTTAGTTTGGTCTAACCATACCGGCCAAAAATTAGTGTTATGCACTACGCCAAACTCGTAAGTTAAGCCGGTAATGTAGGTGGCAAATGCTTCGTTTAACCACAAGTCGCTCCAAGAGCCACACGTGATTTTATTACCAAACCACTGATGGGCCAATTCGTGAGCTTTTAAACCTCCACCATAGTTGCCCATAAAGCTCATGGTTTGGTGTTCCATTCCTCCGCCAAATGTAAAAGAAGCATGTCCGTACTTTTCATTTTTAAACGGATACTCACCAAATAAAGAATCGAACATCACCATAAAGTCTTGTAAGCCAACTAACGATTGTGCCTGAGTTTGATTTTGTAATAGATAATGATCCATTAAAATACTGTCATTTTTAACTCGCAAATAATCTTGATAATAATCGTATTTGCCTGCTCCAATAGCGACTAAATAGGCAACCGTTGGGTAGGTGGTTTTCCACCTGTACTTTACACTTGTTCCAATGCTATCAATTCCTTGTAAAAGACCAATTGAGGCGACCTTATTGCCTTGCGGCACAGTAACGTGAACACTAATTGAGTCAGCCTTATCTGTTAAGTCACTTTTGCAAGGCCACCAATCTCTTGCTCCGTATGGCTCAGAAAGGGTCCAAATTAGATTTCCGTTAGGAACATTTACCCTAGCAAATGGAGTACCTACCGGATTTCCCGCCGGAGTCCCTCTGTAAAATATTTGAACAGAATCGTCCGTAAATTGGCTAATAGAATTGGGGAATACAAAACTCAAGGTATTGAACCCGTTTGTGTTTGCAGTTAAAAAGGTGTTTTGCTGATAAATTATTGAATCAACAACGAGTTGATTTCCAAAATCAAGCACAATACTATCCATCGCAGTTTCAGCTTGAAAGTGAACGTTTACGCTGCCTTTAACAAACCTCACTGCAGGATTTAATATCAAATCAATTTCATAATAATGAACATCATAATCAGCGGTTTGCGGTGCCGACTTGTTGTTCATTCTAGCTGTAGCCGATTGCTTTTCAACATCGAAAAGCTTTGTGGGAACGTATTGAGCTGAAAGAGTTAAACTCGTAAATGAAAGAAAAAGAAGGAGGTATCGTATCATGATTATTGTATAGGTGCATAAAGTTAACTTAAAAGCTTGGTTTATTGTTTTTACGAGTAGGAATTCCGTCCAATTGTCGAAAACTATACTAAAACTTCATTTTGCAAGTCTAGCATTCCCTAAAAAAATGATTTACTATTGCTTTATAAATTACAATCATTAAGCAGCGTTAAAAAGCCTTTTAATTCTGAGATGATTTAACCTTAGTATTTTACAACGATGGAAAACGATAACAAAACAAATTATAAAGCAGCACTTGCTACCTTAGTCACGGTATTTTTCTTTTGGGGATTTATAGCAGCATCCAACGGAGTGTTTATTCCCTTTTGTAAGTCGTATTTTAATTTAGATCAATTTCAATCACAACTCATTGATTTTGCATTTTATGGAGCATATTACATTGGAGCCTTGTTGCTCTTTGTTGCTTCAGGTTATGCAAAAATGGACATCTTGAATAAATGGGGTTTTAAGAATGGAATTGTCTACGGATTAGTGCTTTCTGCAGTAGGCGCAGCTTTAATGATTCCTGCCATATCGTTAGGATCTTTTGGTCTGATTTTGGCCGCTTTGTTTGTGGTAGCACTTGGTTTTTCACTGCAACAAACATCGGCAAACCCTTTTGCCATTGCCCTTGGAGACCCTGCAACAGGTTCTCATCGCTTGAATTTGGCTGGAGGTGTTAATTCTTTTGGAACAGCAATTGGTCCAATTGCTGTAGCCTTGGCGTTGTTTGGTGCAGCAACTTACACCGAAGAGCAAATTGCAAGTATCGATTTGAGCACGGTGAAAATGCTTTATACGGCAGTAGCAGGGCTTTTTCTTGTAGCGGCTGCACTCTTTATTTTCTCTAAAAAATTACCTCAAGCAAAAGGCGATACCACGTTTGTGAATGCACCCAAGGCATTAAAAACATTGGGGTTTATTACTTTGTCACTCATTGTCATCTTCTATTTTGTATTTGATCAGTACAAAGGAGAAATTGTCGATTCTAATTTCATTTTTCAACTGATGATTGTGGCATTAGTTGTTATTGTTGGCAGTTTGTTGTTTGCGAATAAAAGTGCAACAAAGAAATCTGATGGTTGGGGAGCCATGCAATATCCTCAATTGGTGCTCGGAATGCTCGCTATTTTTACTTATGTTGGTGTTGAAGTATCCATTCAAAGTAACTTGGGTGAGTTGTTGAAATCGAAAGCATTCGGAGGTTTTAATGATTCTGAAATTGCTCCTTATATTTCCATGTATTGGGGCTCTATGATGATTGGTCGATGGGCTGGTGCAATTACTGTTTTTAACCCGGGAAAGAAGCTGAGAAACATTTTGTTAATTATTGTGCCGTACATCGCTTTTGGAGTGGTTTTGTTTGTCAATCACGTTAGCCAGAATGATATAAGCGGCTTGTATTTATACGGTTGGAGTATATTGTTGCTGATTGGAGGTTTTTTCTTTGGTCAAGAGAAGCCGGGTAAAACCTTGTTTATTTTCGGTTTACTAGGCGCAATAGCCATGTTGGTAGGCTTGTTTACAACAGGAACGATTGCCTTGTATGCCTTTATGAGTGGAGGTTTGTTCTGTTCTATTATGTGGCCAAGTATCTTTTCCTTATCCATTGCAGGATTAGGTAAATATACCTCACAAGGCTCAGCATTTTTAATTATGATGATTTTAGGTGGTGCAATAATTCCGCCTATTCAAGGAAAATTAGCAGACCTGTTTAACATACATAATTCATACTGGATAACGGTTTTATGCTTTTTGTACCTGATGTTTTTTGCTGTAAAAGTGAAATCTGTCCTAAAAAGTCAAGGTGTTGATTACGATAAAAAGTCGGGTTAACTAAAGGGCTGATAGATAAATTAAAACGAATAAAATAATCAAGGAGTATGAATAGTAGAAGCCTTTTAGTTTTAACAATTTCAATTGTTTTTATCGCATGTCAGAGTCAGTCTAAACATGAACAAGATCAGCCAAAAGGAGTGTTGGCGTATGTCAATCCTTTCATAGGAACTGGTGGGCACGGCCATACTTTTCCAGGTGCAACGGTTCCCTTTGGAATGATGCAATTGAGTCCGGATACTCGATTAGAAGGTTGGGATGGCTGTTCGGGGTATCATTATTCCGATTCAATTATTTATGGCTTCTCGCATACGCATTTGAGTGGAACAGGAGTAAGTGATTATGGTGATTTGTTGTTAATGCCTTCTCAAGGAGAAATTTATTTTGACAATGGTTACAAAAGCAATTCAGCGCAAAGCTATCGTTCAACTTCTAGAAAAGAAACGGAGCGTGCAACTCCAGGATTTTATCAAGTTACTTTAGATAAACACGCTATAGATGTTGAACTAGTTGCAGGTAAACGGGTAGGGATTCATAATTACAAATTTAACAAGACGGGAGAGGCTCATGTGATGTTAGACTTAGCGCATCGGGATGAAGTGTTAAGCGATACCTTAATCTTTTTGGAAGACGGAAAAGTAGAAGGGAAGCGGATTTCTAAAGCATGGGCTACTGAACAGCACTTTTATTTTTCCTTGCAATTCTCCAAACCTTACTTACGTGTAGAATTGGATTCTTCGGGAAGAAAAGCTGCGTTCGTATTTGAGGTGGAAGAAGATGAAACGATTGCAGTAAAAGTAGGAATATCAGCAGTTAATATGGAAGGGGCTCGAAATAACTTGAATTCAGAAATTAAAGGATTTGACGTTGAACAGCTAAAGGCTGCCTCCGAAGCAATGTGGTTACAAGCATTGTCTAAAATAGAAGTAGAAAGTGATGATGAGGATAAGAAAACTATTTTTTATTCAGCGCTTTATCATACCATGATTGCTCCGAATTTATTTTCCGATGCAGATGGTAAGTATCGCGGAATGGATTTGAAAGTGCATGAATCTGATCACGATGTTTATACGGTATTCTCCCTTTGGGATACCTTTAGAGCTACGCATCCATTATACACTATAATTGAGCAAGATAAAACCAAAGATTTTCTAAACACCTTCATGAAACAATACGATGATGGAGGAATTTTACCGATTTGGGAATTGTCGGCTAACTATACAGGCTGCATGATTGGTTATCATGGTGTTTCTGTGCTTGCGGATGCACATGCGAAAGGAATTAAAGGAAGTGACTGGAATAAGGCCTTAGAAGCGATGAAATATTCGGCCAATCAAAAGCATTTGGGTTTAGAAGCCTACCATAGAAAGGGTTTTATGGGAGTGCAAGACGAGCCTGAATCGGTTTCGAAGGTGTTAGAATATGCATACGATGATTGGTGTATTGCACAATTAGCGAAGGATTTAGATGATACTACGACTTATCAGGATTTTATTGAACGAGGCCAGTATTACAAAAATATGTTCAATCCAGAGGTGGGATTCATGCAAAGCAAAGCCAATGGTGGTTGGAGTGTGGGTTTTAACCCTGCTGAAGTCAATTTTAACTTCACCGAAGCAAACTCATGGCAATACAGCATGTTTGTTCCTCAAGATATTCAAGGCATGATTGAATTGTACGGTGGAAAAGAAGCCTTTGAAAACAAATTGGATCAATTGTTTACTACTGAAATGGAGTTGGCCGGTCGACACCAAGCGGACATCACAGGATTAATTGGACAGTATGCGCATGGCAATGAGCCGAGCCATCACATGGCGTATTTGTACAATGCTATTGGAAAGCCTTATAAAACGCAAGAAAAAGTACACCAAATCTTAACAGAGCAATATCAAAATGCATCAGATGGATTGAGTGGTAACGAGGATTGTGGACAAATGTCAGCATGGTATGTGCTGAGTTCAATGGGTTTTTATTCCGTTACCCCAGGAACTGATTATTATGTAATTGGAACGCCTCATTTCAAGTCAAGCAAGATTAATTTAGAGAATGGAAAATACTTTGCCATTAAGGCTAATGGCTTAACTAACCAAGCAATTTACATTCAGTCCGCTACTTTAAATTCAGTTGAATTTAATTCCACAAAACTGTCTCACCAAACCATCATGCAAGGCGGTGAATTGGTGTTCGAAATGGGCGAAAAACCGAATGAAAGCTGGGGAACTGAAGATTTACCGATTACTTCTATAAGTTCAGAGAATCAAATTGTTCCCGTGCCTTATTTTATCGCCGAGAGCAGAACCTTCACCGAAACCATGAAAATTGCTTTAGCATCAGTAGATTCAGAAAGTGAGCTCTTTGTAAAAGTAGGAGATGCGGATTTTGTGCCATACACTGAGGCTATTGAAATAGACCAATCAACTGCATTTGAAGCGTATGCTGAAAAGAATGAGAAGCGAAGTTTTATTGTAAAGGACGTGGATTACAAAAAGATAAAAGGTGGTCGTTCCATTGAGATAAATACCGAGTATGCCAATGAATATTCAGCTGGTGGAGATCAAGGATTGATTGATTTGCTGCACGGAAGTGACAATTTTAGAACCGGACAATGGCAAGGCTATTGGGGGAAGAACTTAGACGTTATCGTTGACTTGGGCGAGGTAGAAAGTATTTCTAAAATTACCATCGGGAGTTTACAGGATATTAAATCGTGGATTTTTTACCCCAAACAAGTAAGTATTTCTATTTCAACAGACGGAAAGAATTTTAAAGAGGTGAAAACGATTGAAAACACCTTTTCCGACAAGGAATACGGATCTTTTACGCAAGATTTTGAATTTACATTTAAACAGCCTTTAACAGCAAAATACGTAAAGGTAGAAGCAGAAAATTATGGCAAAATAGGCGAGTGGCACTTAGGTGTGGGCAATGATGCTTGGTTGTTTGTGGATGAGATTTTGATTGATTAATTACTAATTGTTAATGATCAATTATCAATTGGGCTGTAGTAATTATCAAAAGGCATTAGTAATTATTAATTAGACATTAGCAATTAATTAAAAGCTTTTTTCACAACCTCATACGCTATCTTTTCGTTGCCGTAATAATCAATCACTGACCAGCTTGGTCCGGGCCAACAATCATTTAGCTGCCAAAATAAAGTTCCACCACAGTATGGTCGTCTTCGCTGATGCGCATCAATGGCCATTTTTAAGCCCTTGGCCTGCGTTTCTTGGCTGAGTTGCACGAACTCTTCAAAAGAGCTAGGCGCATCGAAATACTGCTTTATGTGCTCTTCAATTAAGCCGTTGCCAATGTAACTTTTCTGTCTGTTTTGCATGGCAATGGAGTTTAGATATAAACTACTGTCATCCATTGTCTTTTTTAAGGTTTCTAGACTTGGGAAAGATTGAAAACCATATTCCACCATAAATCGGCCAACATTCTTTTCAAAGTTTTCAAAAGGCTCTTTTCCGTGCCAAACGCCCCAATAGTGCATGCTGCCGTGATTAAAGTTTTCCGCAGTTCCCCAATTGCTGAGTGGCGAAGTAGGCGTGTAGTCGATGGTAGAAGAGTGTTCAGCAACGAGTTTAGGAATCAAATCTCGGAACAAATACTGTTGATAGTTCCATATTTTAGCGGAGTCTTCAGGAGAATAGCCAAACTGTTTTTGCCAACCCCAATTCTTCCAAGCTACTTCTTGTTCGTTGTTGCCGCACCAAAGCGCCAAACAAGGATGACTTCGCAGTCTTTTTATATTTTCAATCACTTCTTGCGTTATATTCGCTGTAAATTCTTCCGATTCAGGATAAAGGCTACCGGCAAACATAAAGTCCTGCCAAACCATAATGCCGTACTTGTCGCACAATTCGTAGAAAATTTCTCGTTCGTAAATTCCTCCGCCCCAAACCCTGAGCATATTCATTCCTGCTGTTTTCGCTTGTTGAATCAGTTTTTCATACTTGGCTGGAGTTACTCGAGATAGAAAAACATCCTGTGGAATGTAGTTTGCTCCTTGAGCAAAAATCTTCTTACCATTAAGCTTGAAAAAGAACGAAGTCCCCACAGAATCAGGCTCATTTACCAACTCAATTGTACGTATTCCAAATTCAGTTTGACTGTAAAAAGCTTTCTTTCCTTCTTTGGTTAAAAAGATGATTTGTTTGTATAGATAGTTGGGATCTTCATTGTTGATTGACCATAGATTAGGATTCTTTACTTCAAATGAATGTTTAACTACATTTATTCCAGCTTTCAGCTCTTTTACCTTGCGAATGCCATCTATTTCAAGTTCATATTGGCCTGTTTCAATCGCTTCAATCTCCATTTCAGTTTCCATGAAAGCGATACCTTCTTCAATGGCTTTGGTATAGGTGTAAACATTGGTAATTCTTGCGTAATTCCAATCTTGCAATTGAATGGTTTTCCAAATCCCTGAAGTGACAAAGCGTGGCGCAAAATCCCAACCAAACTGATACGCTGCCTTTCGAGTAAAATTGGCAACTTTTGGCTCAATATCAGCCGTTTCATTACCTGAAGGGAGGGTGTAAGGATAGTTTTTTACAGCTTCTTTATTGTGATTGATAGGCGATTCAAACTCAATTCTCAATTCGTTCATTCCTAATTGCAGCAAATCATGAACTGGCACCTCCCATGTTCTAAACATGTTATTGGAAGTGAGAATTAATGCGTTATTTAAATACACCTTAGCGTAAGTGTCTAATCCATTAAATTTTAAATTGTTTCTTTGGGCAGAAAGGTTAAGGCTATCTACTTCAAAGGTGGTTCTGTACGTCCAGTTTTTTGTTTCGATCCAACGTTGTTTCAGTTCATTGTTTTCAAAATAAGGATCTGCAATGATTTGGTTATGAAATAAATCCATGTGAACTGAGCCAGGAACTTTAGCAGGGTGCCATTCGCTTTTACCAGCTTCGGAGAACTCCCAATTTTCAGAAATTACTTTTGATTGAAAAATAATTTCATGTTCGCTTTGGTTGCTGCAAGAAGCGAAAAGTAGGGGTAAAAAGAGGTAAAAGAGTTTTTTCATGAGAATAAAGCAGTAATGCTCTGAATTTTTTCTGGGTTAGGTGTGTTGGAAACTCCCATTCCCAACTCATATGCGGTAGCGTGATGCGAAGTAAAATGTAGCGCTAGGATTCCCGTTGAGGCCAACGCTAGGGCATTCGACGAATTCACTCCACTTCCAGCCATGATTTCAATTTCTCCCTTTGCTTTTTCAACCATTTGTTTAATCTGCTCCATTCCGGCATCAGCAGTTGGTTTTCCACCAGAGGTTAAAATTCGGTTGAACCCAATGTTAATTAATGATTCTAACGCTTCCATAGGTGAAGCTACAAAATCAAATGCTCGGTGAAAAGTGCATTCCAATCCGCACTTGCGGGCTTCTTCTACCAAAGTGATGTTTTGTTGAATATCAATGGTGTTATCTGACGTTAGGCAGCCGAACACGACTCCTTTGGCGCCTGCTTCAGCTTGAAGTTGAATGTCTTTTAGCATTACTTCAATGTTATTCGCTGAGTAAACAAAGTCGCCTTCTCGTGGGCGAATCATGACGTGGGTTTCCACAGCTTTAATTGCTGCGCATTGTGCAGTGAGAGCTGGACTTGGAGTGAGTCCACCAACAGAAAGGGCAGAGCAGAGCTCAATTCTTTTAGCACCGTAAACCTTAGCTATTTTTGCTCCTTCAAGAGCGTCTGTGCACAATTCAAAAATCATTTTACCTGTATTTCGTCCATAAAAATCCAAGCATCAGAACCTGCAGCCTCATGCCATTCGGGAACTTTGCCCAAATTTTTCACCTGTAGTTTTAAGTACTTAAATTCCACTTCCTCATTTGATAAAATAATGAACTCATGAATAAACTTTCCTCTCTTTTTAGGGTCAACATTCGAGGGTATCGTTGGTCCAAAGGAATTCCAACTATTACCATCTTTAGAATACATTAATTCAATTTGTGTGGGAATAAAAATCCAAGAGTTGTTGTATTGATAGGCGTTCACTCGTACTTCTTTTGAACGTTGAACCTCCTCAAAACTCAATTTTACTTTTGCATCATTTCCCCAGAACCCTTGCCAGTTTCCGTCTCTAAAATCAAATGTTCCCAACTTTCCATCTACCAAGGCATGTTCTCCGCCTGCTGTATACCATTCGTTGCATTCCGATTCGTAACTCACCGTTGCATCAATTGCTTTGTGTCTGGCTAACGGAAAATCAAGCACACAGAAGTAGGGTTTGTTATTTTTAAATGCCTGTACATGAATTGATTTGTTGGAATCGATATAGATTGGTTTTTGATATTCTATGGCGTTGTCTCTTACTCCATGCGCAAATTGATACGTTAGCTTTAAGTCTTTGGTAGCTGGAATGAGCTCCACAAACAACGAATCATTGCGCGTAAATGTGGAATAGGTAAACGGATGGCTTTCTTCTCCATAAGTTACCTCATAGCGTTCTAAAATCGCGTAGTGACTCTGAATCCTTCGGTTAAAGTCTGTATAATCTTTTGTGGTATGACTCCACAGCGCTTCTGCAATGCCTAACATTCTCGGAAATACTTTCTGATCTAGCGTTTTTTCATCGGGCACGTGTTCAGTCCACATGTTGCATTCTCCGCCAATAATGTTTGAACGATAGGCTTTAGCTAGTTCTTTGGGAATGGGATTGAAACTGTATATTTTCTCCAAGTTAATTGACTTTAAATCATAATCCAAATAAGCGTGAGAAGTAGGAGACATGATGACCTTGTTGCCCTGCTGAGCGGCTGCTATTCCTCCCTCAAACCCTCGCCATGATTGAACTACAGCGCCTTCAGCAAGTCCACCTTCTAAAATCTCATCCCAGCCAATTATTTCTCTGTCTTTGCTTTTCAGGAAGGATTGAATTCGCTTGATAAAATACGACTGCAATTCATGCTCGTCTTTTAGTCCTTCTGTTTCAATTCTCTTCTGGCATTTTGGGCATTCTTCCCACCTCGATTTAGGTGCTTCATCGCCACCAATGTGGATGTATTTTGATGGAAACAAGTCAACTACTTCAGTTAGTACATCCTCTAAAAAGATAAAAACTGAATCGTTCCCGGCACAATAAATCTCTTTGAAAACGCCCCAATCGTTCGCTACTTCAACCCGCTTTCCTGTGCACGACAGGTGCGGATAAGCTGCTATGGCTGCTTGCGAGTGACCCGGAAGTTCTATTTCAGGTATCACTTCAATCCCTTGACTAGTGGCATATTTAACAATTTCTCGAATGTCTTCTTTGGAGTAAATACCGCTGTATTCTGAGCCGTCAAACTCCGTTCGTTTAGAAGCTACAGACTCTAATCTAGGATATTTATCAATGGCAATACGCCAAGCTTGATCTTCGGTTAAATGCCAATGCAGCACATTCATTTTGTATAAAGCCAATAAATCAATGTACTTTAAAATCACTTCTTTTTCAAAGAAATGTCGAGAACAGTCGAGTAGGAGTCCACGATGTTCGAACCTCGGCCAATCCTTAATTTTTACAATTGGAATATGTATGGTTGAAGCGTGCGCACTTTTATTCAGCAAAACCAATTGCGAAAACGTAGTCGTGGCGTGTTTCAGTCCGAATACATCTCCGTACTTGATAAAAACGGTGTCACTGGTAACATTTAGTTCGTATCCTTCTTCTTTAAGATCATAACTTTGGGTAACGATTACTTTCTTAGGGTATACCGGTAGAACCTTAATGTTTGATTTTTTAAAAACTGAAATAAGCAGATCAGGAGATGGAGATTCATTGTCAAATTGGACGTCTACACCTTGAGAGATTAAATTCCATCCTTCAAGAACTTTTACCTCTTTAGGTTTAGGAATGATATCTAGTGATTTCCGGTATATAATTATATTTGAATTGGAAGTGTCACTTTGACCAAATGCTGAAAACGTTAAAGCAAAGGCTAAAAGAAAAAATTGGATAACATTATTCATTTTTTTGAATTTCAACGATTGGTCTAATAGTCTAACAGGCCTCAAATCTTAAAGTCTAATTATACCACTCCATTTCATAACCTGCATCTATTAGTTCCGCCTTTTCATTATCGGTATAGGCATAATTAAAACCGGCATAAGTAGAGTAAGCGCCTGCTTCACCGTTTTTATTCAATGCTAAAAATCCCACCTGTAACCCTTCTAAATCTTTGTGTTTGGCAATAATTCGCTCTACCGCCAATTTGCATGCTTCGTTTGGTGTTTTACCTTGTCGCATCAATTCTACCACGGTATGGCTACCTGCAATGCGAATAACGGCTTCACCCATTCCTGTTGCACAAGCCGCGCCTATTTCATTATCTACAAATAACCCCGCTCCAATAATAGGAGAGTCGCCAACACGACCGGGTAATTTATACGCCCAACCACTCGTAGTGCAGGCACCGGATAAGTTGCCTTCAGCATCAATGGCCAACATACCAATGGTATCGTGGTTTTCGTGGTTGATCTCTGGTTTCTTTAAATTTTCAGATTTCTTCCATTTCTCCCAATCTGCTTTAGCACCTTCGGTCAAAAGGTTCTTTTTAGGAAAGCCTTTTTCGTAGGCGAATTCTTCAGCACCTTTTCCCACAAGCATCACGTGGGGTGTGTCTTCCATTACTTTTCGAGCAACGGAAATGGGGTTCTCAATGTTTTGCAAATAGGCAACTGCGCCGCACTCACTTTCGTGGTTCATAATGCACGCATCGAGTGTTACATTTCCATCTCTGTCAGGGTTTCCGCCCAAACCAACACTTCTGTTCGTAGCATCAGATTCTGTTACACGGACGCCTTGTTCTACAGCATCTAGGGCAGAATTCTTAGCTTTTAAGACTTCCCACGCGGCTTTGTTGGCTTCCATGCCGTGAATCCATGTTGATATGACTACTGGTTTTTTAGATGATGCAATCGTTGGGTTTTCACTCTTTTTTTCTGGAGTCGCAGCAAACCCGCAACGGGTTAAAACTACACCCAAAGAAGCTAGGGCAGTAGAGCTGAGAAAAGTTCGTCGTTTCATAACTAATTGATAAAATCACAAAAAGTGAAATTAATGTTTTTAAAGAGTAAAAAATACAGAATGGATAATGAGGATGAAGAACCATGCCTGCGGCAGGCAGGGGTAGAATGAAGTTTTTGAATAATTTTTGGCTTGATGCAAATTAAACGGCCACCTCGAATCAATTCAAAGTGGCCGTTCATTGCGGTTAATAATATAAAAGTTTACAGTACTACAATCCGCTCTGTCTTAGTATATCCTTCAATTTTAATAAAGTAAACGCCTTTTTCGGCATTACTCAATTCAATTTGAGAGTTGACAGCATCAATTCTCGCTAGCTTTACCAAACCGCCCTTCACATCAAAAACTTGATATTGTTTGCCAACTAATTCGTTCGAAACGCTTAGATTAAAGTTGCCATTGTTGGGGTTAGGGTATAGTTCAACGTTAGATTTAATGGTATTTTCAGCCACAGAAACAGGATTGGCATAATAGATTTCAAAATAATCAATTGCAAAACCTTCGCGGTTTCCCGATGCATCAGATGTGAACACGAAGCGTAGTTTAAAATCACTTTGAGCAGCTAAACCGTCCAAGCTATTCTCAACTTTAATCCAACCGTTTGAAATCCCGTTCCAGCTTGAGCTGTTGACATACCAATTGCTAGAAGTTATTCCTGCATTAACCTTTTGCCACGTCGCTCCATCGTCAATAGAAGATTCTAGTATTAATTCATCAAAATTGGGCTCTGAAATGTGATTAATGTAAAATGAAAGTATGGGTGTACGACCTACTTGAGAGGAAGAAATACAAGCTGTTTCTAAATAAGATGTTTCAGAACTATTATAATTACCAGACAGATTAGTTACTGCTGCGCTTGTTCCTCTGTAGGCGGAGTCTAAAACTATTCCGATTGGTGTGCCTATTTGCCATGAATTATTTTGACCACTTAAAATCCAACTTGATGATAAACTTTCAAAATCTTCTAAAAATGGAATGTTCAAAGCGGTTGTGTTTTCAACTGAAGCGGTTACTGTATCGTTGCCGTTAATAGAGTCTAATGAAAAGGAAGAATACGCTTTTAATGAATAGACTGCTTTATTTGAGAGGTTTAGGGTTGAATTGAACGTATACAAAAGAGAATCTCCCACATTCATGGTTGAATTTACAGTGTCTGTAATGGTTTGATTTCCATTGTTAACGTCTATTGTCACGTAAAATGGAGCGGCTATCATATTTCCACCGTTATTCTTAATCAATACTTGTGCGGTTTCTGTTGAACCTAACGCGCAAGAGTTTTTAGGGTTTTCAATGGCCGCCATCTCTAAATCATTGTTAACGGAAGAAGTGACTAAAACGTTGTCTATTCCAACATACCAACACCAATCGTTACCATCGTGATAGGTAAAACGTACTTGGCAGTTTGTATTTTTATGTGCTGTAATGTCAATGTTTGCATGAGGGAAATTACCGGCACAAGCTCCAAGCCAATTACCGCAATCATTTGCTGTTGTTGAGAATACGGTATTCCAAGCAGTTCCGTCATACACCTCTACGTAGAAACGATCTAAAGGTCCTGCAAATTCTCTAAAATTATAATCGAACTCTAAGGTAGAGGTAGAGTCTGTTGAATTATCGAATACCGGGGAAGTCAGAGAAACCGTATTGTTTATACTTGAGGCTCCAAAATTATCATCGTCAAAATAAGCCATGGCTGTACCGTCTAAGTTATTGTTTCCGGCGTTTGTCACTGAACCATTAATTCCGAAACTCCATGTTTGGGTTCCTGTTACAGCGTTATTAGTCCAACCAACAGGCAAAGCACTTGTGTTAAAGTTTTCTTGTAAACGAATGGCCTGTGAAACGCCAATTAAATGCGCCAAACAAAGAGTAAGTAGTAGAGAAAGTTTTTTCATGCGAGTTAGTTTTAATGTAAAAATAGATACATTGATAATTTAGACGCAAGTTACTCACTACAAGTTGCTTTTGAGAGACTAAATTTACAGTTTGCTACTATGAGTTCACACAGTAGCCTTGTTAGTTCTCAATTGAAATCTTTGGTAAAAACAGTAGCAGCGACCTTTTATTAAAATTAATCCAAGTAATTAATGGCCGTTTTTGATGGTCTTCTTTTCTGCATCAAAATAGCTACCCAAACTATACCGAATAAAATTCCTGCTACAGTAGCCATGGCTCCGGCAATGGAACCGTTAATGGCTGCAGCTAAATAGTACCCTCCGAAAGCACTCAGAATGCCAAAGATAGAGGCGAGTACGAGCATCTTTTTAAGGTTGGTTGTAATTAAATAAGCGGTTGCAGGTGGCACTATAAGCAATGCAACAACTAATATTGCACCTACCGATTCAAAAGAAACAACAGTAGTCAACGAAACTGCGCCCATTAATGCATAATGCCAAAAGGCTACTCCAATTCCTAAGGCTTTAGCAAACTCTTCATTAAAGGTGGTTATAAACAAACCTTTGTAGCCTTTCCAAATAAATAGCACTATCAAAAGTAGTAGTCCAGAGGCAATCCACACCGTTCTTGGCCCCATGTTGTATCCACTTTCAGTAACCCATAAGTCGAGTGGAACGTAGGCGATTTCGCCATACAGCACACAGTCTTGGTCCAAGTCTACTTGGCCTGCAAATAATGAAATTAAAATTATTCCAATAGCGAAGAGCCACGTGAAAGTAATGCCGATGGATGCATCAATTTGCAGGCGAGCTTTTTTGTAAAACAACTCAATTAAAATGGTGGTCAATACCCCTAAAAAAGCAGCGCCCAACAACATGGGTAATGTTTCTCTGGAACCTGAGAGCAAATAGGCAATTACAATGCCCGGTAATACTGCATGAGATATGGCGTCGCCCACCATGGCCATTTTTCTTAAAATGAGGTAAGAACCTAGTATGGCACACGAAACGGCTATTAATGAGCCAACTAATATGATCCAAAATGCTTCCATTATTCGTTGTAAGGGATTATACTTTCGTGAGGATCTTTGGTAGGATAGTTTAGCTCCTTTTCCAATTCTATTTCTAACTGTGGTGTAATGATGTGTTCAATAGCCTCGGCATCGTTATGAACGTGGTCAGGTTGTAGTTTTAAACGCTGGTTTAGGTACATTTCCCACAATCTGTGCAGTTTAATAATTCGTTTGGCTTCGGTTAATCCACTTTCGGTAATTACCCAGTTTTCGCCTTTCTTCCGCACCCAGTGACTTTGTTTGAGTAAGTTTAAGCCTCGTTGCAATTCTTTTATTCGCAGATCTCTCGTTTCTAGCAGGGCGGTTGTACTTCGTTCGTCTTTAAAACCGTTTGTTCGTTCACCAAGGTGGTAAAAAAGCTTCAGCACATTTTCTATCAAAATCTTTCTGTTGTTTTCTTTCTGAACTCTAAATTTTGAAAGCATACCAGTTTTGGGAGCAAACCAAATGGAACCAATGGTTAAAAGAGAAAGGCACATAACAATCCACGGCCCCGTTGGCATAGCAGGAGCAATGTAACTAATGTATGATCCTAAAAAGCCTGAAGCTGCACCAAATAAGGTGGCAATTAAAATCATGGTACTTAATTTGTCTGTCCAAAAACGAGCACCAGAAGCTGGAGTTATTAATAATGCTGCCATTAATACTACACCAACGGCTTGTATACCAACTGCTACGGCCAAAACTGTAATGGTTGCCAACAAAAACTCTAAAAACCGAACAGGTAAACCAATGACTTTTGCATAATCTGGATTAAAGGAGATGAGTTTAAATTCCTTGTAAAAGAGTACAACAACAATCACCAAAACGATGGCAATGGAGCTAAATACATAAATGTCATCTTTGGTTAACGATGCAGCTTTGCCGAATAAAAATTTATCCAAACCTGCCTGTGCCGCATTTCCTGAATGTTGAATAGAGGTAAGCAGTAAGATGCCAACTCCGAAAAAGACACTTAAAATTATTCCTATTGCGGTATCGCTTTTAATTTTTGTGGTTCGCGTAATTCCATCAATGAGCAACAGCGACAACCAACCGGTTATAAATGCTCCTATAATCAGGTAGAAGGGATTTTTACTGCCTGAAACCATAAAAGCCAAACAAACACCAGGCAGAATGGAATGAGCAATGGCATCGCCCACCAATGCTCGCTTTCGCAGAAATGAGAAACACCCCACAATGGCTGCCGACGCTCCCAAGATCATGGTGCCCAACACAACAAAAAGTACGTTAGGATCTGAGAAGGAAATAAATTGGAAAGTGGAATTCATGTATCAGTTACTAATTATTAATTACCAATGACTAATATATTTCTACAGGTAGCTTTTAATCTGCTTATTCTTAATTGGTCATTATTCATTATCAGATTATTTCTCTCTCACATTAAATGCTTTCTCCTTCATTAAGTCGCCCACTTTACTGAGCACATTTAGTTTTCCGCCATATGCTTCTTGCAGTAACTCTTCTTTAAATATTTCATCTTTGGGCCCTGCAGCTACCATTCTCGTATTGAGCAGCACAATCCAATCGAAGTAATCTTTAGCAGTTTGCAAATCGTGATGCACAACAACAACCGTTTTTCCTTCTTTTTTCATGTCTGAGAGGAGGTTTAGAATAGCTTCTTCAGTTGCTGCATCAACTCCTACAAAAGGTTCATCCATAATGTATAAGTCGGCACCTTGTGCTAAAGATCGTGCAATAAAAACCCGTTGTTGCTGACCGCCGCTCAGCTGCGAAATTTGTCGATTGCTAAATTCAAGCATATTTACTTTTTCAAGTGCTTCTGCAGCAATTTCTAGATCTGCCTTAGAGATTCGTTTCATCAGGTTTGCTTTTTTATAGCGACCCATTAAAACAATGTCCATTACAGAAGCGGGGAAGTCCCAATCTACCGATTCTCTTTGCGGAACATAGCTAATTCGTTGCCGAACATCGGCTAAGTCTTTATCAAAAATTTTTACGTAGCCACTGCTTGTCGGAACGAGTCCCATAATGGCTTTTAGCAGTGTTGTTTTACCAGAACCATTCGGGCCAATAATTCCTACAATACTTCCTGTTGGTAGCTCAAAATCAATATTCCATAAAACAGGTCTTTTGTTGTAAGATACTGTTAGGTTATGCGTTTCTATACTGATCATGTTTCGTCTTAATTAAAATAATTAGCTTAAAATGATGAATTTCCAGTCTACTAAATTCCCTTTAAAATTGTTTTTACATTGTGTTTTACCATTCCAATGTAGGTGCCATCCGGTGCACCCTCTTTGCCCATGGCATCACTGTATAGTTTTCCGCCAATTTTAACCTCATGATCTTTTTCCATGCAACCTTCTACAATTGCTTCTAATGATTTTGAAGAGACTGATGTTTCCACAAATACTGCTTTTATTTCTCGTTCAATAATGAAATTGACTAAGTCACTAACATCTTTAAGTCCATATTCTGAGGTGGTAGAAATTCCTTGTAAACCTCTCACTTCAAAACCGTAAGCTCGTCCAAAATAACCAAATGCATCGTGGGCTGTAATTAAGACTTTTCGTTCAGCATCTATGTTATTAAAATTAGCAATGATTGCATCATTTAACGCACTCAAACTTTTCGTGTACGTCAGAGTATTACTTTTAAATTTTTGGGCAATGCTATCTGAAACTAGTTCGCACAACTTTTTTGAAATATAATTAGTAGAGGTGTTCCATAATTGAACATCAAACCATATGTGTGGATCGTATGCGCCTTTAAATTCGGTGTTGTTTATCAAATCGGCTTTAGGAATAGCGTCCGTTGCTACAATTATATTTTTCTGTTTTTCAAGCTTTTCAAATATTTCACCCATTTTACCTTCTAAATGAAGGCCATTGTATACAATTACATCTGCTTCGTTCAGTAACTTCAAATCTCCTTGAGTCGCTTTGTATAAATGAGGATCAACGCCCGGGCCCATTAGCGTTACAACCTTAATTTGGTCACCTACAATATTTTTTACAATATCTCCAATCATACCGGTGGTACAAACAATGGTGTTAATTTTTTTACTATCTTCTTTTGTGCTTAATTTACAAGAAAATAGGGCAATAATAAATGTGAATAGGATTAGTTTATTTTTCATGTTTTTGTTTTATGTAAAGGTTACTTGCTACTTTATGAGATAAGGTAAATTTTTGTTGTTGTTGATTGATAACGATGATTGAGTTGTCAAACTCATTTTTAGTTCTAATGCTGAGTTCAGTTCCTAGCTCAATTTCCATTTCGTTTAAAAAATGTAAGAAACTCGTTGAGTGGTCTTCTACACCCGTAATGATCACTATGGTTTCTGCATTCACTTCACTCAGTTTTTGATTGTCTCTGCTAGGAAACACTCCTTGCTTGTTCGGAATGGGGTCGCCGTGAGGATCAAATTTGGGGAAACCCAGAAATTCCTCTAATTTATTGGTTAACTCTTCAGATTCTATGTGCTCTAGTTGTTCGGCAATGTCATGAACTTTGTCCCAGCCAAAATTTAAATTTTCAACCAGAAAGTACTCCCAAAGGCGATGTTTACGGATGATGGAAATAGCAACTTTTTCCCCTTTCTTAGTGATTTTTGCCGTTTTATATTTCTCGTAGTCAACCAGTTTTTTTTCATTCAACCGTTTAAGCATGTCTGTTACAGATGAAGCTTTAGTTTGCATTTGCTTGGCAATTTCATTGGTAGAAGCCTTCTTTTCAGTTGACTTATTTAGATTATAAATTGCTTTCAAATAATTTTCTTCCGTTAACGAAGTCATTTGTAATTTTTGATGCAAAGTTAGTTATAATCATCTAATTATTATTTTAGACTTATCTAAAAATAATCGTAAAGAAAGAGAGTTATATTGTTGATTTATAGCAGTTATTATGGGTGATTAAGTCTTGATGATAAATTTCGATACCGCTTATTTTATAAAATAGCCGATAAAGAGAGTAAGTATAGAATTGATCGAACATAAGCCGCCATAAACGATTAAAGCAAATTTGCTGTTTGGTTCGAGTTTCGCCTTAAAGCTGCACTTAGAAAAATTTAATTTATTGATAATCGCATTGGTCGAGAAATGGATGGCTCAATAAAGCTCTAATGGCTTTCTTCAGCAACGCTAAAAAAGTATAACTCAAACTTTTTGAATTTTCAGACTTAGGGTTCGGGTATTCTACTAAATCTGTAACTGGTAATTTGAATTGATACGTTAGTTAAACTAATAGGGTAGAAGTGTCATTTGCGATTGGCATATTTTGATGAATTTGAATCAAAGAAAAGTCAATCAGAAACAGAAATAATTGTGCCTGTTTCTAACAGTATTATACAGAATGATTCTTGCGGCTGAGGTTTTGAAACAGTGATGCATTATGATGCAGTTGAGGTTTGTGAAATAGTGCTTAAAAAGATTTTTTGTTACAAATGTAATTTAAATGACAAATGTAATCACACCATTTTACGGTAAGTTGGAGTAGACTTGGTACACGTAATATAACGGGACAGTAAAGTAATGCCTTTATAAATTAATATTCTATTTAGATTAATAAATTCAGTAATTTATATTACTTACTTAAACAATTAGTTTAAATTAAAATGCGGTAATTTATGTTGTGCCGAGTAAAAGTTACAAATGTAAATTACAAATGTAACTCGATTTGATTACATTTGTAACGTTGCGAATGCGTGACAAATGTAACTCGACAAAAAGATGGATTTAATAGAGAGGTTTCGATATGTGATGAAGTTGAACAGCATGACAGCTTCACAATTTGCTGATGAAATTGGTGTGCAACGTTCTTCTGTTTCGCACATACTTTCCGGCAGAAATAAGCCCAGTTTAGAGTTTATTCAGAAGGTGATGAATCGTTTCCCAAAAGTAGATTCAACATGGTTGATTAATGGAAAAACAAACATTGGTTCGGCACCAAAAAATGAATCTGAAGTAAAAATTGAAAAGCCTAAACAAGAAACGGTAGAAAAACCGAAAGAGTTAATTCAAAACAAACCCGACGAAAATGCACTAGTTGACAAAAGCACGTCGGCGAGACAAATAAAAAAAGTACTTGTTTTTTACAGTGATGGAACGTTTGAAGAGTATCTGTCTGCTACTACATCTTAGCATCTTCAATCCACTGAACTGCATCGTGGATGCTTGTAAATACTCGAGTAGAAACCTTTGGTTTATCAAATCGAGCAAATATGTTGGCTAATATTTTGGTTGCCATGTCTTCAACTACAATCGCATGAATAATTGTTTCGCCTTTAATCATGTTTTCTCTGTAATAATTTCTGGCATCCGCGGTAAAATCTAAAAATTTAGGGCTGGCATCGGTAATGCCGTAAGTAGGCCTATCTTTCTTGTACTCTCGAATCAAGTCTAACGATTCCTTCGCCATTTCTAAATCAATTACTGAAGACTCTTTGAAACGGGCAATTAATGTATCTCCGGTTGAATTGCTGTAAAAATCAACGTAATCAAGTTGTTCAATTAAATGGTAATCAGGTAAAGTAGGGTGCTCCATAGTGAGTAAATATTTTTTAGAAATTAAATTTTATTTTCGGTTAACCAACGATAGGCTTCTTTAATACTAGTAAAAACTCTAGTTGGTATAATTGGTTTGTCAAAACGTGCGTACATATTCGCTAAAACTTTATGAGCCTTATCTCTTACAATTATTACAACTAAGTAGGTGTTTTGGCTACTCACATTTGCTTTATAGTGTTGTTTGGCTTCATTCGTCATGCTTAAAAATGGCGCAGAAAAATCAATAATAGCATATACCGAACCTGCATCCTTGAACGGCTTTATTACGGTTAAGGCCTCTTTTGCAATGTCTAGTGTAATTTCTGTTGATGCTCTATACCTAACGATTAGCGTATCTTTAACATCATTCAAGTAGAAAGTAGCAAAATCGGTTTCTAAAACTTCTTTGAATTGTTCTAACTTGGGATGGTTCATAATTCTGCTCGCTGACTTACTTTGATGTGACGCATTCTAATTAACTTTGAATTTCTTATTTAATGTCCATGTACAAAACTGTCGTAAAGCCTTTATTTTTTAAGGAAGATCCTGAGACTATTCATTACAAAGTATTTGATTGGCTGAAAGTATTGCTAAAAAGCAATATTTCAAAATCTTTTGCAAAATCCTTGTATAAAATTGATGACTCTAGGCTAGAAAAGGAATTGTTTGGTTTAAAATTTCCCAATCCGGTTGGTTTAGCAGCAGGTTTTGACAAAGATGCTAAATTGTATGAAGAGTTAGCTTGCCTAGGGTTTGGCTTTATTGAAGTGGGTACCGTAACTCCGAAGCCACAAGATGGTAACCCTAAGCCTCGTTTGTTCCGTTTGCCACAAGATGAGGCGCTGATCAACCGCATGGGGTTTAATAATGGTGGAGTTGATGAAATGATTGAGCGATTAAAAAATCGCAATCCAAATCAAATTATAGGAGGAAACATTGGTAAAAATAAAGTAACTCCAAACGAAGAAGCAATTAACGACTATGTGATTTGCTTTGAAAAACTTTTCGATTTTGTAGATTACTTTGTTGTCAATGTGAGTTCTCCGAATACGCCGAACCTGAGAGCTTTACAGGATAAAGAGCCTTTGACTAAGTTGCTTCAAACGCTTCAAGATAAAAACAATGCAAAGCCAAAGAGAAAAGCAATTTTGCTAAAAATTGCTCCAGATTTGACAAATGATCAACTCGACGACATTGTAGATATTGTCAACTCAACAAAAATAGATGGGGTAATTGCAACCAATACAACTATTGATCGCTCTAATTTAAACACAAGTGATTCTGAGGTTTCAGCCATTGGTGCCGGCGGTTTAAGTGGTAAGCCTGTGCGAAAGAGGTCGACAGAGGTAGTAAAGTACCTGTCGCAAAAGTCTGGCAAATCGTTTCCAATTGTTGCCGTTGGTGGAATTTACACCGCCGAAGATGCGATAGAAAAGTTAGAAGCAGGCGCAGATCTAGTTCAAATTTATACCGGTTTTATTTACGAAGGGCCGGGAATGGTAAAACGAATCAATAAAGGTTTAATTAATTATTTTTCAAAGAAATAAATATGAGTGAGGTGAAGTTGATTGAATGCCCTAGAGATGCCATGCAAGGCATCCACGAATTTATTCCAACACAAACAAAAGCCGATTATTTGAATCAACTGCTAAGGGTAGGTTTTGATACCATTGATTTTGGTTCTTTCGTTTCTCCAAATGCTATCCCTCAATTGAAAGATACTTCAGAAGTTCTTTCCAAGTTAGAGTTAAGTAAAACTAAGTCAAAACTTTTGGCAATTGTAGCAAATGAACGTGGGGCAGAAGATGCATGTAATTTTGAAGAGATTGATTATTTGGGTTATCCTTTTTCTATTTCTGAAACGTTTCAACAACGAAATACCAATTCGAGCATCGATCAATCCATGGGTCGAGTAGAAGCTATTCAAAAGTTATGTCAAAAGCATAATAAGCAAATGGTTACTTATATTTCAATGGGTTTTGGAAACCCTTATGGAGATCCATTTCATGAAGACATTGTTGCTCAATGGATTCAAAAATTAGCTCAATTTGACTTGAAATTTTTTGCATTAAGCGACACAATTGGGGTTTCAGAACCCGGAATTATTAACCGCTTGTTTTCAACTTTGATTCCCGAATACCCTAATCTTGAAATAGGTGCTCATTTGCACACAACTCCCGATACGTGGAAGGAAAAGGTAGATGCAGCTTTTAAATGCGGTTGCAAGCGTTTTGACGGTGCTATTTTGGGTTACGGAGGTTGTCCTATGGCCGCCGATGATTTGACCGGTAACATGGCAACAGAGAACCTGATTTCTTATTTTAACGAGATGTCTGTTAATCTTGAGATTGATTCGCAACGTTTTAACGAATCAAAATTAACTGCAGGAAGTGTTTTCTTGTAGTGATTTGATTTCCAAATCAACACTATTCTAGGTCTCGTTTCAGGCGGGTGGTTGTTTTTCTCGTTTCGTCATTTACATGGTTGTAAACCACTTTTGTAATTGAAGCAATCAATGTCTTTAATTTCTCCAAGTCTTTTCCTTTGGTCATTACGCCTAATATGAAAGGTTTTTTAGGGTGATAAACAACAGCAAAATGATGCAATTCGTGAAAATCTTCTCGAATTAACTTGTGGCCATATTTGTGAGCTATTTCTACGTTTACAGGAATAGCTTGTCGAATGCCGAATCCATAGCCTGATTGTTTTAAAATAGCCAATGCTAATTCTGAGTTGTCGTCATTTAGGTAAGAAGCATTGTATAAGGTTCTAAAAAAGGAAGAGTATTTTTTAACGGTAATAAAATCTTCTGTATAAACAACTGAGTCAGGAATTTCGAGTCCTAAATCTCTTTGCACTTTATCCAAGTAGTTTGGATTGATAGAGTTTAGGTAGTCGAGGAGTAAAATGGTGGCTTCGTTATCACTCTCTGAAATCATTATCTCCATTAGCTGAAAAATAGAATAAGAAATTCCTTTCGCTAAAATGGTGTTGTTGCGTTCAGAAGCTTTTCTTTTAGTATAAATAGCTTCTCGGTTTTCTAAAAATGTAATTTTTGGAACCATTATCTCAGGCTTTTCTTCCGACATTTTTAACAATGCAATCATAATTGGCACCTTCATTAAGCTTGCGGGCGAGAAGTATTCATTAACATTGTAAGAGATTTGTTTTGAATTGGTAAGATCTTGAAAAAAGATAGATTCAAGGTATGAATTATCGTACTTATTTAAGTCTGAAACAGTAGTTGCAATCAACTCTTCTAAGTTTTTCAATTCCGCTGTATTCTGATTTCTAGAATCTTGAACGACGAGCAAGGGGTTGATGTATAGAAGTTTTTTACTTTCTGCGGGGAGGGTGGTGGTGCTAGGAGTTTTGCGGTTTGAATTTATCGGAAATAAGCTTCCTACTAAAAACGAAGCAGTAGCGACTAAAGCTAATATTAATAGAAGTTTAACTGACCAAAATCGCTGTTTGATATCTGTTTTTATGGCTTTATTTTTCATTCATTTGATCCCTCAATTTTTTACGAAAATTAGAAATTATTTTTGACCTGAAATACCATTTTTTGAGCATCAAGAAAAATGATGTTTTGGTTGCTAGTTTGTTTTTGTAAAGTCTAAAGATGAGTGTTGATAAGATATATTTTAACATTTATTTACAGTTGTAGCTTTCTGTTATTTTTGCACGAATTAAATTGTATAACATGAAAAAAGTAATGATTACCCTTTCTTTTGCATCAATGCTGTTGATGGCTTGTGGTGGAGAAAAAACACCAACTACAGAAACCGATGAAATGGTGGAAGAAGCAACTGTAGTTGTAGATTCTGTAGCAGTTGAAATGCATGAAGCAGCAGAAGAAATTGAAAAGTCGGCTAACGAATTAGACGAAGTAATAAACGATTTATAAAGAATAAGATGAAAAAAAATATACTTATGATGCTTGTTGCATTGTTAACAATAGGCACTACTGGATTTGCTCAAGGTAAGTTGAATAAATTAAAAGAAAAAGCGGGAGAAGAAAACGTAAAGAAAGCTGACGAAGTTGTTAAGAAGGAAGGCGAAAAAATCATGGAGAAAGGCAAAGAAAAGGCCGACAAAGTGATGGGCAATAAGGAAGCTGCTCATGAAAATGCTGCTGCTAAAAAAGCTGAGGGTGAAGCAAAAGCGAATGAAGCAAAGGCTGAGGGTGAAACAATGATGGAAGATGCTGAAGGCGAAATGGAAAAGGCTGAAGAAGTTGCAGATGAAAAGGAAGAGGATGTTTCTACTTACAAAACAGAAGAAGAGGCCGCTAAATTAGAAGAAGCGACAGCAAAAGGAGATCAAAAGCTAGCTACAGCGATGGAAAAAATCAATGCTGCTAAAACTCAGTTAGACGCAGACAAGGCGAGTGGAGCAATTGATGAAGCTGCTTATTTGTTAAAGTCTGATAAAATTGCTGCAGCAATGGAAAAAGTTGAGGCTTTAAAGGCAAAATTAGATGCTGCAAAAATGTTGAAAAAGTAGATTCTACTTCATTAGTAAAAGATAAAAGCCACAATTTCTATGATTTATTTCATAGCAGTGTGGCTTTTATTATGTCTTATTTCTAATAGAAGGTTAAATTTTGTAACTCAAAAAATTAACTCGTTTTAAAATGGTAACAGCTCCTCTAAAGATGAAAAAGGTGAAAAGAGTTATCAGAAATAGTTGAAGAAATTGATTATCACCAAAATCAAAATTTGAGCTAAAATAATAGGTCAGAAAAACAAGTCCAATCATAAAAGTAGCTGAGCTAATTCGTTTGATGGTATTTCGGCTAAAAATCAAAGTGTTACCGTGTAAAATAATCAATGTGGCAGCAAGGTTTAAACCAAGTAAGCTACCGAGTAGCCAAACTTCAACGTGCTTCACAAAAGGCGTCATTAAAATAGGAAGCCAGAGAATGGTTAGACTTTTAAAGTCTGCGCTTAGTTGTGTAAAAAAGCGAGACCTAATGACAAGGATTCCCAATAAGCCGAGCACCAGCATTCCTAATGTTAAGCCTCCTACCACATCGGCTAGAAAATGGTGCGCCAAGTAAATTCTCGATAACATCGTGAGTACGGTAATGGAAATTCCTAAAGCTAAAATCCAACGTTTGCGAAATAGAAAAAACATTCCCAACCATAACGCAACTTGCAAAGAAGTATGACCTGAAGGGAAGCCATAATTAACTTCCTGATCGGTTCTTGTTGTTCCCAAAACTTCTTCACTCAATAAATCGGTGAAGTTGTCAGGTAATAGGGGTTTTAAGTGGTGATTTACTTTGTTGTAATCGTCGGAAATAAGGGTTGTATCCACATCCACAGGACGAGGGTAGTCTATTGTTTTTTTGGCAATAAATGTGAGCATTGCTTTCCAAGCTACGATGTTTACCAGTACAATTCCTTTTCTAAAGTTCAGCGCAAACGTAATTACTAGAATAAATGCTAGCACGAAAGGCACGGCACCTAGCGCCGAAATAAATTCCATGAAGAATTTCAACCAAGGGGAATCAAATTGTTGCAAGAAGTGATTTAAATCAGTGTTAAACATTGCTATAGATAAAAGCTCAAGATAACAAAAAATGAAAAAACAAGGCTTGCAATACCGTTAGTTGTGAAAAAAGCAAGGTTAACTTTTGACAAATCGTTTGGTTTTACCAGCAGATGTTGATACACTAATAAAGCGATAAAAATGAATGTGCCAATCCAGAAAAGAATTCCCGCACTTGCTTGGTAGGCTGCTGAAAGTAAATACCCTGCTGTGATTGTATGAAAAAGAATGGAAAGGTTAAGAGTTGCTCTCTTCCCGATTTTTGCAGGAATTGAATTTAATCCCATTTCCTTGTCAAACTCTTCATCTTGCAAGGAGTAAATCATGTCGAAACCGGCAACCCAGAATAAAACTGCGAATGAAAAGTAGAGTGGAAGCCAAGCAAAAGAGCCCGTTACGGCTAAATATGCTCCAATGGGTGCAAGCGAAAGCCCAATGCCAAGTATTAAGTGGCAAAGCGCTGTAAAACGTTTGGTTAGACTGTAGCCTAATATTACAAGCAGTGCAACTGGTGAAAGGTAAAAGCAAATTTCGTTTATAAAATAAGTGGTTGTTACAAAGAGTATAGAGTTGACAATCACAAAGATTAATGCTGATTTAGCGTTGATGCTCCCGTTTGGTATTTCACGAACTTTTGCAGTTCGCTCATTCGCTAAATCTATATCTCGATCAATGTATCTGTTAAACGCCATGGCTGCGCTTCGAGCTAAAACCATACATAAAACTACTTTTAACAGTAGAATGGCATCAAAACTATAGGTGGAGTACTCAATGGCTAAGAAGTATCCAATCAGTGCAAATGGTAAGGCAAAAATCGTGTGACTGAATTTTATGAGGGATAGGTAATTCTTCAATTATGGGGTAACTTTTTGGTGAATCAATTTAATTCTAATAACAAACAAATGTAAAGCAAGGTTTCTGAATTGGCTGAATAAAAAATGTCGAACAAGTTTCCTCATTCGACATTTTTCATTTTTTGATTCTACATTCTATAGGTGAATCACTTCTCCATAAGCTTCTGCAGTAGCTTCCATTACTGCTTCACTCATGGTTGGGTGAGGGTGAACTGCTTTTAACATTTCATGACCTGTGGTTTCTAATTTTCTTGCAACAACAATCTCAGCGATCATTTCAGTAACGTTAGCTCCAATCATATGTGCCCCTAGAAGCTCACCGTATTTGGCATCGTAAATTACTTTCACAAAACCATCTTTGTGACCTGCAGCACTGGCTTTACCCGATGCAGAGAAAGGAAACTTTCCAACTTTCAATTCGTAACCCGCATCTTTAGCCGCTTTTTCAGTCATACCAACAGATGCAATTTCTGGAGAACAATAGGTACAACCTGGTATGTTTCCATAATCCAATGGCTGAACATGCTCACCTTTGATCTTTTCAACGCAAATAATTCCTTCAGCAGAAGCAACATGCGCCAACGCTTGACCAGGAACACAATCGCCAATGGCGTAATATCCATCAATGTTGGTTTTGTAATAATCATTCACCATGATCTTTCCCTTGTCGGTAGCAATACCAACATCTTCCAATCCAATATTTTCAATGTTTGCAACAACGCCAACGGCAGATAAAACGATGTCAGCTTCAATAACTTCTTCGCCTTTTTTAGACTTTACTGTTACTTTGCAGCCTGTTCCTGAAGTATCAACTTTGGTTACTTCAGATTCTAGCTTAATCTTAATTCCGTTTTTCTTGAACGTTCTAGCCAATTGCTTAGAAACATCCTCGTCTTCTACAGGAACAACATTTGCAGCATATTCAACAATCGTTACATCAACTCCCATTGCGTTGTAGAAATAGGCAAACTCAACTCCAATAGCACCTGAACCAACAACTACCATCGATTTTGGCATTTTGTCTAAGGTCATTGCTTCACGGTAGCCAATAATTTTCTTTCCGTCTTGAGGTAGGTTCGGTAATACTCTAGATCTGCCACCAGTGGCAATTATAATGTGCTTTCCATTCACCGTTTTGGTAGAACCATCTTCCATTTTTACTTCAACCTTTTTTCCAGGTTTTAAAGTACCAGTTCCCATAATAACCTCAATCTTGTTCTTTTTCATCAAGAATTGAACACCATTACTCATTCCGTTGGCAACACTTCTACTTCTTTTAATTACATCAGTAAAGTTAGCTTTGCTATCTTTTACCTCAATTCCGTAATCTGCGGCATGTTGAATGTATTCAAATACGTTAGCACTTTTTAATAACGCTTTTGTTGGGATACAACCCCAGTTTAAACAAACACCACCCAATGATTCTTTTTCAATAACCGCAGTCTTAAACCCTAGCTGAGCAGCTCTAATTGCAGTAACATAACCACCAGGTCCGCTTCCTAATACAACAACATCAAAATCCATATATCTTTATTTTATTGAATACAATTTTTCAGTCGCAAAGTTAGTAAAAACCTGAAAAAATTACTTGCTAAAACGTAGAAGGTTACATTGACGCTGAAAGTTCTCTGAAAAATGCTTGTTTTTATCCTTAGCATTAAGATTATCGTATTGACAATGAATCTATAATAAGAGCCGGCATTTCGTTATATTAGAAGTTAAATTAATGTAGTAAATAGTAGTGGAATTCGGATAATTACGTTAAAAATAGAAATACATTTGCTGCTGATTAAGAATCTAGGAAAAGAATAATATACAAGAAATAATAAATTGATTTTAAAATGAGTAAGTCAAATAGTGAATTGCTTTTAGAGCGTAGAAAAAACGCAGTTGCTAATGGAGTAGGAATATTTAATACGGCAACTGTTCAATCGGCCAAAGGTGCTACAATTATTGATGTAGACGGTAGGGAGTTAATTGATTTTACAGGAGGCATTGGTGTAATTAATGCAGGGCATTGTCCGCAGCCTGTGGTTGATGCGATCATTGATCAGGCTCAAAAATACATTCACACTTGGTCCATGACTTCTGTAAACATATAATTGTAATAATCTGTAAAGAAGTAATAAAATGATTGACTCCCGAGACTGTTTTTTTCAATGAGATTGGGCTCTTTTAAAAAGGAGAAATACGATGGTGGAATAGTTAGGTTGAATGAATCTGGGTTTATCTTACACTTGATTGGTTTGAGCCATCGATATTTCATAAAGTTTGCCATGCTGCTGTACTTTCGATGAGAGATACTCCACGATTTGAATTCATTACCTGCTTTGCTTTCTTCTAAAAAAGCATCGACGGCAGAATTAACTACATTGTTATTTTCAGCAATATATGTTTGATATTCTTCTATCGATAGGGTACACCTCAAACTATTTTGAATGTCATAGTCGTCTCCAAAAGAATTTATTAATTTGAAGTAGCTATTTAAGTTTGTGTTGAACTCGGCGTGATTTCCGGTAAAAGTTGTTTGAGCTATTGAACTGTGAATGTCAAAGTGCTGACTATCTCCGGGAGCAACGTAAAAACTATATAGATTTTCCCCAAATATCAGCATTCCCGTTTGTGAAAAGGGACGGGTAACTTGAAAGCTGAAGTTTCCGGTAGAATCTATATGGATAATTGAGTTAACTCTAACTTCTAATAAATCATCAAAAATAACTTCTGCCATCTCACCATCTCGTTGCATGTTATAATCTGAAATATTGCCAGTTATAATTGATCGTTGCATGGCTTCCTGTGCTTTAGCTTCAGAAAGGAGTAGAAGTTTTGCGCAGAGAAGTAAATAAAGTAGTTTGTTTTTCAAGGGCAATTATTTTTAACATAAACTAATTTCAAATAGCATGAATGCTATTTTAGAATCTAATGTAAGTAAAAAATACCTTCTCCCTACAACTAATTGGACTCATGTAATTTTCTGCTTTTTGAATTTTGCAAGAACAATCATATCAGTTTTTTATAATTCTGTTTGCTGACGGTATTTTTCGTTATTAAGTTCTCCTTTTGAGTCAATCTCTCCACCTCAATTTTAATTAATTTTACTCGGAATTATGAAAGTTTGCATTGCCGAAAAACCAAGTGTAGCCCGAGAAATTGCCTCTGTATTGGGTGCGAACAATCGGCACGACGGATATTTTGAGGGCAATGGCTACGTGGTTACCTATACCTTTGGTCACCTGTGTACTTTACTTGAGCCGAACGACTACAAAGAACATTGGAAAAGTTGGAACTTGAACTACCTTCCGATGTTACCAGAAAAGTTTAAAACCAAAGTAGTTGACAATCCCGGCATAAAAAAGCAGTTCGACATTGTAAAAAAACTGTTCGATGATGCTGAATTGGTGATTAACTGTGGTGATGCTGGTCAAGAAGGAGAGCTCATTCAGCGTTGGGTAATTGATCAAGCTGAATACAAAGGAGAAGTAAAACGGCTGTGGATTTCATCTTTAACCACGGAAGCCATTAAAGAGGGATTTGAAAAATTACAACCTGCAAGCAAGTACGATAATTTGTATTACGCAGGGTTTTCTAGGGCCATAGGCGATTGGTTGTTGGGAATGAACGCTACTCGATTGTACACAGTGAAACATGGCGGTTACAAACAAGTTCTTTCCATAGGAAGGGTGCAAACGCCAACACTTGCCATGATTGTTCAGCGGTTTAAGGACATTCAAAACTTTGAGCCAAAACCATATTGGGAGTTACAAACGATTTATCGCGATACAGTTTTTTCTTATGAAGAAGGGAAATTTCTAAAGAAAAAAGAAGGAGAGGCATTTGCTAATTTAGTGAAGGAGCACGAATTTGAAGTGGTTTCAATTGTAAAGAAAAAGGGAAAGGAATATGCGCCTAAACTTTTCGACCTAACAGGGCTACAGGTGTATTGCAACAATAAGTTCGCCTTTTCAGCAGATGAAACCTTAAAAATAGCACAGAAACTTTACGAGCAGAAGTTAATTACTTACCCAAGAGTTGATACTACTTTTTTACCCAACGATGTATATCCAAAAGTGGCGGGCATATTAGGTCAATTGTCAAACTACCAACACTTAACTCAGCCTATTTTAGGAAAGAAAATTAAAAAATCGACAAAGGTATTTAACGATAAAAAGGTAACCGATCACCATGCGATTATACCAACAGGAATGCAATCGAGTTTGAACAACAACGAGCAAAAGGTATACGATGTAATTACCAAACGCTTTATAGCCGTTTTTTACGATGATTGTTCGGTAGCCAATACCACTGTTTTGGGAAAGGTCGAAAAAGTTCCTTTTAAAACTACTGGAAAAGAAATTTTAGAGAAAGGGTGGAAGGTTGTTTTTGAAAAAGTAGAAGCTACAGGCTCCAAAGATGAAAAAGAGCAAGATTCGTTGCCAAGTTTTAAGAAAGGCGAGAAAGGGCCGCATGAACCAACTTTTATAGAAAAGGAAACCAAAGCGCCCAAACAATACACCGAAGCTACCTTGCTGCGCGGAATGGAAACTGCAGGAAAGCAGGTAGACGATGAAAAAATGCGCGAATTGATGAAGGAAAATGGCATTGGAAGACCTTCAACGCGTGCAAATATTATAGAAACACTGTTTAGAAGAAAATACATCGAACGCAACAAAAAACAGATCTTACCTACGGAAACAGGCGTTCAACTGATTGATAAAATTCAAAATAAACTACTTACTTCTGCAGAGCTTACCGGACAATGGGAGAAGCAGTTAAAAGAAATAGAGAAAGGAAAATTTCATGCGAGTTCTTTCGTGAAGAACATGAAAAACATGGTAGACCATTTGGTGTATGAAGTTCGAATGGAGTCGAGTTACACGCCTAAAATTTCAGCTATAAGCGAGCAAGAAACTTCTAAAAAAGCAAAACTCAAAGCTGAGGCAGGAATAGTTGGCCAAGCGTGCCCCAAATGCAAACAAGGGCAGTTACTAAAAGGCAAAACAAGTTACGGTTGCGGTGCTTACAAATCGGGTTGTCGTTTTTTACTTCCTTTTTCGTTTGAGGGAAAGAAGATTTCCGAAAAGCAATACTTACGCTTGTTGCAAAAAGGCTGTACGGTAAATCTAAAAGGGTTTAATTCTGCGCAAGGAGCGAAAGAAGGGCTGATTCGTTTTAATGATGATTTTGAATTGCTGTTGGAAGAAAAACCAAAAGTCGCCGCACCTTCGAAAAAGGCTAAAAATCCAACCAGTTTAGAATGTCCGCTATGCAAGAAAGGTACTGTGATTAAAGGAAAAACAGCGTACGGTTGCAGTGAGTACAAAAATGGCTGTGACTTTCGCTACAGCTTCGATGCCATTCGAGAGAATGCCAATAAGAAACCGCTAACGGCTGAATTGGTTAGTACTTTATTGAAGGAGAGTGTATGTTGATGATTAAATTTCAGCCATACCACTCTCATCAAAAGCTTGTTTTTGATTATCCTTTAAAGTGAAACTTAGTTCCTCCCAAGCTGTTCCTCTTATTCCTTTCAGCTGTATTCCATCATCTGTTTTTGCAACGTTGAAGTAAAATTCAGTGGGTTGTTTTTTTCTCGGATGATCTAAATCAGTTAAATCTGCCATGCCATTTTCATCAACACCTTGTGGTTTATTTGTATTTAAACTAAAAGATAGCTCTATCCAAGACATAGGTCCTCCGAGGCTTTGCATTTTAACGCCATCATCAGTGTTTTCAATAACTACTTTAAAGTCGGATAATTGATGAGTGACCTCAGTTTCAGAATTAATATTACAACTAGAAAAAGAAAAGATAATTACGAGTTGTGCTAAGATTAATCGAGGTGTGAACATTGTTTTTGACATGGCTATTTGATTTATCACACTAAAAGAAATGAAATTATTCTAAAAAGCTGAATAAGTTTAAATTATTCCCCTAAATTACTTCAAATGAAACTTCCATCAAACCAATGTTGAAAATTAGTTTAAAAAACCTCTCTCTACCTCAGAATGTTGAATAGTTTTAGAAAGCCCCACAGTGGATTCCGCCGAAGGGTTGAACAGGTGTAATCTAGTGATAGAAATTAAAGAAGAAGGCTCATTCATGCTTCATACCTTTTCCAAAGTTTCAAACTTTGGAAAAGGTAGCGATAAAAGGCAGGACTACAAAACCTTCGTAGCGGCTTCTTTTTTCGGACTACAAGTCCGAGCTAACGTGTAAGCGGCGACGCAAACTACTCTAAATAAGCTATTCTTTCACCAAGCGTGTATCTTAAAATTTTCTTTTTTGCTTGATCTGTTATTTGAATTGTGCCATCAAAAGTGAAACCTTGTGCACCTGTTATAACTAACTCATTCGTTGTTTGGTTATAGAGTACTCTATCAGCATTTTCTAATTCAATTATGTCAGTCTTAAAACTCACATTTCCCTCTAATTCTATTGTGTTTTTGTCTGAATCAAAGGTCACTGCTTCACATGTAAAGCTAGGTTTTCTTTTTGCGGTTTCATTTGTATTTTCTTGCGCAAATGAACTTATTCCAATTAGAATTCCGATTAATAAAGCGGCATTTTTCATATTGTTAAATTTTAATTTATGATGTTGATTAATCAATCATTCGATCGTAAGCTACGTAAATAAATTGAGTTGAAACTGAATCTGAAACAACGTTAAACTGAAGATGAGTGAATTCTGCACCTCTTCGACCAACTCCTTTTCGCTTTCTTACTTCTTCTAGTTTCCGCCAATGATTCATATTTAAATGTAATATGGCACATAAACCATCTCCTTGAATGTTAAAATACAAGGATTCAATTCCATCTCGTTCCTCATATTTTTGCAACCAATACGTTAATTTAGATTGGTCCACGTTTTCTAATTGATTTATTAATTCGTCTTTGTACACCTTGCTGTTTGGTGAATTAGCATCAAAAACAGGGTTAGTGTTGGTGCATTCGGGGCGATCGCAGGCAGAAAGTGCAAATACGATGGAAATAAGAAATAGGTGAATTGTTTTCATGATATAAAAAAAGGGGTATAACGTATTGGTTGGTCTGTTTGCTGCGTAACTAACCTTTTCTAAGTAGGCTGTTGTTAAAACAAATAACAAAGATTAGACAAATATCATCGACTGTATAAGGAGGTTAAATACGATTAAGGTTTTCATTTACGGTTGATTACTAGCTTTAATGTTGAATTTTTTTAAAATGCCATAAACGCCAACATAATATTGAATAGTATAAGCTCCTGCTGTAGAATCGGTTTTATCGTAAATGATATCTAGCCTGTGAGACGAAAAAAGGTGATCGTCAAACCAAACATCAGATTTAATATCCCATAATGCGTCAAACTTAGTTGCACCGAGTTCTTGGTGAACTACTTTTCTTTTTTTACTCAATAGGTTGTCATTCCATTCGCTAGGGTAATTTGAAGAATTGACGTAAAATAAAATTGAGCAAAAGCAAAGTGTTAAAATTGGGATGATAACGAATAGAGTTAAACTTCTCCACTTTTTTAGTACCAAAAGTCTTATTAACCCAAAAAGATAGAGTAAAAACGAAAAAATAAAAATGAACAACAGGGTCCGCATTGCTTTTTACAATTAGATTTAGGTTAACGTAAGAGTTGGGTAGTTTAGTATTTTGCTTGACTTATTCTATCAAGGGTTTAGTCTAGATTAGACTAACTTCAGCCTCTCTTAGCTCTTCTCATTCTTGTTTGCTCTGAAAGAACGGGTTTATAGTTCTCTAAGGGAATACTAAGTTTTTCTTCAATCTTTTTGGCAAAATGTTTTGCAGCATCAAGCTCTTTGAATTTTTTTAACGACAATCTTTGTCTATGACTTTCATTGGTTAGGTTAACGTCATACACTATTTTTTTGTAGCTAACTGATGCAACCAGTCTTGGGCCAATTACTTGACCTTTTAAATTCTTTTTGAGGATAATTTGTGCTTTGAATTCGTCCAATGTTTTCCAAGCTCCCGTTTTATTTCCGAAATAGGATTTGAAATACCGATACCTTTTCTCCTCAGGATTAAATTCAATTCCTACCTCATAAAAAACTAGGGTGATTGAAAGTAGTAGCAGAATTAATCCGATAGGAGGAATGGCCGCTAAAAACAGCAGCGAAACAAGCAATGCAACAAAGGAGAAACCATATTTGGTGGAGCTAAACTCGTCGTGATGAATGACTAGGTTTTTCATGAATTGTTAAAGATAATAGTTTGCTTAAATACGTGGACATTAGAGTAACAATTCGTGTTGTTTATTTTAGTGTTTCCCTGCATCAGAATTTTTGCTCTTTTTTCAGTTTTCTATTCGACTCTTCGTTAATTTCTGATTCTAGTAAGTTGAATTCATTGCTTAAGTTGTCAGACAGCTGATTTAACATGTTTTGATAAGGTGGCGATCTTCTATTTCCGAAGGCACCGTTGTACTTTAATGTTAAAGTTATTACGGAGTCTTGCTTTGAAGTCCAAAACTTAAAGTAATGATATGGTGTTCCAAAGTATCCAAGCGTGTCTGTCTAGTTATATTTATCATCGGTTAAGAGCTCATGATTTTCAGAAAGTTTATGGATTGAGCTTTTAATTTCTTTATCCGTCTTCTCGATGTCAACTTGAGGTCTGATTTTATATTCAGCAGTATATCTTGTTGAGCAGAAACATGACGATAGTCCTGTAGTTAAGATGAAAAGCACAAATAGTTTAAGGTAAAGTATCATTTTTAGGTTTTGTTACGCTTAGTGACTAAATTAAATCTCTCTTGTCGAATAGTGGTTATTACTTTCCTATTTTCGAACAGCTGTCATTAATATTGAAAAGCAAGCCCGAATCAAATAACTCTTATTAAATCGTAACTAATTATTATTGAAAAACAATAGCCAAAACCAATTTTAGGTTTCATATCCCTGATGCGTAGAGAAATAATGCTAATCTAATTCGATTATTTTTTGAAGTCATCTTTTGTTCTATTGAATTATTATCAGCCCAGCAGGTTTAGCTGAGCGCATAAAAACAAAAAAGCTTCACATTACTGTGAAGCTTTCGTAGCGAGAGGCGGGCACGATCCGCCGACCTCCGGGTTATGAATCCGACGCTCTAACCAGCTGAGCTACCTCGCCAAAATTTCGGACGGCAAATATACCATTTGCTGCAAAAACACAATGCGTCAGACTATAAAAAATTTGTAAAGTTTAAATACAGGAA
>CAJQLW010000039.1 GCA_905479325.1 uncultured Flavobacteriales bacterium
ACGGGATAAAGTAGTTAATTTTAGTATATGTCTAATGACAATGTGACCTTTTCCCCAGGCTCAAAAAGATAAACGGTTTCTATTACTTTCTTAATCTCCTTGATTAGTTTAAGTTTTTGAAACAAAGAAGAAAAGGTGAGAGTATATAAATATTTCACATGACCATTTGAACTAAACGATTTGTAAGTTGAATAGAAACCTGATTTGAAAAACCGGTCAATGTCTGAGGATTCGCCTTTCTTTTTTTCATTAAAGCTAATAACGAAAACCACGCTCTGTTCATTTAAATTATTTAGTTCTTTCACCCAGTCCCAATTTAGTACATCATACCCTCTGAACAATTGAAGCAACACAGACCCTTGACTTCTAAAGAATGTTAATACAATTCCTCTTTCATTGCTATTTAAAAAGATAGTTACTGCTTTTTTAAAGAGAGCTCTTTCAATTGTTAAAAATTAAGTTAGTGTGAATATATTCCGTCATGTTTAATTCTCGCCAACTAACAATTCTCTAAATACACCATTAACACATCAGTAACCCAAAACATAAATGAAGTTGTAATTAAGAAAAATACAAGAGTAATTAATAAAGAAATCTCATTACTTTTAAAAAATTTAGGTTTACTTTTTACTATTTCTGCTGCAAGACCCGAGTTATAAAATACAAAATAGTTTAAGACAATACAAGCTGCAATACAAAATAAATATGATTCTGATCTAGAAAAAAACAATTCGCAAAACATAAGTACATTGGCTGTATCAATGCAATAAATTAGAAAAAATGCTTGTGAGGCACTTAACGCAAGAATGGTAAATAAATGTGGCGTTTCTTCCTTTAATACCTTTTGGTAGAAAAGAAAATAATAGTAGTATAGAACATTCATATATTATTTTCCCGTTAGCGCGGACTTGTAGTCCGTGATTTCTTCAACAAATTTCCAACCCACCGCTCCAAAGTGCAACCCATTAAAACCATCTTCAATTCCCTACAACCCCAAAACCTCAGTTCCTTGCTCAAACACCACGTCAACCGGAATTCCTAGCTCCGCTAAGCGAGCTAAATCGCTTGCTAAATCTTCGCGAATTACGGTTTCTTCAGCCACTAGCTTAGCTACACCTTCGTAGTCTCCATCGCCTTGTAGTTTTAAAATTTTAGCAGAAAGAGCATTCATCGCGTCGTTCATTTTGTCGTAATCAATGGTATACTTGCCATCTTCAGAACGATTAAATACACCTTGGTCTTTAAAAAAGTTAAAACGAATCATGTTGGCTTTACCGTGCGCAGAGGAAGTTCCAAACCGAATGGAACGGAAAATACTGGCCATAAACGTGGTGTAGTACGATTTTAAATCTCCCTCTATCTCACCTTTTGCGTGTAATTGAGTAATCATGTACAACCCTAAAATATCTGCTTTGCCTTCTTCCAAAGCAGAGGCATGTTCTTTCAATGCTTCTCTTACTGTTCCTTTCCCATCTAGGGTATTTTTAATTCCCAAGCCGTGTGCTACTTCATGAAACATGGTATTGGCAAAAAACGCATCAAAATTGATGTAATCTCTTTGGCTTTCATCAATTAATTCAGCAGCAATGGGCAGTAAAATTTTGTCAAACTTTGCCTGCATGGCATTTTTCAATTGAGACCGTCTAGTTCCTTTTTCCAACTGAATGTTTTCATCGTTTGGTAAGTTAACCGCTATGGTTTTGCTTCCGGCATTACAATCTCCTGCATAATAAACTACATCAAAAGCAGCCAATTGAGAATCTGTTCCGGGCTTTTCTGCCTTGTATTTTGCATCAACTGGCAAGTTCATTTGTAATTCTGGCAGCATGGTCGCATATTTTGCCAGTCGCTTGCTCCACTCCATATCTTTCACTAAAACGTAGGCCTCGTAAGAGGCTTTGTTTCCAAACAGCTGATCTTCGTAGGTCTCTATCGGGCCGCAAATAATGTCTATTTGGTTGTCCGTCATGTCCATCCAAGCCATGTCAGATTTAAAGAAATCATCCGTAATAAGCGCTTCTGCTCGAAACATTAAGTGATTTTTCAGCTGCTCATTATCGGCGTAGTATGAAGCTTCAAGCAACAACTCTGCGGCTTTAGCTAGCTCATCTTTAAACGCAACATGAAATGGCACACTTGTTAAGTTACCTGCCGAATCTCTTCGAATTAAAGTATATAAAGAATTTTTATCTTTCAAGTCAGCTGCTTCAAACTCCTCTTTTGTCATGTCTTTGGGGTAGTAATTCGCTCCCGAAGGCTTCTCGCCTACTCCATCTATAAAGGGCTTATTTCCATCCAATCTATCCCATGGTCCGTAATTTATTTCGGCAAATCTTCTTGTTTTCGGATCCGAAATACTTTGCAAAAACTCCTCTTTGTGTCCGTATGCTGCTCTCCAGAAAAGGCCATCCATAATCTGACCAACCTTAATCAAAATGGGTAACATTTTCTTTTGATTTTCGCTAAGCTTAGAAACATCGGTTGTCAATTTTACCGTCTCGTATTTCTGAAGATTCTTTTCAGCCTCTGTTAGCTCCGGCGAAACCACCTCAATATTCGCTGCTTCGTTTTCTGTTGTAGGTTTTTCAGTGTTCTGGCAAGATACAAATGCAATTGCCAACACAATGGGAAGGATATTTTTCATGGTTTTTATTCTTGATTTTTATCTTTATAAATGTATTAATTTGCAGTATCATTTTCAACTTTAATTTCTATCGCTAATTTCTAATTTTATGAAAAAGTTAATCGTATTCACAAGTGTGATCATCTTAAGTTTTGGTGCATGCAAAAACAAAAAAGAAGTGGCAAGTAAAGAAACGGTGGAGGAAACAACGGCTACTGCTCCAAGTACACCTATGGCGCCTTTTAGCAAAGACTTAGGTGGTGAGCTGGTTGGAAAATATTGGAAAGCAACAGAAATAATGGGCTCTCCAGTAGAAATGCCTGAAGGCATGAAACAAGAACCGTACTTGCAATTCAATAAAGATGGTAGCCTCAAAGCACATGGCGGCTGCAATGGTATTTTTGGCAACTACGAACTTGGTTACAAAAATTTGATTGAGATGAAAAATTTCAGTCAAACAGAAATGGAATGCTCTTTCGATAGTTTTGAATCTGGCTTGGTTGAAGCGTTAACTTATAGCAAACAATACATTCTGATTGGAGAAAATGAAATGCACTTGGTCATTGGAAAAAGAGCACCTTTTGCAAAATTCAAGGCAGTTTACTTTTAATGAAGAATGTGGAATATAGAGTTAGGAACCGTGCCTGCGGCAGGCAGGTGTGGAGTGTAGAGTGAGGAATGTAGAATGTGGAGTGTTGAGTTTGGAGTGTTGAGTATTAAAGTTCAGTGAGTAGTGAGGAATGTTGTCCTTTTCGATTATAACTCAACATTACAAATTAAAAGTAAAAAGAAGAATTTTGAATTGGCTGTGTTCCTATTCGACAAATGCTCATTATACGAACTGTCCTTGTTACTTGAAATTAAGACTTTCAGCTTTTAGCTTACATCTTCATTGTCATCTTCCTCCACTTCAAGCTCTCTGCCCATTAAGTAGCGGTCCCATTTTTCCAGTACTTGCTGCATATCTTGTGGTAGTTCAGAGTCAAACTCCATCCACTCTTTTGTTACCGGATGTGTAAACGCTAAGGTTTTTGCATGCAGTGCTTGACGTGGCAATAGTTGAAAACAATTTTCGACAAACTGCTTGTACTTGGTAAAGGTGGTTCCCTTTAAAACTCGGTCTCCACCATACTCAGGGTCGTTAAAAAGCGGGTGACCAATCCATTTTGAATGAATTCGAATTTGATGTGTTCTTCCTGTATCTAGTTTGTATTCAACCAAGGTAACGTAACCGTAACGTTTCAGTACTTTATAGTTGGTAATCGCTGTTTTTCCAATGTCTCCATCTGGAAAAACATCCATAACTTTTCTATTTTTATGAGATCGCCAAATGTTTCCTTCAATTCTTCCTTCATCTTCTTTCACATCTCCCCAAACCAAAGCTTGGTATCGTCTGTCAGAGGTGCGGTCAAAAAACTGCTTCGATAAGTGGGTTAACGCTCGTTCGGTTTTGGCAATTACCATAATACCGGTGGTATTTTTATCCAAACGATGTACCAGCCCAGGTCGGCCTTCATTGCCCACCGCCTCCGGTAAATTCTGAAAATGATAAATCAAAGCATTCACCAAGGTGCCTTCCCAGTTTCCGTATCCGGGATGAACAACCATTTCTGATGGCTTATTGATGACCAACAAAGAATCATCTTCGTAAACAATGTCCAGAGGAATATTTTCGGGCAGAATTTCAGTTTCTCGTGGCGGATATGGTAGTTGAATGGAAATCTCATCGTCTGGCTTTACCTTGTAATTGGTTTTTACAACTTGGCCATTCACCATAATGTTGCCATCTGCCGCAGCTTGTTGAATCTTATTTCGTGACGAGTTCGCTAACTTATCCGTCAAAAATTTATCAATGCGAATGATTGCTTGGCCTTTATCGGCAATGATGTTGTGATGCTCAAATAGCTCGTCGTATTCGAGTTTTCCTTCGTCAATCATACTTTGTTATTCTGAAAGAATTACCTTTCTTGTTAGTTGTTCACCATCGCTGTTCTGAACCTTCAAAAAGTAAATACCTTTTGGTAAAAATGATATATCCAGTTGATTCTGAAAACGGGTGTTCAGAACCAATTTGCCCGTTAGATCTTGCAATGCAATCGATTCAACATTTTGCTGATCTGTAACTTTTAAGTTTAAAATGCCGCTTGTTGGGTTAGGGTAAACTACCAAGTCACTTTGATTTAACTTATTTTCTTCCACGCTTACATCAAATACCCTATTTCTAAAAACAGGTCGTAGCATTAACGCACCATCTTTAATACCTGCAGAAGGAGCGGACCAGGTGGTCCCGTTTTGACTAAAGAACATTTTATTCTTATGATTGGTATTTAAATCATAGCCTACGTTTACACTGTTTGCTCCTACGGTTTTAAATCCAACAAAAAAGGTTTGCCCCACCACTAACGGAGTATCTAAACTATAGGTTACCATGCCGTTTGGCTCGCTGTAAACAGGACTTGCACTTGCTTCTCTTTCGTATAACACAACCGGAGGACTAACTGAACTCCAAACTGTTAAAAATATTCGCTGCTTGCTAATGTCCACCGCTTGCGGTAAAAAATAAGTTTGAATCCCTTTCAAGGTATCGGGAAAGGGAATATTGTATTGTATCGCCATGTATGCAACTAGTCCATCGGTACTCAGCGCAGGATTAACACCATAACCAGCTTCAGCAGAACCGTCATCGTAGGCATAAAAATCTTTCAATACCGTTCTAGAAATAACAGTATCATTGCTTTTTATAAAATCTGTTCTCGGTCTAAATTCAATATCAAAAATAGACTCAAATGCTCCAGAAGTATCAATTTTAGCCGCGGGGAATTCAAATGGAATGGGATAAGCGAAACGCTGAATAAAATTACCGGGCAATTGCGAAAATGAATTGGGGTTGGGTGGAAACGCGTAAAAATTAGTATTCGGCGTTGTGGTGTCAGGTACGTTTATAAAGTTATAGACAGACAATGTGTTGTCGGTCGCATTTTTAACAAAAGTAATGCAAGTGTCGGCCATGTAACTTGCCGGATTATTTTTATAATGCCACCACGGCATGGCGTAATAATCTCTAAGCAGAGAAGGCGCGTCGTAGATATAGGCAATGTCGTTGTAAAACTCTTGCACATCCGTTCTATTGTGATCTAAATAAACATAATCAATGTGCCACTGATCGAATGCTCCCGTGCTGTTTGCATAATTTTTAAAACGGAACCTAAAGCCATCTAAATGAAATTGAGTTGGCACTCTGAGTATCACTTGAGAGAATGTATCTGCCGAAAATCCAACAGAATTCCAAGCGCCACTCCACCTTCTTGTTGATGCATTGTAAAACTCAACTACCAACGAGTCGTCGCTTTCAGGCGGGTCTAAGGCTAAGCCTTTGGGTTGATAAAAAAAACTGAGGTAAACATTAGTATCTGGTAAATTACCCAACCTCAACGGAGTAGATGTTAAAAAATCAGCAATTACCCGAAGTGGATTTTCAAAATCATACGGTAAGCCTTGTTCATTTAACCCGTCGAAAGTTGCAACACCGACTGAGGGTGGATTTAATCCGTACGTTCTGTTGATGTATGCGGAAGCATCCGTCCACAAATCTGTTCCATTGGGTGCAACGGTGAAGAAAACAACTGAGTCTTGCTCAAATTCAGCCTCTACAAAAACAGTATCTTTTGAAACGCCGGCTTGCTCAGTGTAGTTGTATGCCGGAAATACAGAGTAGGATAAATACTGTACAGGAGAGCTGGTTAAATCTGAGTACAGAATGGAGAAATTGATGTTTGGCACTTTTTGAATGGTATCTCCGGAAGGATTTACCAAATACTTGAATGTAGAATCTAAGGTAAAACCTATTGTGTCCGGATAAGGTCTACCGCCAAGTATAATCTTATAAAAAACACTATCTGAAAGTCGTGGATTTGCTACATCTGTAATTCGTTTCCGTTGTCTGTTGGTTGAAAAATCATCGATAAACGGAAGGCTTAACGTATCATAGAGGTAAATAAAATTCTCTTCAAAAACTTCTAACTTTTGATTGGGTAGTCCCTCATTTTCTTGAAAAAGAGCAGGGTTTGCAGTGGGAACCGTTAAATAATCCTGTGCATGTAAGGTGGCAACAAAAAGCATCGCGCCAAAAAACAACTGTAATTTCCTTACCATTATTGAATTGATTCTAAAACGGGTATAACGGAATGAACTACCTTATTCGTATCTAAGGTTAAAAAAAGATCAATGGAAGCTCCCATTCGAACAGAAGGCTCTTGGCTAAATGGCGGCAATTGTCTGTACACTAATGCATTTGCAGAGTCCTCTGCCGTTTTCACTGTTTCATCGTAAAGTGGAGCGCCTAAATTCAATGATTTTGACTGCAATAAATCTCTCGCCATTTCAATGTTAAACTCTAACAAATAAGGCACCATTACCAGCTCATTACCCAAACCTTGCCCTACAACTAAGTCAATTACGCTGCCTTTTCTCACTCGTGCTCCGGCCTCTATTGTTTCTCCGCCCATTTTCTGCTCCAAAATACAATTCGTACACATGTCAGGCTTGTATACCATTTCGCCAACTTCTAATCCGTAAGTTTCTAAAATAGAAATTGCTTGGCGCAAAGAACGATCTACCAATCGCGGCATTTTAATTTTTACCGGTTGATTTGCAGCTAACGTCAGGTAAATGGTTCTGCCCTGCTTTACTTGCTTGCCGGCTTCAGGGCTTTGTTCTATAATGGTTCCGCCTGCTTTTCCTTTTATAAAAATGGAGTCAGAAACCTCAACCAACAACTGGTCCTTATTTTGAATGGCTAAATCAGTTTCAGTTACATGAATGCCAACCAATTCAGGTACTTCAATTTCTTGTCCGTGTAAGGTGTACGAGTCTAAATAACTCAACGTGGCAAAAAGCCCCCCACTAATTAAAAGCAAAGCAATCAAAAGGTTAATTAAAAAAACCTTACTTACTAAAAACCGAAAAAAATGCCCCATGAAGCTGTTTAATTTACGAGACTCAAAAATAAGAATATTAGTAGGCTTATGTTAATATATAGTGCAGCTATATTGGTAAACGTGCAAATAGATTGACTTATTTTGAATGAAATATTAATTCTATACAAATGAAGCCAGTAATTGCAATTGCAGCCGGTGGAGACTCTGCAGAAGAAGAAATTTCACTAAAATCTGCACAAACCGTGCTCGAAAACCTTGATGAGAGCCGTTACAAGCCGGTATTGGTTGTAATGCGAAAAGGTACTTGGGAAGCTAAATTAGGAGAACATTCTTTTGAGGTGGATAAAAACGATTTTAGCTTTGTGCTAGATGGCAATCGAATTCGTTTCGATTATGTTTTTATAGCCATACACGGCACTCCGGGAGAGGACGGAAAATTACAAGCCTATTTTGACCTGCTAAATATTCCTTACTCTTCGCCCAACCACATTGGCTCTACGCTCACTTTTAACAAATGGTACAACAATACATTGCTCAGTCAATTGGGCTATTCGGTTGCCAAATCGAAATACGTAAGGGCGGGCGACCACATTGAAGTTGATGAAATTATTGAAACGGTTGGACTTCCCTGCTTTGTTAAACCTTGCTCAGCGGGAAGCAGTTATGGGGTTTCTAAGGTAAAGCAAAAAGAGGAGTTGGAGTTTGCGCTAACAAAAGCATTTCAATTTGACAGAGAAATCATGATTGAAGAAAACCTTCCCGGCAAGGAAATTACTTGCGGCGTGTTTAGAAAGGAAGGAGAAATTACCCCCATGCCAATTACTCAGATTATTCCTAAAGGTGAGTTTTTCGACTATCAGGCGAAATATGAAGGAAACTCAATGGAAATTACTCCGGCCAGAATAGATGAAAAAAGTTACCAGCTCACCCAGCAACTTTCGGCAGAAATCTACCACAAATTAGATTTGCGAGGAGTGGTTCGGGTAGATTTTATGTTGGTTGAAGAAACGCCTTATGTGATTGAGGTAAATGCCGTTCCGGGACTTTCAAAGGCGAGTTTAATACCACAACAGGTGGCTGCTATGAACATGTCGTTGAAAGATTTTTTTACGGCAATAATTGAAGAAACAAAAAGTTAAATGAATTTTCTGGATCCTAAACTAGACGAATATGTAATTCAGCACACTTCAAAAGAGAGTGAATTGTTATACGATTTACATCGAGAAACCTACCTAAAAGTTTTACAACCTCGCATGCTAAGCGGGCACTTTCAAGGTAGAGTTTTGAGTATGATTTCTAAAATGATTCGGCCAGAGCGAATATTGGAATTGGGAACGTATACCGGTTATTCTGCGCTTTGCCTAGCAGAAGGATTAAGCAAAAACGGCAAACTGCATACCATTGATAAAAATGAAGAATTGGAGGATTTTGTTCAAGGATTTATTGATCGTTCTCCTTTTCAAAATAACATTCAACAACACATTGGCAATGCACTAGAAATAATTCCACAACTGAAAGAAGATTGGGACATTGTATTTATTGATGCAGACAAGGAGAATTACATCAATTACTACGAGTTGTTGCTCCCGAACTTAAAATCGGGCTGTTATATTTTGGCCGACAATATTTTGTGGAGTGGAAAAGTAGTGGACGAAACAGCGCAAGACAAAGACACGGAACTGCTTCGAGAATTTAATAAACGAATGACTGAAGACTCAAGAGTTGAAAATGTATTGCTGCCAATTCGAGATGGAATTCAGATTGGAAGAGTAATTTGAACTCGAAATTGATTAATTTTAAAACATGAGCACAGAACAAATTCAATCTAGAAAACGAAAAATAGTTTCTACAATTCTGAATTCCAGTAAAAGCAACCTATTGAGTAAAATCGAAACACTTTTAGCTCAAAATCAACTTGACGAGGAGAAGCAACTAACTGACCTAGAGAAACAAGAAATTTCAATTAGCAGGAAAGAAATAAGCTCAGGAAAGCTCTCGGAATGGAAGGATGTTAAAAATAGGCTAGCTTCTGAAGTATGAAAATTGTGCTTTCTAGCTATGCCGAATTTAAGCTAGGTAGACTAATAAACTATCTGCAGCGAAAGTGGAATGCAGAACTAGCTAAAAAGTACTTAGAGGAAATAGATGCTACCTTATTACTTATTACTTATTTCTAATTTTCCTGAAATGTTCCCTACCTATGAAGAAGATACAGAAATTAGAAAAGCCGTGATTAGCAAGCATAACTCCGTTTTATATGAAATAAAAGATGATCTAATTTTTGTACTCACTTTTTCTGATAACCGTCAGAAAAAAGAATCAGTGATGAAAGAATTGAAAAAATACCTGAACTAATCGGCATGCAAAATAAAAGTTTCAAACGTAAAAAAGTAGCTCAACCAAACGTAAAAACCTTGGCTGACGCTATTTTGGCGGGAAACTTTACTGCACTGAGCAAGGGAATTACCCTTTGCGAAAGTAAAAAAGTTGAAGATCGGAAATTGGCGAACGAGCTCATTAAAATTTGCTTGCCCCATTCTGGTAACTCAATTCGAATAGGAATTACGGGTGTGCCCGGCGTAGGCAAAAGCACCTTTATTGAAAGTTTTGGCATTTATTTAATTGAAAAACAACATAAAAAAGTTGCGGTTTTAGCCGTAGACCCTAGCTCAAAACGATCTAGGGGAAGTATTTTGGGCGACAAAACAAGAATGAACGAATTGAGTGTGCATCCAAAGGCCTTCATTCGACCTAGCCCAAGTTCGGGTTCTTTAGGCGGAGTTACGCACCACAGCAGAGAAAGTATTATTTTATGCGAAGCCGCCGGCTTCGATACCATTATTGTAGAAACGGTAGGCGTTGGACAGTCGGAAATTGAGGTAAAGGAAATGACCGATTTCTTTCTGCTTTTGATGCTAGCTGGCGCAGGAGACGAACTACAAGGAATTAAGCGCGGCATTATGGAAATGGCCGATGGAATGCTCATTAACAAAGCCGATGGCGAAAACTTGCTGAATGCGAAACGCGCCAAAAGAGAGTACCAAAATGCACTTCATTTGTTTCCTGCTGCAGAAAGTGGCTCCTCTCCGAAGGTAGAAATTTGCTCTGCGTTACAAGCCTTTCATTTAGAAAAAGCTTGGAGCTTGATTGAAAACTACTTAAACATTACTCAGCAGAATGGTTATTTCGAAAAACAGCGACAAGGACAACTAAAAGCGTGGTTTAACAAGAGTATTCAAGAACAAGTAAATGTTCGATTATTTGGCAACACGGCGGTGAAAGAAAAAATTAGCCTTTTAGAACAGCAAGTTGAACAACGAAATATTTCTCCTACAGAAGCGGCAGAACAGGTGTTTGAAGAGTTTCTGCGGACGTTGCCTAGATAAAGGATGAAAGACAAAAGATTAAAGATTTAACTGTTGTCTGATTTAACCATCTGAGGCATTATATCATTTTAGGCACTTTTTGAAGCCCGCAGATTACGCTAATTGTCGCAGATTTTTTTCGTGTTTAACTAATTAAAGCATTACACCATTTTAGGCATTTTTTATGCAACCCATACTTTAATTGCTGAACCCCCTAAATTTACGCCTTTCAAATTTCCAAACCCACATTTCCAACTTTAAGTACTCCCAACTCCAAGTACTCTTAACTTTAAATACTACCAACGCTAACGTCTCTCAACGTTACTGCACCATTAGTTTTTGAGTTTGAGTAGCCAATCTTACTAAATAGACACCCGACTTATAGCCACTAAAATCTACTTGTTGTTTTTGATTTTGTACCATGGTGCTATACACCAATTGCCCTTGCATGTTGTAAATGAATAATTCTTGCTGTTATATATTGCCTGCCATTGTTTCAATAAAAATTTTACCACTGGTTGGGTTTGGATATATTTTAAAAGACGCGTGTTCTTGCTGTACTTCTTCATCTATTCCAACACCTAAACAATTTAGGGTATCACCAGAAAATACCCACCCATTAGCTATCAAAAGATTCCTTGCACTGTCAGACGCACAATAACGTAGACTATCTACCCCTAAATAAACGTTATTTAAGTGACTCCTTACCTGCCAAGAGATTAGGGTGCTATCGTAATTCTCAACACTCATACCACTGTAAATCAGCATGAAGTTAGAGTTTTGCATATTTGATATATCCCAGTTCCCTAAATTCTGATTGAACGTACTAGCGCCTTCAAACAACCTTGCTGTTGTAATTAAGGTCGATGTGTTCCAATTACTTAATGGCTGATTAAATTGACTTGCCCTACTAAACATATAGAACATGCTAGTTACCGAAGAAACATCCCAATTATTTACAGGTTGATTAAACTGTTTTGCATTGTAAAACATAAAATGCATGTAATTGCTTGAAGAAACATCCCAATTATTCAATGGCTGATTAAAAATAGAATCATTCATAAACATGCCACCGAAATTTTGAACTGATGACACATCCCAGCTATTTAACGGTTGATTAAATCTCGATCCTCTACACATGAAGTTCATGTTAGTTACTGATGAGACGTTCCAATTATTTAAGGGTTGATTAAATACCATATTTCCTGAATCACTCCAAAACATGCCACTCATATCAATCACTGAAGACACATCCCAACTATTTAAAGGATTATTGAATGATGTTGCGTTACGAAACATCTCATTCATAAACCGGACAGAATCCGTTAGCCAATTACCAATTGGTTGATTAAAAAGTGCAGCGTTAGCAAACATTCTGCTCGAAGTAACTAATGATGAAACATCCCAATTACTCAAGGGCTGATTAAACTGAGACGCACCGTCAAACATAGCGACCATATTTTCAGCTGAAGATACATCCCAGTTATTTAAAGGCTGATTGAACGAGGTAGCATCTTTGAACATTCTTTCGAAATCTATGATTGATGAAACATCCCAATTGTCTAAATTTCCATTGAATTTGCCGGTTGACTCAAACATCCCGCTTAAATGAGTCGCGTTAGTCAAATTAGGCGAATCAACAGCACCATACTCCAAACTATCACAGTCAAAGAATGCATCTATTAGTGTCGACCAAGGTTGATTGCCCCACTGTTGAATAGCAACAATCTTATCCTTATCTCTCGTACTACCAAACAGCGAATTATCTTCACCAAATAAGGGTCTCGGAAACGTTCCACGAATTCTAATTGTAAAAGTTCCCGTATCCGGATATTGGTGAGTAATTGAACTAAACACTCACGATGTATCAAATATCCCATCATTGTCCCAATCTACATCAAAATCAAACGGCAAGAAAACTTGTGTTCTAATTGTTATAGAACTATCATTGGAAATTCCTGGATTATAGGTTCTCCAAGTGAATACAAAATCTGTAGAGTCTTTTTGACTAAATAAGTCAACAGATCCCGCCAACAGAAATAATAAAAAAAAGAACTGAATTTTAAATTGCATAGTAACCGTTTGAAAATGAAAGGTACTAAAAATGCACTTCAATTTCAATACTAAGTAACAACCAGTTTTCTTGATGCTCTGCATACTTCCCCAATCCAAGTACTCCAAGTACTTTACGTACTTCCAATCTCCTTATACTCCTTGTACAAATGATGAATGATACCGTCTACCAAGCCGACCTTAGGAACGATAACCCCTTCGCAGCCGCTTTTCGATAAAGCAAAAACAAACAACTCAGTTGCCGGCACAATTACATCGGCACGGTCCGGTCGGAGTCCTAATTTTGAGATTTTCTCATCGAAAGAAAGCTCCTTTAAGCGTTGAAGCCATTTTTTTGTAGCCAAGGTTGGCAGCACTTCCATTTCTTTCCGCAGCGTTAACTTAAAGAGTGTATTAATGTTACCCCCTGAACCAATGATGTTTTTTGGCTTGTATTGCTTTTTTATATCAATTAACCAATCCGCTAATTCCTTCCAAGTGGTTTCTGAAACCAAATCGTCTTTCAAACGAATGGTACCAATGTTAAACGATTTGGCCTCTACCTTTTGCCCTTCTTTAAACAAGGTTAACTCGGTACTTCCGCCTCCAACATCCATGTACAAGAATGCCTCGTTTTCATCTAATTTTTCTGCCACATGGTTCTCAAAAATTAGCCCTGCTTCCTCGTCTCCGGTAATCAGCTCTATGTCTAAACCCGACTTTTTCTTTACCGCTCTCAGCACGTCTTCTCTATTTATTGCATCGCGCATGGCGGAAGTTGCGCAAATTCTATATTTTTTTACGTTGAACGCCAACATTAAATGTTTGAAGGCGAGCATTGCCTCAGAAAGTTCTTCTATTTTATGTTGCTGAATTGGCCGCTGATGAAAAGAGTCTTCTCCCAACCGAATGGGCAAACGAATTAAGGAAGCTTTTTTAAAAACCGGTCCAAATTCTGTTTCAAATACATACCCAAAAAACAATCGAACCGCATTGGAACCAATATCTACCGCAGCAAATCGCAAACTCTTGTCCATCATAATAAACGAATTTACTGTTTTTTAGCTTCCATTTTCTTCAATTGATTTGAGAAGTAGTCGTAAATCGCATATTGTGATCGAACTGGCGTATCGTCTGTCTTCACATATTCGTTCGACAATGTTGCATTCCACTTTCTCGCCTTGGTGTTATCAGCAAATTGAAAATCAATTACTTTCGACAACATTTTCTTAATATTTTCGTCTAAAATAGGCGTCATCACTTCTACCCTTCGGTCTAAGTTTCTTCGCATCCAATCAGAAGAACCTAAGTACACCATTTCCTCACCACCATTACAGAATACAACCAGTCGAGCATGTTCCAGCAATCGATCTACAATAGAAATTGCCTCAATGTTTTCGCTCATGCCTTCAATTCCGTTGATCACAGAATTTACACTTCGGGCAATAATTTTAATTTTCACTCCAGCCTTACTTGCTTCGTAAATTTTCTTAGCCATTTTACGATCGTGCAAGTTGTTTACCTTAATAATAACGTAGGCCTCTTTGCCAGCTTTGGCATTGTTCATTTCGTTATCTATAAATTTTACAAACCTTCGGCGTGCATTAAACGGCGCTACAATTAAGTGCTTGAATTGATAGCGCTTGTAATTGTCTTTAAAGAAGCTAAAAATTTTATTTACCTCATCGCTGATCTCTTCCCTGCATGTTAGTAGGGAGTGATCGCAGTAAACTCTTGCTGTATTTTCATGAAAATTTCCGGTTCCAATGTGGCAATACCGAACAGATTTACCGTTCTCTTTCCGCTTTATTACCAAAAGCTTGGTATGTACCTTCAGGCCCGGTGCACCAAAAATCACCTTCACCCCTTCGTCTTGCAACTCATCGGTGTAGTTCATGTTCGACTCTTCATCAAAACGCGCCTTAAGCTCCATTACCACCGTAACTCTTTTTCCATTTCTTGCCGCATTGATTAACGAGTGAATTACTTTTGAATTTTTACTCACCAAACGGTAAATGGTAATTTTTATGGAAGTAACCGCCGGATCAATCGCTGCTTCTCGCATTAAATCAATTACATGACGGTACGATTGGTACGGGTAGCTCAGTAAAATATCTTGCTTTCGAATTTCTTCGAACACGCTCACCTTGCCTTGTAAAATAGGGTGCGCCAAAGGTGGCATGCTTTTATAACGCAATGCTGAAGATCCAATTTTTGGAAAATTCATGTAATCTTTAAAGTTGTGGTATCGACCACCCGGAACAAGTAAATCATCATCTTCTAGTCCCACTTTGTTGATGATAAACTTTAGAAGATCTGCGTCCATTTCTGCATCGTGAATCAATCGAACTGGATCGCCTTTTTTTCTATTTTTCAACCCTTCAGATAACTTTTCAATAAATCCCGTGGTTACATCATCTTCAATATCCAGCTCAGCGTCGCGCGTTATTTTTATGGTATATGCCTCAATGCTGTTGTAGTGAAAAATGGCAAAAATATCTGGCAAACAGGTTCTAATTATGTCATCTAACAACACCACATTCTTGGTTCCGTCTTCTTCGTTCAACACAAAAAATCGGCTCACAATGGCAGTCGGAATTTCAATTAAAGCATACTTTACCTCAACTTCAACCTCTTCTTCAATTTTGCAAAGCTTTACTGCTAAATACACCGCTTTTCCGTTTAGCTCAGGTAAACTTCTCTCTTCAGAAAGCATGAGCGGAACCAAAGCAGCCTGCACAGTAGATTCAAAATAATCTTTCACCTTTAGCATTTGGTCGTCGTTCAGTTCTTTTTCGTTTAAGAAGTAAATCCGTTCCTTCTCCAATTCATATTTTACGGCTAAGTAGGCCTTTTCAAACCTATTTTGCAACTCCTGATTCTTTTTAGAAATGGTCATGAACGTTTCCGCCGGATCGTAATCCAACATCTCTTTTTCCTTCTCCGAAAGGTCTAGCATTTTCTGCACCGTTGGTACTCGAACACGGAAAAACTCATCTAAATTAGTGGAGAAAATTCCGAGAAATTTCAAGCGCTCCAAAATTGGAACAGACTTATCCTCTGCCTCTTGCAACACCCTCTCATTAAAGGACAGCCAGCTGATTTCACGGTCATGAAAAACGTAATTCTTATTGCTCATATCGCCAAAGATATAACATTGGAAATGATTCTATATTAAAAGAAAGTTAACAAGTAAGCAGGCTAAAAACTTGCCAACTGCTTTTTCAACAGGTCTATTTTCTCTTGTGCATCTGCCATTTTTTTGCGTTCAATGGCGACAATAGCTTCAGGTGCATTTGAAACAAAGCGCTCGTTCGACAATTTCTTTTCTACCGACTTTAAAAATCCTTCGTTGTAAGCAATTTCTTCTGTCAGCTTTTTCTTTTCTGCTTCCACATCAATTGCTCCACCACTTAAGGGAATAAAGTATTCGTTACCTGCCAAAACAAAGCTTAAACTACCTTCTACCTTTTCAGCAACATAGTCAATTGAAGATAAATTTGTCAATTTACTTACTGCTCCATCGAATCGCTTGTTGGCGGTTGTTGCAATTATTTTAAGCTCTAATTGTTCTTTAAAAGAGATGTTTTTGTCTTTTCGAATGGTTCGAATTTCTGAAATCAAACTCTTTGTTTGTTCAAACTCTTCTACCAATGCTTCCGTTTTGGTTTGTACCGGCCAGTGGTTCACCATTAAACTATCGCCATCTTCTCTTGCTTCAATGTTTTGCCAAATTTCTTCTGTAATGAAGGGCATAAATGGACTTAATACGCGAAGAATATTCTCTAAATGAGCGATTACCTGTTGGTATGTTTTTCTGGCAAGTGGTTGCTCATAAGCTGGTTTCACTAGCTCTAGGTACCAAGAACAAAATTCATCCCATGTCAACTTATAGCCGGTCATTAATGCATCAGACATTCTGAATTTGTCATAATTATCATTTAGCTCTACCAACGCCGTTTGAAAACGGTCTGTAAACCAAAGGTTGGCTTGCTCTGCCACGTCATCAACTTCAACTGTATCTGAAACTTCCCATCCTTTAATCAATCGGAAGGCGTTCCAAATTTTATTGGAGAAGTTTCTTCCTTGTTCGCAATAGCTCTCGTCAAACAATAAATCATTCCCAGCAGGTGAACTGAATAGCATACCCACTCTTACACCATCTGCGCTGTGCTTTTCAATCAGTTTAATTGGATCAGGCGAATTACCGAGCGATTTACTCATTTTTCGTCGCTGCTTGTCGCGAACAATACCGGTGTAATACACATTTTTGAATGGCATTTCTCCTTTGTATTCATACCCAGCCATGATCATTCTGGCTACCCAGAAAAACATAATTTCCGGCGCGGTAACCAAGTCGTTAGTAGGGTAATAATATTGTATTTCTTTATTGTCAGGGTTTTTAAATCCGTCGAATACAGAAATGGGCCACAACCAAGAAGAGAACCACGTATCTAAAACGTCTTCATCTTGGCGCAAATCTTCAAGTGTAAGAGCAGTGTTTCCTGATTTTTCTTTTGCAATTTCCAATGCTTTTTCAGCGGAATTTGCAATTGCAAAGTCAGATGGTCCTTCCCCATAATAATAGGCTGGAATTCTATGTCCCCACCACAATTGTCTAGAAATACACCAATCTTTGATGTTCTCCATCCAATGTTTGTAGGTATTTTTTGTGTTTTCTGGGTAAAAGTTGATGTCGCCATTCATTACATGGTCTAGAGCGGGCTTAGCCATTTCGCCCATTTTCATAAACCATTGTAACGATAATTTTGGTTCAATTACGGCATCGGTTCGTTCTGAAAATCCAACTTTGTTGGTTAGCTCCTCTACTTTGGTTAACCTTCCTTGCTCTTTTAAATCTTCTGCAATTTTCTTTCGCACCGCAAATCGATCTTCACCAATGTAAAATTGAGCTGCTTCTGACAAGGTTCCATCGTCATTTAAAATATCGATAGAAGGTAAATTGTGCTTTAAGCCCAACTCGTAATCGTTAATATCATGTGCCGGAGTTACCTTTAAACAACCTGTTCCAAACTCTAAATCGACATACTCATCTTCAATAATTGGAACCTCACGATTTACAATCGGTACAATAGCCTTCTTTCCTTTTAAGTGTACCCATCTTTCGTCGTTCGGATTGATACAGATGGCCGAATCGCCCAAAATAGTTTCCGGTCGTGTGGTGGCTATGGTCAATTTTTCATCGGAACCAACAATATCGTACTCAACATAGTATAATTTCGATTGAACTTCTTTGTGAACTACTTCTTCATCAGAAAGGGCCGTTTGTGCTTTGGGATCCCAGTTCACCATTCGAACACCTTTGTAAATCAACCCCTTGTTAAACAAATCAACAAAAACGTCAATTACAGCATCGGACAAATCATCTTCTAAGGTAAAGCGCGTTCTTTCCCAATCGCATGAAGCACCTAAGCGTTTCAGTTGGCGTAAGATTGTACCGCCATATTCATCTGTCCACTTCCAAGCATGTTTTAAAAACTCTTCTCGCGTTAACTCACTCTTTTTTATTCCTCGCTCTTCTAGTCGTTTAACAACCTTCGCTTCAGTGGCAATGGATGCGTGATCTGTTCCTGGAACCCAACAGGTATTTTTGCCCAACAGCCTCGCTCTTCTTACTAAAACATCTTGAATGGTGTTGTTCAGCATGTGCCCCATGTGCAGCACTCCGGTAACATTTGGTGGAGGTATAACAATGGTATACGCCTCTCTCTCGTCAGGCTCTGAATGAAAGAAACCCTGCTCTTGCCATTTGTTGTAACAAGCTTCATCTTTCGCTAAATGATCGTAATTTTTGGGAAGTTCCATGACTGTTTATTTGAATAGCGAAATTACCAATGTTGAATGTGGAATGAGGAATCAGAAATCAGAAATATCAAACAAAAATCATCTTAGTATTAAATTCAACAAGCGTTGACATGAGAAACCCTGAGGTGTGATTTAGCAATCAAATGTTCCTCTTTACGCATTCAACATTCCAAATTGAACATTCTACATTCTAGTTGTTAAATATCTGTTAACAGCTTTTGCCTACCCTTTTTGTTTGTGTATCTTTGAATCGTATAAAACATAAAACAAAATCAAAATGAAAAAATTAAGCGCAGTATTAGGAATATTATTATTCTTTACAGTTGCAGTAAGTGCACAGGAGTCAGCGAAAGTAGAGTCAGCAGGTGGTGCAGAAATGACTTTTGACTCAGAAGTAATAGATTATGGTACCATTGCTCAAAATGCTGATGGTCTTAGAACATTCAAATTCACAAATACAGGAAATGCTCCTTTAATTATTTCAAACGCAAAAGGTTCTTGTGGATGTACAGTTCCAACTTGGCCAAAGCAACCAATTAATCCAGGTGAGCAAGGTGAAATTAAAGTAAAATATGCTACCAACAGAGTTGGACCAATCAACAAGTCGGTAACCGTTACTTCAAATGCAGCTACTCCAACTAAAGTGTTAAGAATTAAAGGAAACGTTTTAGCAAAAGAAACTAGTCCAGTATTAAAAGAAACGAACTTAGCACCAAAAGCGGTGAACTAAGTAAAGTAAAATTTTATAGAAAACTCCATCGGTAAATCGATGGAGTTTTTTTTGTGCAATATTTTTTTAGGGAGATAAACTTGGAAAGTATTTTTTCACCTGACTGCATTTGCTATCTTTAACCAAAATCAGTTAATGCAAAACCAAGAGCTTATTACCAAATTCTATACTGCCTTTTCAAATGGAGATGCAACAAAAATGTTGGAATGTTACCACAATGAGGTAGTTTTTGAAGACCCTGCCTTTGGTCAATTAAAAGGCGACAGAGCAAAAGCCATGTGGAAAATGCTACTGAGCAAAAGAGAAGAAAGCAACCTTAGCATATCATTTCAGGTGCTCAACAACCATGAGGCATTGTGGACTGCCAGGTATAATTATGGCCCTAATAAAAGGTCGGTAACCAATAACGTTAGAGCAAACTTTGCATTTCAAGACGGCAAAATTATTCAGCACACAGACCAATTTAGTTTATGGAAATGGTCGCAGCAAGCATTAGGGGCAAGCGGACTTGTAATTGGCTGGTCTACCTTTATGCGAAATAAAATTCAAAAAACAACCAACAAACTGCTTAGTAAATTCATGGAAAAAGGGTAAAAGTGACTCTATTAGATTCCTCACATCATATTAATGTTCCTTGGTACGTTGGCGCTCCTGTTTTAGCAATTGGAATAATTCTATTTATTGGTGGCGGCCTTTGGGTTTTGCTAACGCTGAACAAAAGAGTTGAAAAGGCGATAAAAAAAGAGGCTGCATCAAAAGGGTTAGATATAGTGCACATTCAAGAAACATACTGGAATGCCGATTGCCCCTTTAATGCAATAGATCTCAGTATAGGATCTTCTTCTCGTATATTCGGATTTAGCGGAGAAAGAAATTATTTCAGAATTATAACCTGCAAACAGTATAATGAAGAAGTAAAGTACTGGGTAAAAGTGAGAACTAGCTTTTTTATGCCGAGTAGTATACAAATCAAAAAATTCAATTAAGAATCTCGAGATTTCTTTTCTAGGAAAGCATTATTCCCTTTTAAAAACTCTTCCACTGCGATCCAATATAAATCATATTGCATTTGATTGTTATGTCCTGCATTTTTTATGCGAATGGTATTTGCACTAGTAAACTCTTCCGATAATTTCAACCCATTTTCATATCCTACGACCTGATCTTGTTCAGATAATAAAATCAAGGTTGGACAGTTTACCTTAGGAGCATCTTTGTACGTTTCAAATGGGTACTCTAACAGTAAAGCAATGGGAAAGATTGGAAAGCGATTTTCAGCTACCGAGGCAATGCTGTAGAAAGGTGTTTCTAAAATTAATTGAGCAGGGTTATTCTTTGCTGCAATTTGTGTTGCAAAGGTTGTTCCCAACGAACGACCATAGAGTGCTATTTCACTTTCAGGAAAGTAACTTTTCGCATATTCGTAAAATACCTGAGCATCTTGATACATGGCCACTTCCGAAAATTCCCCTTCGTTCTTCCCGTAACTTCTGTAATCCATTACAATTAAATCATAATTAAACCTTAGCAATGGCTGAACTATTTCACCCCAACGGCTTAAATCACCTGCATTGCCATGAAAGTAAAGTATTACTCCTTTTGGGTTTTCTACTTTAAAATGCAGTCCATTTAATGAAACCTCATTATTAACAAGGTTAATTTCTTCAAATTTATTTTCGAACGAATACTCAAAATCTTGTTCCAACTGGGTTGGTAAAAACAGAAGCGATTCTTGAAAAAAATACAAACCGGCCGTTAATAGCAGATAAGAACTCAAAATCAGAAAAACAATCCGCTTTGCAACTTTCATTTTTGTTTCGAGTTGTGTTTTACCTTATGGCTTGTTGTTTCTAAGTCGATGGTGGTTGGTTTGCTACTAATAATTTCACTTAGCATTTTGTGGTACGACTCAAACGTGTTTAAATTTTTGTGACCACCGCCAATGACCGCATAAAGTCGGGTAAGGTTGGGTTTAATTTTCGAAAGCTTTACGGAACTTTTGAATGGAATGAGTTTATCGTTTGTGCCGTGTATAATGTGAATGGGGCATTCAACGTATTTGAGCCACTTATACGTTGGAATTGGATATTTTAGAATAATAGACATGGGCATGAATGGCGCATAACGAGCGGTAACTTTTCTTAAACTATAATAAGGTGCATCTAAAATTAACATGCGTGGTTGGTTGGTAGAGGCCAATTTTGTTGCAAAGCCAGAACCCAAAGACCTACCATAAAGTATAATGTATTTCTCGTCCACCTTTTCCTTCATTTTATTGTAAATTAATTGAAGGTCGTTTTTAATTGCTTTTTGTGTTCTTCTACCGGTACTTTTCCCAAAACCGCGGTAATCAATCATAAATACATCGTAGTTGTGCCGTGTAAAATCTACCGCAAATTTGCCCCAACCACGCATGCTTTTAGAGTTGCCCTTTAAATACAAAACCACCCCTTTGGGTTGTTTCACTTTAAAGTGTAGCCCGTTAATCATAGCTCCATCTCTCGTTTCAATGTTGTACTCCTCTACCTCTTGGTTTTCATAATAGTATTCAAAATCTTTATCGAGTTTTTCAGGTTTAAACAACAGGTAATCTTGTAAATAGTACAGTAGAACACTAATTACAATGTAGATTACAAGAACTACTAGACTTATATATAACCACTGAGGCATCATGGTTCTAAAGTACAAAATTTAAAATAGTCTATTATTAATTTTAATCAACTCTTCCATGAAGTCTGTGGTTACTTTCAAACTGCATAGCTTACTTTTGCCCCTCTTAAAAACAACAGCATGTTCAACTACAATTACTGCGAAATAGAAGAATTAGCAACACACTACGTTGGTAATAAAAACAATGAAGGTAAACTTCGACTTTCAAACACTACTCTGGCTCCCGACGATGAAGGATTGAAAGATCTTTTACTACGCTATTTTCTAAAACCTTTCGCAGCAGATGAATTGTACAACTTTTCCTTCTCAGGTGGGGATTTTCAAATGAACCCCGTTTTTAAATACTGCGAATCTATTTTTCAAGATTCTATTCCGTTCCTTGAAAACAGTATAAAAGTTGCTCAATATTTATTTGACTTGAGCATTCACCCCAATATAAAACCTGGAGATTTATTTGTAGTCCGTTTCTCGAACCTAAAGCTAAATGATGAAACCGTGGAAGCTGTCGGGATTTTTAAAGCGGAGAATGCTCACCCTTTTTTATTGGTTGAAAATGAAGCAGAAGATGCGAACATTTATGCCGTGAACGGAATTAATGTCGACAAGCTAGATAAGGGATGTATTGTTTTTAACCAAGGTAGAAATGATGGCTTTAAAGTTGCCATTGTAGACAAAGCGAATAGAGACGACGAGGCAAAGTATTGGAAAGACAACTTCTTAAACCTAAACCCATGTAGCGATGAGTTCCACCACACCAAAACGTTTTTAAACATTGCAAAAACCTACGTTACCGAAAAAATGGACGAGGACTTTAGCATGGAAAAAACGGATAAAATTGACATTCTCAACCGGTCTGTAGAGTACTTTAAAAGCAATGAAACGTTTAATAAAGAAGATTTTGAAGAAACCGTTTTTCAACGTGAAGAGGTAATCAACTCCTTCAGATCATACGACAATCAGTACCGAGCATCGCATGAAATAGAGGTCCAAGATGAGTTCGAAATATCAGATCAGGCGGTGAAAAAGCAATCGAAATTCTTTAAAAGCATTTTAAAGTTAGACAAGAACTTTCACGTGTACATTCACGGAAATAAAGACATGATTGAGCGAGGAGTAGAGAGTGACGGCAGAAAGTTCTATAAAATCTATTTTGAGAAAGAAGATTAGAATGAGTAATTTACCCGTCAAAAACTAAGACAAAATGGAAACAGAACAAGACTTCGGAGGAATGTTAGAAGAAAAAGAAGCCCTAACGAAAGGGTCAAAATCATATTTACTGGAAATTGCCAAATGGTCGAGCTTTTTCGGCATACTTGGTTTCATAGGAACCGGATTAATGGTAATCGTTTCACTTTTTGCTGGGACAATGTTTAGCAAATTAAATGCATTCAATCCGGCAATGTCGGAGTTCCCAAGTGGAGCAGGCGCAGGATTTTCTGCCGTTTTTACAGTTTTGTATCTGGTCATCGCCTTGCTTTATTTCTTCCCTAGTTTGTACCTCTATAAATCAGGTAAAGCCTTAAAAACAGGATTGAGAAGTAACAATGAGAATGAAATTGAAGAAGGGTTAAAAAACTTAAAATCAAACTTTAAATTTTGGGGAGTATTCTCCATCATTATCATTTCGCTTTATTTATTGATGTTTTTAATTGGAATGGTTGGAGCAGCCTTTGGAGGATAATTTTAGTAGAAATGGGAGAAGCAACTCAAGAGCAATTGAACAATCCGCTGCACGGCGTTAAGCTGTTAGATATTTTAGAATATTTAGTAGAGAAGATTGGATGGGAAGAAATGGGAGAAGCAACTGGTATCAAGGCCTTTCAATACCGACCAACGGTAAAATCTAGTCTGCGATTTCTTAGAAAAACGGATTGGGCGCGAAAAAAAGTAGAAGATTTATATTTGGACACTATTCCCGCCCAAGCGCCTAAATCAGTGGTTGCCTTGTGGGAAGCTTTTCAAGCAGCCAACCCAAACCTTGAAAAGGCTCAACCCGACGAGTGGTTTCACTTTTGCGACAACGAAAAAGAAGCAAAAGAATGTGCTCAACTTACACGAGAAGGCATAAAGCAAGCTACCTCTACTTCACTATGGTATTTTGAAAAACACCACGTAGACCTGCCAAAAGTGGGTAAAATTTACGTAGTAACTGATTGGTATAAAATAGCAAAGGCTATAGTTGAAGTGGTAAGTGTTGACCACGTACCTTTTAACGAAGTAACAGCTGAATACGCTGCCATTGAAGGCGAAGGCGATAAGTCACTTGAGTATTGGAAAAAGTCGCATTGGGAGTATTACACCCGTGAAATGGAAGAGTTTGACGAAAAACCAACCGAAGACATGATCAATGTTTGCGAGCAGTTTAAAACAATTTTTACCATCGACAATATAACAGAAGAGAAATAGTTTCATAACCTATGAATCGATTATTTCTACTTTCCGTTCTTACCTTCTGTTCTGTTATGTACTCTTGCAACGACGACGATGTGGTTGAAGAACGAGTTTACCTCGAAAAAGAATCTGGTTTTGAAAAGACCTACGGAGGAACCGAAAGCGACGAATTAAACTCTATTGTTGAACAGCAAAACTTTTTATATTCATTAGGTTATACCAATAGCTTAGGAGATATGAATGGGGATTTTTATCTCGTAAAAACAGACCTTGAAGGAAATTCAATTTGGGAAAAGACTTTTGGCAGCGCTCAACTCGATGTAGGTTATAGAATCGTAAAATCAACGGATGGAAATCTATTTCTTTTAGGAGCTACAGAAAAAGCAAATGCAGGAAATCGAGACATTCAACTGTACAAGGTCGATACAGACGGCAATTTAATTTGGGAAAAATCTTGGGGAGGTGCTGGTCAAGAAATCGCTGAAACACTTATCGAAACTTCCAATTCAGAAATACTTATAGCTGCAACAACTTCAAGTATTGGCAACGGTGGAAGAGACATTTATCTGACCTGGCTGAGCGCACAAGGAAACATACTCCGCGAAAAAACCTATGGCAGATCAGGCGACGATGGGGCGTCCGATTTACTTGAAATAGAAAATGGAAAGCTTTTAGTTTTTGGTTATACCAGTAGCTATGGAGCAACTTCGAGAGACTTTTATTTACTTCAGCTAAATGCCAATGGAGATTCTCTTTGGGGAAAACGTTACGGTGGAAACGACTACGAAGAATCATGGAGAATTGTTAAGACAAAAAACAACAACTACTTGCTTCACGGTCACTCAGCGAAAACGGACCCCAACCACAACATGTATTCTGTTCTGGTTGATAGTTTGGGCAATACCATTTGGGAGCGAGAATATGGAGGCAGTGAGCATGATGGTGGACACTCGGCATTGGTGAACGCCAATGGAAACTTTATTTTATTGGGAAGAAGCATGAGTTTTGGCCAACAACGGCAAATGCTTTTTGTAGAGCTAAGTGAAAGTGGTAATTTAATTACGCAAGAAGATTTTGGAACTGCCAAGAACGATTGGGGCAATGAAATTATTGAGGTGGGGAACTCTTATTATATAGTTGGGCATTCTGATGGTTTTTCTGACCAAGGCGACAACGATGGCTATTTGATGCGGAAATTAAAGTAAGCCTACCGATTCTCCATATAACGCTGTAAAATAAGCGTCGCGCTAATCTTGTCCACCAAGGCTTTATCTCTTCTTTTCTTTTTGCTCAAGCCTCCGTCAATCATGCTTTGAAAAGCAATTTGCGAAGTAAAACCTTCATCTTGCCGCTCTATTTTTAGATTCGGAAAGCGTTTTTTAACGAAGTTGATAAAGGGTACAATTTTATTTTCTATTTCTGACAACTCCCCACTCATTCGCTTTGCCTGCCCAATTACCAAGACCTCAACCTCTTCCTTCTCCAAGTAAGCCTTCATAAAGTCTTGTAAATCTTTGGTTTCAACTGTAGTTAACCCGCTTGCAATAATTTGCAACGAATCTGTTTCTGCAATTCCCGTTCGTTTTGCTCCGTAATCTATGGCTACTAGTTTCGACAAAATATTTTTTTGCCAAATTAAGCATGCTCTGATATAATTTTAAAACATGGCGAGCAGACAATTTGCTATGCTTATTTTTGAATTTCAATTTAGAAAAATGTATCCAACCCTATCCGATATGCTCCGAGATTTACTCGGCATAGACATTCCCCTGCCCTTTCCTACGTTCGGTTTTTTTGTTGCCTTAGGTTTTATTGCTGCAGCATACTTTTTTACCGAAGAAATGAAAAGAAAGGAAGCCAACAAACTATTGTTTTCACGTTTAGTGGACGTTAAAATTGGAGAAAAAGCGAGTACTTGGGAATTAATTTCCAACGGTTTTCTTGGCTTCTTAGTTGGGTTTAAATTAATAGAAGCTGTATTCAATTACAGTGCGTTAGTTGAAAACCCTCAAACATTTCTTTTTTCTGGAAGAGGAAACTTTATTGGAGGATTATTTGGTGCGGCGCTTTTTGCTTGGATGAAATTCAAGGAAAAAGACAAAGAAAAATTGGACACTCCGAAAATGGTGAAACAAACCGTACGCCCTCACGAATTGGTTGGAAACATGACCATGATTGCTGCTGTGGCAGGAATTTTAGGTTCAAAAATATTTCACAACCTTGAGAACCTATCAGAATTTGCAGCAGACCCAATTGGAGCATTGGTTTCATTTAGCGGACTCAGCATTTACGGTGGCTTAATAGTTGGCGGTGGCGCAGTGTTGTACTACGCTGTAAAAAATGGCCTTACTTGGATTCACGTTGCCGATGCTTGTGCTCCGGGCTTAATGGCTGCTTACGGAATTGGAAGAATTGGTTGCCAGTTAGCTGGCGATGGCGACTGGGGAATGCCAAATGATGCTCCAAAACCAGAATGGATGAGCTTTTTACCAGATTGGATGTGGGCTTTTGATTACCCCAACAATGTTTTAGGAATTGATCTTCAAGAAGACTTTCATAGAATGGGGCTTGAAAGCCTTACCGGAAATGCATGGCCTACGCCTTTCTACGAAACGGTTATGGCGTTCATCATTTTTGGTATTCTTTGGTCGTTGCGTAAAAAAATAACTGTACCTGGTGTGCTGTTTAGCTTATACCTTTCCTTTAATGGAATTGAACGATTTTTGATTGAAAAGATTAGAATTAATCCAGATTACCATTTCTTAGGAATTGAAGCCACTCAAGCAGAAATCATTTCTGTTGCATTATTTATTAGCGGTATTCTCGGTATGATTTACTTCAGTAAAAACAAAAATAAATTTATTCCAAAAGTAGCAGAAGTATGATTTCATTAGAAGTTCTTTGTCACGATGTGGTTGAATTATGCCGAGAGGTTGGCATCTTCATTAAAATGGAAGAAGCAAAAGTTCATCGAGAAGACATTGAAACAAAATCAAAGAATTCGCTAGTAAGCTATGTAGATAAAACGTCTGAAAAACGATTGGTGACTGATCTAGCTCAATTTCTACCCGAAGCAGGTTTTATAGCTGAAGAAGGAACTTCTGATAAAGTGGGTGAAACCTACAATTGGATCATTGACCCGTTAGACGGAACAACTAATTTTTTGCATGGAATACCTACCTACTCTGTTAGCGTTGGACTAAAAAAAGGAGACAAAATTGTATTGGGAGTTGTTTACGAAGTAAATAGAGACGAATGCTTTTATGCTTGGGAAGGTGGAAGCGCCTATCTAAATGGCGATAAAATAGAAGTAAGTAAAACACAAACATTAGAAGAGAGTCTGTTAGCTACCGGATTCCCTTATTACGATTACAAGCACCTAGATAACTATTTTGAGCTGCTAAAAGAATTGGCTAAAAACACTAGAGGTGTGCGAAGAATTGGCTCAGCTGCTGTTGATTTAGTGTACATGGCTTGCGGAAGGTTTGATGCATTTTTTGAATACAGCCTGCACGCTTGGGATGTTGCCGCAGGAGCATTTATTGTTCAGCAGGCCGGAGGTGTAATCACCGACTTTAAAGGTGGAGACGATTGGCTTTTTGGAAAAGAAATAGTTGCTGTTAACCCATCACTTCAAAAAGAGTTTATGGACCTACTTCAACATAAATTGAAGTAAACAAAGAAGAATTCTTCAATCTACGATTATTACCCTATTTACATTCATCTAGTTTAGCTTGAACATTGTGTTACAAACATGACACAATGAAAAACTACTTGATCTTACTTTTTGGCTTCCTTATTTCTACACAAGTTTCTGCTCAAAACATTGACGAATTTCAATGGTTTGGAAGAGATTACGAAGATGAATTCTTTTTAAATATGGCGATTTCACGGGTAAGTATTACTAATAATGCTGCACCCAATCCACAAAACCATAAACTTTCAGGAATAACGTTAAAACTAAATGCACGAACTACTAATTTTGAGCAAGGTGGAACTAACATTTATGTAGATCATAAATTGATGGGCGACTTAGCTTGGTGGCTAGGTCGGTTTTTTAAGGGTGATGAAAGTATATTTGAAAGCGAAGAAAGCAGTATTAGTTCCGGTTTACTTGGCTGGTATTCCTTTTTAATGAACATAAATAAACCGAATAAAGTCCAATTTGGCGTGGGTTTAAATGCGAAAGACTTTTTTTTAACCTCAGCTTATCCAAAAAATGAAGCTCAGCCCTACGCAAATCCTTCTAATCGAGTAATTCTAGAACCTTCGGGAAATTATTATGCCTTTGGTCCTTCGGCAGGAGTGCGATACAATTTATTAAACTTAGTGCTAATTGAATATAAAGGAGACTTATCGATTCCCTTTGCAAAACTAGACCCAGGCAATGGTTTTGAAGAGCAGGCTGATTTTAAGAATCCGTATTTTATGAATCACGTTATTGAGTTTACCTCTTCAAAAGGCTTCTATTTAGGACTAGAATCCACTTATTTTTTGGAAAGAACAAAAGCGAGAAACAGTACCAAAAGAAATGAAATATACTTGGGCTTTCGATTTAGAGTCTAAAAAACAAAAAAGCTCAAAATATAGTATTTTGAGCTTTTTCTAAACCAACTATTTTATTAACCAAGGCTCTTAAACCTTTAGATGTTCTTTCGAAATTCTACTATAAAGACTCGGCTAAAGAAGATTCGTTGCCTTGCTGTTCTTTTTTATTTTGAATTACTGATCAAATCAGCCATTTGAATCATTTGAACAAACTGCGAGCGATAGCCTTCTTCATCCACACCTTTGGCTTTCTTTGCCATTTGCCCAATTGCTTCATAGCTTATTTCTTTCACACTTTCAGAATTTCTCAACTTCATTCCAAAACAAGCCACCGCTGCGGAAAACTGAAGGTTTGTAGAAGCTTCAGACAATTCAACCACCTCATCCTTCATCACCTTGGAGAGTAATATAGATTCATTACTTTCAGGTAATTTATAGCGAAATTTTACCGTGAGTAAATCATCTGGAAATTTTTGATTGGGAACACTCTCTAAAGCTTGATACTTAAGCGGATCCACATCCATTATCTTCTCAGTAGAATTGACAGGTATAATTTCATACAAAACAGTTACAGAATGACCTGCTCCTAATTCTCCTGCATCCTTTTTATCATCGTTGAAATCTTCATCGACCAACGCCCTATTTACATAACCAATCAAACGATAAGCTTTCACTTTATTGGGGTTGAATTCCGCTTGCACCTTAACATCTTTAGCAATGGTAAATAAGGTACCACCCATTTCAGTTACCAGCACTTTTTGAGCCTCTAAAAGATTGTCGATGTACGAGTAGTTTCCATTACCCTTGTCTGCTAACTGCTCCATTTTGTAGTCTTGTAAATTGCCCATTCCAAAACCCAAAACAGATAAAAAAACGCCACTTTCCCTTTTCTTTTCAATCAACTCTACAAGCGCCTCTTGACTGCTGGTTCCTACATTAAAATCTCCATCGGAGGCTAGGATAATTCGATTGTTTCCATTCTTTACAAAATTTTTTTCTGCAATTTCATAGGCCAATTGAATTCCGGCACCACCGGCAGTTGAGCCACCAGATCGTAATCGATTTATCGCACTTTTAATATCCGTTTTTTGATCGCCAGATGTTGATTTTAAGACGACACCCGCCGCTCCGGCATAAACCACAATCGCTACCCGATCCTCAGCTCTAAGTTCATCTACCAACAAGGCCAATCCTTTTTGTAGTAGCGGCAACTTGTCGGAAGAACTCATGGATCCTGAAACATCAATCAGAAAAACCAAGTTGCTTTTGGGTGCTTCATCTAAGTCAATATTTTTTCCTTGAATTCCAATTAAAGCTAACTTTCGTTCAGCATTCCAAGGGCAAGCAGCCAGTTCAGTTGTAATTGAAAACGGATGCTCGCCTTCGGGTTGAGGATAATCGTAATCGAAATAATTGATTAACTCTTCAATTCTAACGGCGTTCACCGGAGGTAACATTCCTTCGTTTAAAAACCTTCGCGTGTTGGCGTAAGAAGCTTTATCGACATCGATACTGAAAGTAGAGAGAGGTATTGATTTTGCCAATTGAAATTTATTGTCCGCTAGATTTTGATACAATTCTGAACCATAATCTTGAGGCACAGGAGCAACTTCAAAGTGCGAGCTCCCCTGAATTTTCACTCCATCAATAAATGTCAATGAACTATTTCTTCTTTGACCTCTAACATTGTTCCCTCTCCTTCCATTATCTCTAGACCTGATACCATTGCCTGCTGTTTTACTTATATCCGCCACTGAACGAACGGCCATTTGAGTAATTGCAGTTCTGGTAACTGTAGTTCCAACTTCCGTTCGATCTACTTCAATAATTGGTGCAGCATATATCGCTACCTCTTCCAGCTCAACCCCTTTACTAATTTCAACATCTATCACTACCAGTTTTAACGAATCGACAACAATTTGAGAAATTTTATGTGGCGTAAATCCAACGTATTCAAATCGAATGTCGTAAACCCCAAAAGGAATCGGTTTCAAAATGTAAACTCCATCAAAGTCTGTTGTTGTCACTAATTTTTGCTCTGAACCTTGCATTAAGATTACATTCGCAAAAGGCACTGGCTCTCCATTCTGTTTTTCTACCACTAAACCTTTAATCGCTCCCATTCTAGGTTGGGCGAAATTGATTTGAGACATGAATACTACCAGTAAGGCTAAAAATAACTTTTTCATAGCGTTGGGTTTTAATACCGATTAAGTTCTAAAGTGAGCCTTATTCGTTCCTCTACGTCTCAGTTTATAACTAACTCGGCATTTACCACTTGTAAGGTTAAAGTGAACTTATGTTTTTGATACTATGGCTCATTTTAACTAACAGTTGGTAAAAGAATGATGCGGCAATAGCGCCAAATGCTTTCTTAATGGACACCAACTGTTGGGCATTGCGTTGCCTAGTGGTAAATAAATTACTCAGTATGCAATAGGTAAAAAAGTAATATAGAAACTTTTTTCGTACACTATTATTTAAACCACATTGACATGCTGTATTCAAACCTTGTAGGCTTTTCTCCTCTTGTGCCCGGTTGCATTTCAGGCATACCTTTTACTATTTCAACAGCTAAAGAATCAAGCTCAGCATTATTAGTACTGCTTATTATTGAAATATCTTCAGCTGTGCCGTTTTCATTAATGTAGAACTTACACCTTGCCGTCGCCTTTAATCTCATCACTTTAAAATTGGACGGTAATAGCTCCTCAGCTTTTTCATTCAAATAATCTCTCATGTTTTTGTTGGTGCAGTTTACTTGATCTTCCTCTGTTGTTTCATCTAAACAACTAGACCATACCGGTAAACTTTCTTGAACTATGATCTGAGGCAACTCCCTACCTTGAAAAATAATTACTTCTACCATTTCAACTCCAACTTTTTGATCATTTATTGTGGCAGCAATCATTTTGGGTAGAGACTCAACAACTCGAAGCGCTTCGGAATGTAGTTTTACATCGCCACTCTTAGATGGCAATGCGAGCCTAATATTGTGTATTGCACCGTTGGTATCAACTCCAAATCTGATGTAAACATCATCTGGCAATCTTTCAGTTGGGGGGGGTTATAAATTGATTCGTATTTCGAGCAACAAAATTTCTTATAGAATCTACGGTGCATTCTTTTCTTTCGCTTTGAGAGGTGAGGTTTTCGCAGCCAACATAAGTTGGAGCTACTCCTAAATCTTTCATAAAATTTAAGCGTTTATCCATTCGTTGCCCATAAACTGACCCAAACAAAAAAACGGCACAAAATATAACTATCAATCGCATTATTAGTATTTAAAACGAACTGCAACGGTGAATTCAAAAGGCACTGGCATACCGTCTTTTTTAGCAGGAATAAAATTGGGTAAAGACATTACTACTTCCTCAGCTGCGCGCCGCATGAGTTCATTCCCTCCTCCAAGTCTTTCTAAAATTTCCAACACTTCTATAGCTCCTTGTTCATCCACTTTAAACGTTACAAGAATTACTTCTCTTGGTTTTTCAAATCTTAATTCATGTGGATACTTTACATTTTTATTAACGAATCTTTCTAGTCGATATTCAGTACAATCATCTTGTGTCTCTTCAAATCCTTTGAATTGACAACCCTCCCAAATAGGCATCCTATCAACCATTTGATTTAAGATGACTTGATTTCTAATTTCACGAGAAGACATATCTATTCCTAATCCGAAAGAATACAGCGAATTAAACTCAAGGCCATTCAAATCTTCATCATACCCTAACCCAAAAGATACTGGCAGCTTTATTTCGAAAGGGTAAATTTCTCCATATTGGGTGGCGGGAATCATTTCTGGTAGAGACAGAATAACCCTCATCGCTTCTTGTTGAAAAGGTATTGAGCCTTTTGTTTCAGGCAGTACCTTTATTTTTGAAACGTTTCCAGTTTCATTAATCGTTAAGCCTATCCATACCTTTGCTTCATTATCTGCTTCATCTATTCCTATTGGCCGTCGTGTATTTTCTAATATAAATTTTCTCAAGGCTACTGAAGTGCAAGACTCCCTGCGCTTACGGTTACCAACATTCTCACATTCCTTAAAAAGAGGCATAAAATACATCCAACGATATTCAGGAATTACCGTTTGTGAATCAGGGAATAAATCCGTTGTGTCTAACGGAAAAATAGTATCCATAGCAAGCCTACCCCTAAAATAGAGTGATTCTCTTGCTAACCTTCCTTGATGAGTATACTCTCTCCAGTACCCGTGTAAACTATCGTTGCTGAATTGTTTAGTTGCGGCCAACTTCGAATACTCATTCCACAACATTTGCTGGCCATGTTTTATTCGTTTTTTAAAGTCCTTGTAAAAAGTTCTTGAAACGATTCTTCGATCTACAGTAAATTTCGTTTCAATTACCTGATTTGAATCGAATTCATCCCTTTCTAGAATGCCATAAGTAAGTGCTTCATCAAATGAATTAGCGGGTAAAGCATTGTTTTTATAAAATAATGTATCTTGAGGATAAACTGCATTTGCATGAACCAATAACAAGACAAGTATACCTAACCTGACCATAAAGCACTCTTACATTCTGTTCGATTTCCACTTCGATTTCACAGCTGCACCATTTGATTCAGCAACTGGTTTCTTCATGCCGCCAACTAGACTAGCAGCCACCAACGCTGCAATTTCTTGCTCGTCGTCTTTTTTACTCTCCAAATACTCTGGCTTAAAGTGGTGCTTCACAAAATTGGTATCAAAATATCCTGACACAAATGCCTCATGCTCTAACGCAAAACGGCAAAAATCCATAGTCGTTTTTACCCCTTTAATATCGTACTCATCAATCGCTCGTAACATTCTTCGTCTCGCTGTTTCACGGTCTTTTCCAAAGGTGATCAGCTTCGCAATCATTGGGTCGTAATAAATAGGAATTTCCATTCCTTCTTCAAAACCATCGTCTACTCTAACACCCAAGCCTTGCGGACGAACGTAAGTTTCTAAGGTTCCTATATCTGGCAAAAAGTTATTCATAGGGTCCTCGGCATACACTCTAACTTCGAACGAATGACCTTGAATTTTCAAATCCTCTTGCGTAAAGCTTAATTTCTCTCCACGTGCTACAATAATTTGCTCCCGAACCAAATCAATTCCTGTAATTTGCTCCGTTACCGGGTGCTCAACTTGCAAGCGCGTGTTCATTTCCAAGAAATAGAAATTTAGGTTTTCATCCAATAAAAACTCAACCGTTCCGGCTCCCACATAATCGCAAGATTTAGCGACCAATACCGCTGCCTCACCCATTTGCTTTCTCAATTCGGGCGTTAAAACTGCAGAAGGCGCTTCTTCAATTACCTTTTGGTGACGTCGTTGAATGGAACACTCTCTTTCGAACAAGTACACCACATTACCATGAGTGTCAGCTAATATTTGAATCTCAATGTGTCTTGGAGATGCCACAAAACGCTCAATAAAAACTGCTCCGTCGCCAAAAGAAGAAATGGCCTCAGAAACTGCCCGATCCATTTGCTCTCTAAAATCTTCCACTCGTTCTACAATTCTCATTCCTTTGCCGCCACCTCCAGCACTGGCTTTTACCAAAATAGGAAAACCAACTTCTTGAGCGATTTTTTCAGCTTCAGCAACATCGGTTACGGCTTCATCTGTACCCGGCACCAAAGGAATATCGTATTTTTTAACGGCAGCTTTTGCAGCTAACTTGCTCCCCATAACTTCCATTGCCTCAGGCGAAGGACCAATCAAGGTTAACCCTGCTTTACTCACTTTTCGAGCAAAATCTGCATTCTCCGATAAGAATCCATACCCTGGGTGAATGCCGTCGACATTCATTTCTTTACACAACTCAATGATGTAGTCTCCTCTCAAATAAGATTCTGAAGAAGGCGGAGGACCTACACATACGGCCTCATCGGCATACCGCACAAATAGGGCGTTTCTATCAGCCTCTGAATAAATGGCAACCGTAGAAATTCCCATTTCCTTAGCAGTTCGCATAATTCGCAATGCAATTTCCCCTCTATTCGCAATCAAAATCTTGTTCATCTCGTCAATGTTTTGCGCTAAATTAGTTATATTCAGTAAAAGAATTTAGACCGTTTCACCGACAGCAATTAGAACTAGGACAAAATTTTATTTGGCAATGATTTGACAGTACATAAACACCCCCGATTTACTACTCATTTAGATTCAACTAAAACACCCTAAGAAAACGTTTGACAGATTAAATTACCTTTACACCATAGAGTTTTAAATAAAGGAAAATGAACAACAGAATTTTTGAAGAAAATCAGCGATTTAACCAATGGTGGCTGTGGCTTGGCATGATTGCCTTAGTGAGTATTTTTATTTATCAGCGATATCCATTCGAATTCAATCAAGAATTTCTCATTCCATTTGCTGTCTTATCCGTTGTGATTGGTTTTTTGTTCTCCATAAACCTTTCTACCAGAATAGACGAGCAAGGAATTCATGTAAAAATGTTTCCCTTTCACCTTAAAACCGTTACTTACAAGTGGTCGGAATTGTACAGCGTGGAAGTGGTAGAGTACAACCCCATTACTGAATATGGTGGTTGGGGTTTACGAATTTCTAGAAATGGAAAAGCCTTTAACGTTAGAGGGAATAAAGGAATCAAATTACAAACAGCAGATGGAAGAAGCAGAATGATTGGAACACAAAAATTTGATGAAGCAAAGATTGCAATTGAACAGTTTAGTAATAAATCAATTGATTAATTCTGTCATCGATTTCTTCCAATTGTAAAAGACATTTAAAAAATTCTTAATTCACAGATTATTAATCCATTATAATGCACCTCTTCTACTCCACCAACATTTCTGAAAATACCATTACACTCGACAATGAAGAATCGAAGCACCTTGCCAAAGTGCTGCGCCTTGAAATGGGAGACCAAGTTCAAGTAATTGATGGGAAAGGAACTCGATACCTTTGCGAAGTAAGTATTGCGCACCAAAAAGCAACACAATTAAACGTTTTAGAAAAGGAGCTTGTAAACGAAGCATACGGAATTGAGATTGCAGCAGCGCCTACCAAAAACCTCAACCGCTGGGAGTGGTTTTTAGAAAAAACAACCGAGATTGGAATTGACGCCATTCACCCCATTCTTAGTTTTCACTCGGAGCGCAAAGTTTTAAAACAAGATCGTCAGTTGCGAATTCTGGTTAGTGCTATGAAGCAGTCTTACAAAACAAAACTTCCCCAATTGACTGAGCTCGAGAAATTCAAGGAATTTGTGAAAAACGATTTTGACGGACGAAAATTCATTTGCCATTGCTACGATGATTTGCCAAAAAAGACCTTAAACGAAAGCTATAAAAAAGGAGAGAAAGCCTTACTTTTGATTGGACCAGAGGGCGATTTTAGCAGAGAAGAAGTTGCCTTAGCGCTGGAGCACAATTTCGAACCAATTGCTCTAGGAGCAAGTAGATTAAGAACCGAAACGGCAGCAATAGTTGCTTGCCACACAATACATGTATTAAATGCGTAAATTTTTACTTCTATTATTGTTGATCCCTTTAGCGAGCATTGCTCAAGAAGGAAATTTTCAAATTGCCATTTTAAAATACAATGGCGGAGGCGATTGGTACTCCAACCTGGAAACATCACTTCCCAACTTGATTGAATTCACCAATCAAAACTTAAAGACCAATATAAAATTAGAACAGGCCATTGTTGAACCTTCGAGCAACGAACTATTTGACTATCCGTTTATTCACATGACAGGACACGGAAACGTTGTTTTTAATATGGAAGAAACTGAGAATTTGAGAACCTACCTGATGGCCGGTGGCTTTTTGCACATTGATGACAACTATGGCATGGATGAGTTTGTACGAAGAGAAATCAAACGGATTTTTCCCAATGAAGAACTGGTGGAGATTCCATTTTCTCACCCCATTTATCATCAAAAATTTGACTTTGATAATGGACTTCCGAAAATTCACGAGCACGACGGAAAACCACCTATGGGTTACGGAATTGTTGTGGAAGGACGGTTGGTGCTTTTCTATACCGAAGAGTGCGACTTAGGTGATGGTTGGGAAGACCCTGAAATTCACAACGACTCAGAAGCTACTCGACTAAAGGCCTTACAAATGGGTGCCAACATTTTATCATTTGTGTTTTTAGGAGAATGAGTTGGAGTAAAAGTTCAGAACTATTTGATGCTATCGTTTCCCACTCTACCTATTCGGAACGAAAGGGGAAAAAGATGATTTACTGTTCTTCGAACGGGTACATGTATTTTATCTTAACTAAAGATGGAGAAATTGGGTTTCGACTCAACAAAGCAGACCAAAAGGAGTTCGGAGAAGCATATGGATTTGAACCGCTAATATCATACGGTGCAACGATGAAAGACTACGTAAAAATTCCTGAAAATCTTTACACAGAGGTTGAACTTTTAGCAAAATGGCTTGACAGATCTCATGTTTATGTTAACACTCTAACGTCTAAATAAGGTGCAACTTGACGTACAGGAATTTATAGCAAATCATAAGACCAAATCAATTGCAGAATTGGCTTTATTGCTAAGCAAAAACCAAGAACTGCCCAAAGAATACATCATTAACCAAATTAACGGAAAGCAAAAAGCACCTAACAAATTTCCCTTCTTACGTCAATTTTCAGATTATATTTTCCCATCTCCTAGAGCATTCTCTCAAGCTTCTTCAGAAGAAACAGCTCGTTACAAAGCAGCTATTTTAAAGGCAGACCGAGTGCTCGACCTCAGCGGCGGAATGGGCATGGACAGCTACTTTTTTGCCCAACATGCAAAGCAATCTGACTATGTAGAATTGAACGATAAATTGGTAGAAACAGCCAAATCAAATTTTGAAACACTCGGTGCAGCTAACGTTACGAGTCATTGCGCTAAAGCGGAAGATTTTATTGAGCTGTCAACTCAAGAATATGATTTAGTTTATTTGGACCCAGACCGCAGATCAGCGAAAGAAAAAGCTTTTAAAATTGACGATTGTGAACCGAATGTTGCCACGCTGTTGCCTCAAATATGGAAAAAATCGAAGTATTGCATGGTAAAACTTTCTCCTATGCTCGACATTCAGCAAGCGTTAACTCAATTACCGAATTGCAAAGAAGTACATGTAGTTTCTGTAAATAACGATTGTAAAGAATTGCTGTTTCTGTTAGAAAAGGACTCTAAATCTGAGCCTAACATAACCTGCGTGAACTTGAAAAAAGAAAACGACGAATACTTCGAATTTACTTTTCAAGAAGAACGAACAACTAGTATTGAGTTTAGCGATATAGAGACGTACTTATACGAACCAAACGCATCTATCATGAAGGCAGGAGCGTTTAAGAGCATCGCTTCTCAACTTGAACTTAAAAAATTGGCAACCAACACACATTTGTATACAAGCGAAACTTTACTGAAAAACTTTCCCGGCAGGACACTCAACGTTCTAGATCATGGAAAACCACAGAAAGGCTTCACGAAACAAGCTAACGTTGTCAGCAGAAACTTTCCGTTAACGCCAGAGCAGATTAAAAAGAAGTACAAGATAAAAGATGGTGGCAATCAGTTTTTATACGCTTGCAGTTTGGAAGATGGGAGCAAGAGCTTTGTGGTTGGAGAGTTGGTGTTGCCTATTTAAATCTAACTCATTTTAACCTTTTGAAAATCGCTTATTTTCTCTGAACTTCGCACTCAAAAATATAACAGTATGCCTAAGATTTCTGAAAGAGGACTAAACATGCCAGAATCGCCAATTAGAAAATTGGTTCCATTTGCTGAAAAAGCTAAAAATAAAGGAGTTGAAGTAATTCATTTGAACATTGGACAACCTGACATTGAGACGCCAAAAGTAGCGTTAGATGCGGTTAAAAATATTACAATGGAGGTATACGAATACAGTCATTCTGCAGGTAACGAATCTTACCGTATTGGTCTTGCCAAGTATTACGACAAAATAAGTCCGGGCATTACCCACGAAAACGTGATGGTTACAACAGGTGGTTCTGAAGCATTAGCCTTTGCTTTTACAGCCTGTTTAAATTTAGGTGACGAGGTAATTATTCCTGAACCATTTTACGCCAATTACAACGGTTTTGCTGAGGCTACAGGCGTAACAGTTGTGCCCATTAGTTCTAGTATAGAAAGTGGTTTTGCATTGCCAAATATTGAAGAGTTTGAGAAAAACATTACTTCAAAAACAAAGGCCATATTAATTTGCAACCCAGGCAACCCAACAGGTTACTTGTACTCGAAAGAGGAATTGAACAAGTTAAGAGACATTGTCAAAAAACACGACTTGTATTTATTTGCCGATGAAGTGTATCGCGAATTTTGCTACGATGGGAAAGAACATCATTCTTTGTTAAACTTAGAAGGAATTGAAGACAATGTTGTTGTAGTAGATTCTGTTTCGAAAAGATACAGCATGTGTGGGGTTCGAATTGGCGCTATGATTTCTAGAAATAATGCTGTTATGACTACCGCATTAAAATTAGCACAAGCAAGGCTAAGTCCTCCATTGTTGGGCCAAATTGCAGGCGAAGCAGCTTTACAAACTCCTAACTCATACTTTGAAAAAGTGAGCAAGGAGTATGTTGAAAGAAGAGACATTTTAGTGGACGGATTAAACTCAATTGAAGGAGTTTTTTGTCCAAAACCAGGCGGAGCTTTTTATGCTGTTGCTCAATTACCGGTTAGCGATTCAGACAAGTTTTGCCAATGGATGTTAGAAGAATTTGAATTTGAAGGAGAGACTGTAATGATGGCACCTGCAAGTGGCTTCTACTCTACTCCGGGCAAAGGGAAAAATGAGGTAAGACTAGCTTACGTTTTAGAAAAAGACAAATTGAGAAAAGCTGTGCGCTGTTTAGCTGAGGGGTTAAAAGCATATCCAAACAAGTAACATGGATTTTATTGATGCGATTATACTCGGAATAATTCAAGGTTTAACTGAATTTCTTCCTGTTTCTTCAAGTGGCCATCTTGAAATTGCAAAAGCAATATTAGGTGATGACTCCTTGCCAAAAGACAGTTTGTTGTTCACTGTGATTTTACATTTTGCAACGGCTCTGAGTACCATTGTCATTTTTAGAAAAGACATTGGAGAGATTTTAAAAGGTCTTTTTCAATTCAAATGGAACGAGGAACTACAGTTCTCCTTAAAAATCATTTTGTCGATGATTCCTGCCACGTTCATTGGCCTCTTTTTCGAAGAAGAGTTGGAGCAGCTTTTTGGTGGAAATGTACTTTTTGTAGGCGCTATGCTTTTGGTTACTGGAGTATTATTACTCTTGGCCGACTTAAGCAAACGAACTCTTAAAAGCGTTCGCTTCTCAGACGCCTTGATTATTGGAATTTCTCAGGCAATAGCCATGCTTCCCGGCATTTCAAGATCTGGAGCAACCATATCAACCTCTGTTATGTTGGGCAACGACAAGAGCAAAGCAGCACGTTTCTCTTTTTTAATGGTAGTTCCATTAATTTTGGGCAAAGTGGCGAAAGACATTTTGGATGGAGAAATCAGCATCGAATCAAGCAATTTTATGCCCTTGACAATTGGCTTTTTTGCAGCGTTTTTTTCAGGTCTTTTCGCTTGTCAGCTGATGATTAAGCTAGTCAAAAAAAGTAAGCTAAAGTATTTTTCAATTTATTGTGCCATTGTTGGAGTAATTGCCATTGCTTTTGGTGTTATGAATTAGCACATCAATTGCCTGAAAGGTGAAGATGAAACAAAAAATAATGACTTCACCCTACCGAATTTATTCTACTTTTGATTTGATTATGTTTGCCACATGAAGTTGAAATTCATTATTCTTCTGCTCGTTTCGTTTTCAATGGTAGGTTTTACCAATCCAAATTAAAGCTCGTTAAGCTCGCTCAGAACGGAATATCTCGAAGCGCTTCGCGACTATTTAAACGCGCCAAAAGTATACGAATCGTTCTTAAAAGTAGAACAACCAACGGCAAAAATCTTGGCCTACCAAGGAGCCTTAGAAGCCATTATGACGAAGACAACTTGGAATATTTTCAAAAAAATGTCTTACCTAAATAAAAGTGAAGAAAGCTTTAAACGAGCTGTAAAACTGGCACCAAATGACATTGAAATTCGGTTCATGCGTTTGGCTGTTCAATATGAAATTCCCGAATACCTCGGATACAGCAGAGACATGGAAAGTGATAGAAAGTTTATAGTTCAAAATATTGCGAGTTTTAAAGCACAAAGTATTCCAATAGCTTTGCGGCAACAAATTGTAGGATTTATGTTCAGAAGTAAGCTTTTCACTCCTTCAGAAATAGAAAAATTCAAGCTAACTTTAGCTGTATGATAAATATCGAAACCATGAAAAAAACATTCTACCTCTCGTTCATCATTCTTGCACTTTCCACAACATCTTGTGGTTTTTTTGAAAATTGTGTTAAAGGTGATGGTCCTGTTGTGGAGCAAACGATTACTGTCGATAACTTTGAAGCGATCGAGTTAGAAAGCAACGTAATCGTATACCTAAAACAGGCTTCAAAACAAAGCGTTACTATTGCAGCACCACAAAATATAGTGGACTTATTGTTAACTGAAGTGCAAGGAAGTACTTGGGAAATTGACTTTTCTCGTTGCCCTAAAACACAAGAAAAGATTAAAATTTACATTGAATCAGGCAACATACACGAAATTACAATTGAAGGTTCTGGAGAAGTGTTTAGCGAAGGACAACTAGAAACGGATGAGCTTGCTATTGAGATTACAGGATCTGGTGTAATTGACTTAGATTTACGCGTGAAAGAACTAAAAACTGAAATTTCTGGTGCAGGTGACATTCGTTTGAAAGGAGAAACCAAACTACACGAAATTGAGATTAACGGCAGCGGTGACATTAAAGCTTACGAACTTTTAAGCGACGAAAGCGAGATTGAAATCAATGGTAGCGGCGACGTTAAAGTAAATGTTTCTTACTCTTTGCAAGTTGAAATTAATGGCAGCGGAGATGTTTACTACAAAGGAAATGTAAAAGAAATCTCTTCTGAAATTAACGGTAGCGGTAAGCTAAACCAAGAACGTTAAACTATTCTTCATAAAGCAAATACTTAGATCTAAATTGTATAAAAACAGCTAAATCTTCGCCCCAGGTAGCTCGAATTTCTGACTCGGTTTTACCTGCTTTGATTGCTTCCTTTAAACTTGAGTTCCCTGCTAACAGATTAAAAAAGTTGGTGAAGTATTTTTCCTTGTCCGGGTACATTTTATAGCTATCAATAAGGTATGACAAATTAAGCTGTTTCCAATTTCTTGGCTTTTCGTTTTGCCCCTCAGTAAAATCTACACCATAACAAACTTTGCCATTTAATTTAGGACTCTTTGCCCCTTGCGTTGGCGTTGGAGTAAATGAATAAGAATACTCAGAAAAGGCCGGGTGCCCAAATTGCTGAAAAGGTGCGTCGGTTCCTCTACCTACACTTACAGGAGTTCCTTCAAAAAAACAGAGCGAAGGGTACAAGTAAATTGCATTCATATTCGGCAAGTTAGGAGAAGGAGGAACATTTACCGTGTACCCCTTTTGACGAGAATAATTTTCGCAAGCAATTACAGTTAATTCGCATTGAACACCATTTTTTAGCCATTTTTCACCATTAATCATTTGAGCATACTCTCCTATTGTCATTCCATGAACGACAGGAACCGGGTGCATGCCAACAAACGATTTGTATTTTTCTTCTAAAATTGGCCCATCAACATAATGCCCATTTGGATTAGGCCGATCTAAAACGATTACCGGAATCTTTTGCTCAGCAGCTGCCTCCATTACATAATGCAAAGTAGAAATATAAGTATAAAATCGGGCACCAACATCCTGAATGTCAAAGACAATAACATCAACCCCGTTCAACTGCTCTACGCTTGGTTTTTTATTTGTTCCGTACAAGGAAATTATTGGCAAGCCTGTTTTCTGATCGACTTCGTTCCCAACTTTTTCACCGGCGTCTGCTGTTCCTCTAAATCCATGCTCAGGACTAAATACCTTCGCCACCTTCACTCCCAAAGTCAGCAAACTGTCAACCAAATGTGTTTTGCCAATGATAGAGGTATGATTTCCAACAAAACCGACACTTTTGCCCTTCAACATAGGCAAGTACTGTGCTAATTTTTCATTTCCCAGAATTATTTGATCTTCCTGCATCGAAGAATCTACATCGGTTTTAGTCTGTTTTATAGGAGTGGAAGAACATGCAATTGTTAGTTGTAATAGAATTAATAATATCATCCAGTTTTTGGACATTAGTTGGTTATTCATTTTCCTATTTTTGTTTCTCATTCTAAGCTCTGCTCTCGTTGAATTTCGAACTATTCTTTGCAAAAAAAATAATTAAAGGAGATAAAAACTCCTTTTCTAAACCAATAATACGAATTTCAATCGTAGCCATTGCATTGGGCATTGCCATGATGACGCTTTCTTTATCCATTGTTCAAGGTTTTCAAGCCGAAATTGAGAAAAAAATATCTGGATTTGGCTCACACATTCAAATCTCTACCTACGACTCTAGAGGTTTATTAGAGAACAAAGCTATCTCTAAAAACCGAGAGTTTATACCCAAGTTGCAGAACATAGAAGGAATTAATCACATTCAAACCTTTGCCAACAAAGCTGCAATATTACAATTCAAAGAAAACAATTACGGAGTTGTAATGAAAGGTGTTGGAGTGGACTACAAATGGACATTTTTTGAACAGTACATTATTGCCGGAAAAATTCCGGAGCTGAGCACCAAAAAAAAATCCAACGAAATATTAATCTCCTCCACCATAGCCAACAAGCTAAAGTTAAAAGTTGGCGACGAAGTACTTGCCTACTTTGTTCAGCAACCTCCAAGAACAAGGAAGTTTACCGTTTGTGGCCTGTACAATACCGGATTAGGAGAAATGGATGAACAAATTATTATTGGCGACATTCAGCAAATTCAAAAAATAAACGGTTGGGAGGACCACCAAATTGGCGGATTTGAAATATTGGTTGATGATATTGAAGAAGTAGAACGACTCGACCAAGAGGTTTACGAAGTAATTGATTACGATCTGAGCTCAATTTCAATCAAAGATTCACGGCCCGACATTTTTAACTGGCTAGAATTACAAGACATCAATGTGATCATCATCATAAGTTTGCTGGTGCTAGTTTGCGGCATTGACATGATTTCTGCACTACTTATTCTTATTTTGGAAAGAACCAATATGATTGGGATTTTAAAAGCAATTGGGGCTAAGAATAGTAGTATTAGAAAGATATTTCTTTACAATGCAACTTACCTGATTCTAATGGGCATGTTATGGGGAAACCTAATTGGAATTGGAGTATCCTTTCTACAATTAAAATTTGGTTTTTTAAGTTTACCACAAGAAGCCTATTTCATTGACAAAGTTCCCATTCAATTCAATTTTGCTAATTTAATTCTCTTGAATTTAGGAACATTAATTTGCTGTTTTTTAATGCTTTTAATCCCATCAGGCATTGTGGCCAAAATCACTCCAATAAAAGCGATCCGATTTGGTTAATACCAGAAGTTTTAACACTGCAAACGCGCTTATAGTGCTTGGAATAACTACCTTTGCATCGCAAAATAATTGAAATGAAATATTACAATAACATCCTAGAAACCATTGGTAATACACCGTTGGTAAAATTCAACAAAATCACCAAAGATATTCCTGCATTGGTTCTAGCTAAGGTAGAAACTTTTAATCCTGGTCACTCTATAAAAGATAGAATGGCTCTTAAAATGGTTGAAGATGCAGAGAAAGATGGCAGATTGAAACCGGGGGGAACTATTATTGAAGGTACCTCCGGAAATACAGGGATGGGTCTAGCTTTGGCCGCTATTGTAAAGGGGTACAAATTGATTTGTACGCTAGCCGATAAGCAATCGAAAGAAAAAATGGACATTTTGCGAGCCATGGGAGCAGAAGTAATTGTTACACCAACAAATGTTGCATCTGACGACCCTCGATCTTATTATTCGGTAGCAAAGAGATTAAACCAAGAAATTCCGAATTCATTTTACCCAAATCAGTACGACAATTTATCTAACCGTACTGCACATTACGAGCAAACGGGTCCTGAAATTTGGGAGCAAACGGACGGTAAAATAACCCACCTTGTAGTTGGTGTTGGAACCGGAGGAACTATTTCTGGTACCGCAAAATACTTGAAAGAGCAAAACCCAAACATTAAAATTTGGGGAATAGACACGTATGGTTCGGTTTTTAAAAAATACCATGAAACAGGCATTTTCGACGAAAAAGAAATATACTCTTACATCACCGAAGGAATTGGAGAAGACATCCTACCTGAAAATGTTGACTTTAGCCTCATCGATCATTTCGAAAAAGTAACAGACAAAGATGGTGTAATCATGACCAGAAGGCTCGCTCGAGAAGAAGGGTTTTTCATGGGAAATTCCGCCGGTTCTGCTGTTGCAGGATTACTTCAATTGAAAGATCAACTTACAAAAGATGATGTTGTTGTTGTAATTTTTCACGACCATGGTAGCCGCTACGTTGGTAAAATGTTTAACGACGATTGGGTTAGAGACAGAGGTTTTATGGAAACAGATAAAATCAATGCCTTATCAGTTGCAAGTGGCCATAAAGGCAAAAAACTAATCACAGCCACTCCTGAACATAACCTTTCAGAAGTATTAAACCTGATGACCAAGTATGACATCTCTCACATTCCTGTTAAAGATGGGGAGGAGTTTGTTGGTTCTATTAGCGACTCTGAACTGTATACTGTTATCGCAGAAAAAGGCGGAAAAGACTTAGGAAAAGTAAAAGACCACATGTCTAAGCCATATGATTTTGTTGATGGAAACGCCTCTTTAGAAGAACTAGCGGAAGTGCTTAATAAGCAAAACCCGGCGGTATTGGTTAGAAATAGATCAAACGAAGTAGACATCATTACCATTCACGATGTAATTGCTGCGATTAATCCAAAATCTTAAAAACACTTCAGGAGTTATAAACAAGTTATTCTTTATAGCTCCTGATTTTCAACTACTATTGCCGCTTTGTTATTTGCTAATTTTAGCAAGAATCAGTACCAAACATGAAATCAAAGCTACTTCTTATACTCACTATTTTTCTTAGCCATGTTCAGGCACAAAAAGTAGGTGTGGTATTGAGTGGTGGCGGCGCAGCAGGTTCAGCACATGTTGGTGTTTTGAAATCTCTTGAAGAAAATAACATACCCATTGACTTTATTGTAGGAACCTCCATCGGAGCATTAGTTGGTGCATTCTATGCCTCAGGTTACTCTCCAGAAGAAATTGAAGCCCTCATCAACTCCGCAGAATTTAGAAATGCAGCAACAGGTACAGTTGAGGAACGTTATTTGTTTTACTTAATGAAAGATGAAGACAATAGCTCAGTTCTTTCGCTCAATTTCAATGTAGACTCGGTTTTAGGAAAAAACCTTCCCACAAACGTGATTTCTTCTGTTCCGATTGACTACGGGCTAATGGAACTATTTAGTCCTGCGAATGCAGTTGCTAAATCAAATTTCGACAGTTTGATGATTCCGTATCGTGCCGTTGCAGCAAACATTAGCCAACAAAAACAAAGCATTCTAAAAAATAGAGATTTATCGAAGGCCATTAGAGCTTCTATGACCTACCCATTTTATATTTCACCCATCACCATCAATGGTGATTTAATGTTTGACGGAGGGTTATACAACAACTTTCCGGTAGATATTATGTGTAATTCATTTTCACCTGACTACATCATTGCTAGTAATGTTGCGGCTGAAAACCCAAATCCTACCGAAGATAATTTACTTGCTCAGTTAAGAAATATTTTGACAAAAGAAGCCAATTTCGAAATTAATTGCACGGAAGGTATAATTATACAAACCGATGTAAGCGACATTTCAACCTTTGATTTTTACGGAACTGACCTTGCGTTGCAAAAAGGATATAATGCTGCGAATAGCGCTATAGATAGCATTCGAAAACACGTTTCCAGAACAATTCCTGCGCAAAGCGTAGTACAGAAAAGAACTAAATTCAACCAGCGTAAACCTCAACTTATTTTTGACTCATTAAAAATTATTAACGGGTACAATACTCAGGAGAAGTACATGAAACACTCGTTAAAATTGAAACAAACGCCGGTAAATTCAACTACAATGAAGTCTACTTATTATAAGTTCACTTCGAACCCAAAGATTAGTAGCGCCTACCCCACTGCAATTTACGATTCCTCAAAAAATACGTTTGCGATAACACTTGACCTCAAAAAAGAAAAAAAGCTTAAAGCTTCTTTCGGAGGAGTTGTCGCATCAAAACCTTTTAGTACCGGTTTTTTTCAACTAGAACACAAACTACTTAGAAACACAGAACTATCTACTCAAGCTAACATTTACTTTGGTAGCTTTTACAACGCTGCGGAAGCTAGTATTAGATGGGATGTTCCATTTTATGTTCCCTTTTATATCAAAACAAAGTTTAGCGTTAACCGATTCGATTATTTTAACGGAAGATCAACCTTCATTGACGATATAAATCCGCCATATATTATCAATTCCGAGCGATACTGGGGTACGAGTTTAGGTGTTCCTATTTTTACTAACGGAAAATTAGAATTGGGATACAATTACCTTTGGCAGGACTACGAATACTACCAAACTGATGATTTTATTAGAGGAGATACTTCGGATCGAACGAGTTTTGAAGGAAACCGATTCTATACACAGTTTGAGCGAAATTCATTGAATCGAAAACAATACGCCACTAAAGGTTCCCAGTTTATTTTACGACTAAGTGCTGTAAGTGGAAGAGAACAAACAACAACAGGATCCACAACTCTAATAAAATCTAACCTAAATGCAAAAAGAGAATGGTTTGAAGGGTATTTGAAGTTCGACAAATACCTTTTGAGAAAAAGGTCAGTCCATTTAGGCTTGTTTTTTGAAGGAAATATCTCTAGTCTACCTCTTTTTCAAAACTATACAGCCTCCAACCTAATTTCTCCTTCTTTTGCTCCTTTACCCGAAAATAGAACCATTTTTCAGAGACAATATAGAGCTAGGTCCTATGCAGGTGCAGGAATTAAAGCAATTTATTCCTACCGAGATATAATTGACATTAGGGCTGAATTATACCTGTATCAACCATATGAGCAGATAATTCAAAATCCTGATGGAAGTGCTTCATTTGCAGAAGAAGTAGAAACACGAAACTTTATTGGGACACTAACAGCAGTGTATCATAGTAGATTGGGGCCTCTAGCAGCGAATCTTAATTACTACGAAGGACAAGAAGAACAGTTTAGCTTTTTAGTTCATTTTGGATATGTACTATTTAATAAAAGAGGGTTAGAATAATGAAACAAAATATAAACTTAAAGGAGTTTAATACATTTGGTATTGAAGTATTTGCGAAGGAATTTTTAGCATTAAGTTCTAAAGAAGAATCAATTGAGTTCTTTAAAAATAACCCTTTGGAGAATGAAAACTTTTTAATTTTAGGAGGAGGAAGCAACTTGCTTTTAACTGAAGATTTTGATGGCCTTGTAATTCATAACAATTTAAAAGGAATTGAAATTTGTGAGGAGGATGATAACAGTGTAACGTTGAAAGTAGGTGCAGGTGAAAATTGGCACAACTTTGTGTTGCACAGTATTGAACTGGGATATTCAGGCATTGAAAACCTTTCATTAATTCCGGGAAATGTGGGTGCTAGCCCCATGCAAAACATTGGAGCTTATGGTGTAGAAGTAAAGGATGTTATTACAAAAGTAGAAGCAATTAGCATCTCTACTGGAGACGTTTTTTACTTTTCAAATAAGGAATGTGAGTTTGATTATAGAAGTAGTATATTCAAAACCAGTCACAAAAATCAGTACTTCATCTCTTCGGTTGAATTTAAACTTTCAAAACAACCCAACTTTAATGTTTCTTATGGTGCCATTAAAACTCAGCTAGAAGAACATGGTATTGACGAAAATTCCCTGACAACAAAAGCAATCTCTGATGCTGTGATTGCCATTCGCAAAAGCAAACTTCCAGACCCCTCAGAAATAGGAAACTCAGGAAGCTTCTTCAAAAATCCGGTGATCAGTGAAGTTCAATTCGAACAATTAAAAAAGAAATTTAAAGACATGCCGGCCTATCAATTACCACAAGGTGGTTACAAGTTAGCAGCAGGCTGGTTAATTGAAAAAACAGGTTGGAAAGGCTATACGGAAGGTAATTATGGCGTGCATAAGAAGCAAGCTTTAGTATTAGTAAATTATGGTGGCGCTTCAGGATTAGAAATTTACGATTTATCAGAAAGGATTTTGCTATCTGTACAGCAAAAGTTTGGAGTTACTCTAGAGCGAGAAGTAAATATCATTTAAACTTACTAAAGTTCAGAATTTAGCAATTTTCCACTGTCTAACAGTTTGTGGAAATACGGTTTTGTTCTTGCCAATTCGATCCCTTTCTGATGCATTACATTATGGCAATCTGAACCTAGAAACGTAATTAAACCTGCGTCAATTAAACGTTCTGCTATTTTTTGAGCTTCAGGGCCGTAATGCCCTACCAACGAAAGTATATTCAATTGAAAATGAACACCTTTTTCTCTCAGTTCTTGATACTTCTCAAACTCTTGATAATAGAAACCATAGCGCTCAGGATGCGCCAGAATTGGACTGTAACCATTGGTTTGCAACTCAAATATAAACGAAGCCATGTTGGGTGGCTCGCTCATGAAAGGTAACTCAAAAAGCAAGTAATTTTTACCAAAAGTTAGCAATTTACCTTCTTTAACCTTTGGCTCTAATGTTTCATCCAAATAATATTCTGCCGCTGCTTCAATCTCAATTTCTATATTCTGCCGCTTTAGTTCTGCCCTCACTACCTCCAAGCCTCCTAAAATTATTTCAGGTGTGTTTTTATAAAAATCGCTCATGACATGAGGAGTGGTAATGATTTTCTCATACCCCATTCCCTTGAATGTTCGAATCATATCAATTGAATCTTCTAGGCTTTTAGAGCCATCGTCAATTGCTGGAATTAAATGTGAGTGCAAATCTGTTCGTAGCAATTTTACACTCGCCGGAGCTAGTTGAACTTCTTTCTTAAACAATTTTGAAAACCAACTCATTCTGTTAATTGCTATTTTGAGTTTTTGTTTTTGAACCACGCTATGGTTCTTTCAATGCCTTCTTGAAAACGAACTTGAGGCTGGTAATCGAGCAATTCTATGGCTTTTGTAATGTCTGCTAAGGAATTTTTCACATCTCCTGCGCGTTCTTCTCGGTGCACTGCAGAAACCGTTGCTCCGGTACCTGACTTTATCAAGTTGAATAGCTCATTAAGTGAATAGTTTTCGCCTACTGCAACATTAAATACCTCACCTAAAGCTTTCTCGTTATCAGTAAAAAGGGCTCTAATGTTTGCTTGAACTGCATTTTCTACATAGGTAAAATCTCTACTTTGCAATCCATTGCCATTGATAAATGGTGACTGATTTTTAAGCAATGCTTCAATGAAAAGTGGAATTACTGCCGCATAGGCTCCATCAGGACTTTGGTTAGGTCCAAAAATATTAAAGTATCGAAGTCCTATAATTTCTTGCCCGTAGCTCAAATGAGAAACCTTCGCATATAATTCATTCGTGTATTTACTCACAGCGTAAGGTGATAGAGGACTACCGATTTCACTTTCGATTTTCGGCATTTTTTTAGAATCTCCATAAACCGATGAAGAACTCGCATAAACTATTCGTTTTACCTTGTTTTCTCTAGCAGCAGTAATCATGTTTAAAAAACCAACAACATTTGCATTATTGGTAGCAATAGGATTAGCCAACGACCTCGGCACAGAGCCTAACGCGGCTTGGTTGCTAATAAAGTCAATCCCTTTAGTTACCTTTAAACAATCATCGTAATTGCTAATGTCTCCCTTTACAAACTCAAAGTTTGAGTGACTTTTAAATGGATTTAAATTTTCGCCTGAGCTGTTCGAAAGATTATCTATAACTCGAACTTTCTTTGCACCAAAAGTCAATAGGTAGTTCACTATGTTTGACCCAATAAATCCAGCTCCACCTGTAACTAGAAAGGTAGTATTTGAAATATCTTGTTGATGAAAGTTAGTTTCGTACATCTATTTTATCTTGCGTTATATTGCTGATTGTAATACTTCGTATAATCTCCTGAGGTTACATTATTCAACCAATCTTCATTCTCCAAATACCATTCTACTGTATTTTCAAGACCTTGCTCAAATTTTATAGAAGGCGACCATCCCAATTCATTTTTCAATTTTGATGCATCTATTGCGTAACGTTGATCGTGTCCACTTCTATCCTTAACGTAGGTAATCAGTTTTTCAGAAGCACCTTGCTCGCGACCTAGTTTTTCATCCATAATACGGCACAAAAACTTGATTAACTTTATGTTTTGCCACTCGTTGTTTCCCCCAATGTTATAGGTCTCACCATTTTCTCCTTTGTGAAAAATAACATCAATCGCATCTGCATGGTCATTTACCCATAACCAATCTCTCACATTATCTCCTTTACCATAAACTGGCAACGGTTTCTCTTGCTTTATGTTATTTATAAACAGTGGAATTAACTTTTCAGGAAATTGATTTGCTCCGTAATTGTTTGAGCAATTCGAAATAACCATAGGAAAGCCATAGGTGTGGTAATATGCTCTTACCAAATGGTCTGAACTTGCCTTTGAAGACGAATATGGACTTCTTGGATCATAAGAAGTTTCCTCTGTGAAATAACCGGTAGCGCCCAATGAGCCATATACCTCATCCGTTGAAACGTGATAAAATCTTTTGTCAGAAAAATCGTCTCCCCAACATTTTCGAGCAACATTCATTAGGTTGGCTGTACCGATCACATTCGTTTGAATAAATTCTAACGGGTTGGTTATAGAACGGTCAACATGAGACTCTGCAGCTAAATGAATAACTGAATTGATAGCATATTTTACGAAGGTTTCTTCTACGAATGCTTCGTCTAAAATATCCCCTTTAACAAAAGTATAGTTAGGTTTTTGGTCAATGTCTCTCAAATTCTCTAAGTTTCCTGCATAAGTCAACTTATCGAAATTTATTATTTGATAGTCAGGATACTTGTTTACAAATAACCGAACAACATGTGAGCCTATGAATCCGGCTCCTCCTGTGATTAGAATATTCTTTTTACTCATTACAAGCTAAGGTATTTAATAGTTCCTACTTTGTTTTTTAAACTTCCCTTTACGTCGAAAATAAATCCTTTCTCGTCCATCAATCCACGGAAGTACGCCTCATCTTTTTCAACATACTCATCATGATTAACAGCCATCAATATTGCATCGTAGTGACTTGCCTCCTTATCGACTAAAGAAAATCCATAGTGCTTTTTAAGATCAGTTGAAGAAGCAAGAGGATCGATTACATCTACCTGAAATCCAAAAGATTTTAACTCATCGATTACATCCACTACTTTCGAATTTCTTATGTCACTTACATTTTCTTTAAATGTTGCACCCATAACAAGTACCCTCGCGCCATTTGAAGAACCGTTTCGTGCAACAATTTCTTTTGTAATTCTTCCTGCAATATGGCTTCCCATACCGTCATTCACTGCTCTTCCTGAATTTATTATTTGCGCATGATAACCAAATTCCTTAGCCTTATACGTTAAGTAATATGGGTCTACTCCAATACAGTGTCCCCCAACAAGTCCCGGTGAAAAATTTAAGAAATTCCATTTTGTACCTGCTGCTTCTAACACCTCATAGGTATTGATTCCCATTTTATTAAAAATGATAGAAAGCTCGTTAATTAGGGCAATGTTTACATCTCTCTGTGTATTCTCAATAATCTTAGCAGCTTCAGCCACTTTTATCGAAGCTGCTCTGTGAACTCCAGCATCTACAACTAACTCGTATGTTTTAGCAATTTCTTCTAACGATTCCTCACAACAACCAGAAACCACTTTAACAACATTCTGTAAGGTATGCTTTGTATCACCTGGGTTAATTCTCTCTGGAGAGTAACCAACCATAAAGTCGCTCTGAAATTTTAATCCGCTTAACTCCTCAATCACAGGAACGCAATCTTCTTCAGTACAACCAGGATAAACAGTAGATTCAAAAACAACATAATCACCTTTCTTAATTACTTTGCCAACTGTTGAAGAAGCTGATAACAAAGGTTTCAAATCAGGTAGATTGTGCTGATCTATCGGTGTTGGAACTGCAACAATATAAAATTTTGCAGCACGTAAATCCTCAATATCAGCAGTAAAACTAATGTCTGAATTTTCAAATTCTGATGCAGGAAGCTCCTCACTTGGATCTTCATTATTCTTCATCATCGCTACTCTTTCTTCGCTAATATCAAAGCCAATTACACTTATTTTTTTGGCTAATGCCAAGGCAATTGGAAGACCAACATAACCAAGGCCTATTACTGCTACTTTTTCTTTTTTACTTACAAGATCGTTGTAGATTCCCATATCTAATTATTTATTCCGCTATTTTATAAACTCGATTGTTTTCTAATTTGTATTTCTCATTTGACTCCTCGCAAACCGCTATTCCATTTTCATCAAATTGTAATTTATGACCGTATTCGCTCATCCAACCAATTTGTTTTGCGGGGTTACCAACCATCAAAGCATAGTCTTTTACCTCTTTGGTAATAACAGCTCCAGCTCCTATAAAGCAATAACTACCTAAGTTATTACCACAAACAATCGTAGCATTTGCTCCTATGCTTGCACCTTTTTTTACAATGGTTTTTAAGTACTGATCTCTTCTTGCAATGGCACTTCTTGGGTTCATCACATTGGTAAAAACCATCGATGGTCCAAGAAAAACATCATCTTCACAAACAACTCCAGTGTAAATGGAAACATTATTCTGAACTTTTACATTGTTGCCTAAGGTAACTTCCGGAGAAATCACGCAATTTTGTCCCACGTTGCACTTTTCGCCCATTACGGAGTTCGACATAATGTGTGAGAAATGCCAAATCTTTGTTCCAGCACCAATGGTGCAACCTTCGTCAATTACAGCAGTTTCATGTACAAAATAATCCATCTATTTTTTTATGAATTTAGAAAAGTCATTGTGATCCTTTCGGTGTAACTCTTCTTGACTTAACGATTTGAAATAATCATAAGTTATCTTCAAACCCTCTGCTCTATTTACTTTCGGTTCCCATCCCAATTCCCGCTTGGCAATTTCAATATTCGGTTGACGTTGCATTGGATCGTCTTTTGGTAACTCTTTGTAAATAATTTTTTGATCTGTTCCCGTCAGTTTTATAATTTCTTTGGCGAAATCCAAAATGGTAATTTCATCAGGATTACCAATATTTACCGGTTGACTATAATCACTGTGCAGCAACCTATAAATACCTTCAATTAAATCGTCTACATAACAAAAAGACCTTGTTTGATCCCCTTTCCCAAATACCGTTAAATCTTCACCTCTTAGAGCCTGACCAATAAAGGCAGGTAAAACTCGACCATCATTCAGTCTCATTCTCGGGCCATACGTATTAAATATTCTCACAATTGCAATTTCCAAATCATGAAAAGTGTGATAAGCCATGGTAATGGCTTCTTGAAATCGTTTTGCTTCGTCGTATACACCTCTTGGACCAATCGGGTTTACATTACCCCAATATTCTTCCGTTTGCGGATGAACCAATGGATCTCCGTATACTTCAGAAGTTGAAGCAACTAATATTTTCGCTCCTTTTGCCTTAGCCAATCCTAATAAATTGTGCGTTCCGAGTGAACTCACCTTTAGCGTTTGAATTGGTATTTTAAGGTAATCAATTGGACTTGCGGGCGAAGCAAAATGCAAGATAAAATCTAAATCACCTGCTACATGCACATATTTAGAAACATCTTGGTTGTAAAACTCAAATTGCTCGAATGGAAAAAGGTGCTCTAAGTTCGCAATGTTTCCGGTAATCAGATTATCCATTGCAACAACATGAAAACCTTCTTTAATGAAGCGATCACATAAATGTGACCCTAAAAAACCCGCTGCTCCTGTAATTAATACCCTTTTCATTTTATTGAGCTATTACTTTGTTTCTTCCAATACTGATGTATGTGAAATTTTCTTTTTTCATGATTGGTAAGTCGTAGAGGTTTCTTCCGTCGAAGATTACATTGTCTTTCAAACATTCTTTTAACTTCTTAAAATCAGGCGTTCTGAATACCGACCACTCTGTTGCAATTAAAAGAAAATCAGCTCCTTTACAAGCATCATATGCGCTAAGCGAGAAGTTGATTTTATCACCAATCAATTCCTGAACGTTCGACATTGCCTCTGGATCAAATGCTGAGATGGTAGCACCTGCAGCCAATAATTCGTTTATCAAATACATGGCAGGAGCTTCTCTAATGTCATCAGTATCTGGCTTAAATGCCAATCCCCACAAGGCAACTTTTTTACCTTTAATGTCACCATTGTAATATTCAAAAATTTTTGGCATTAACGCAGTTTTCTGGTCTTGATTCACTTGCATTACTGAATCGAGAATTTTAAAATTGTAACCAGCTTCAATTCCAGATTTAGCCAGCGCTTGAACATCCTTTGGAAAGCAGCTACCACCGTAACCAATACCCGGAAACAAAAATCGCTTGCCAATTCTAGTATCAGAACCTATTCCTACCCTAACTGCATCAACGTCTGCTCCAACTTTTTCACAAAAATTGGCGATCTCGTTCATGAAGGTAATTTTTGTAGCTAAAAATGCATTGGCAGCATACTTTGTCAACTCAGCCGACTTTTCATCCATAAAAATTATTGGATTCCCTTGCCTCACGTAAGGTCTGTAAAGTTCGTTTAACTGCTCCTTAGCCCTTTCAGAAGTTGTTCCAATCACCACTCGATCAGGCTTCAAAAAGTCATCTACAGCAAAACCCTCTCTTAAAAATTCTGGATTCGATACGACGTCAAATTCTACTTTTGCATTTTTTGCAACAGCTGCATGAACTTTCTCGGCAGTTCCAACCGGAACCGTACTCTTGTCGATAATTATTTTATAATCTGTAATAATTTTCCCCAATTGTTCTGCAACACCTAGTACATAAGAAAGATCTGCAGAACCGTCTTCTCCCGGAGGAGTTGGTAGCGCTAAAAATATGATGGTAGCATCTTTCACTGCCTCTTCTAAATTGGTTGTAAAAGACAAGCGGTTTTGTTTTATATTTCGCTCAAAAATCACATCTAAATGAGGTTCGTAAATTGGCACGATCCCATTTTTCATTTTCTCAACTTTTTCCTTGTCTATATCTACACAAATAACCTCGTTACCTGTTTCTGCCAAACAAGTTCCTGTGACTAAACCCACATATCCTGTTCCTACTACTGCTATTTTCATTTACTCTTTATTTTTTATCTGTATCTATTTTCTAAAACGAATGCTCTTAGCGTATCCGTTATTTTTTCTAATTGTTCTTGATCTAACTCTGTATGCATTGGCAGCGACAACACTTCTGAAGCCAATTGCTCTGCAATTGGAAAATCTCCGTCTTGGTAGCGTTCATCTCTGTAAGCTTCTTGTTGATGCAGTGGCACCGGATAATAAATCATTGCGGGCACTCCATGATCCATCATGTGTTTTTGCAAAGCATTGCGGTCAACACCTTTAATTCTTAATGTATACTGGTGAAAAACGTGGCAAGAATTACGAACTCTTGTAGGAGTTATTACTTCTGGTAAATCTTTAAACGCCTCATCGTAATGCCACGCCGCAGCTCTTCTCGCATTGCCATATTCATTTAAATGTTTCAGCTTTACACTTAAAACCGCAGCTTGAATGCTATCTAATCTAGAATTCACCCCAATTTCATCATGATAGTATCGAACCTTCATACCATGATTCACTACCATTCTAGCTTTCTCTGCCAATACATCGTCATTTGTAAACAAAGCTCCACCATCTCCATAACATCCTAAATTTTTGGATGGAAAGAAAGAAGTGCATCCAAAATTTCCAATGGTGCCAGATTGTTGGGACCTGCCATCTTTAAAATGAAAACTTGAGCCAATCGACTGAGCTGCATCTTCAATTACAAACAAATTATGCTCATTTGCTATGGCCATAATCTCTTCCATATCGGCACACTGCCCAAATAAGTGTACAGGAATAATCGCTTTTGTTTTTGGCGTTATTGCCTCTCGAACAGCACTTTCTGATATTAAAAAACTACTTTCATCACAATCAACTAATACTGGAACCAAACCTAACAATGCAATTACCTCAGCAGTAGCCACAAAGGTAAAAGTTGTTGTTATTACCTCATCGCCAGGCTTCAATCCAAGTGCCATCATAGCTACTTGCAAAGCGTCCGTTCCATTTGCACAAGGTATTACATGTTTAACCTGTAAATAGGTCTCCAGTTCTTCTTGAAAGCCTTTCACTTCCGGACCATTAATAAAGGTTGAAGTGTCTAACACTCCTTGTATTCTCTGATCTACTTCTTGTTTTATCTTCTCATATTGACTTTTCAAGTCAACCATCTGAATTGCCTTCATATGTAATTTTTAAGGGATTGCGAAGATAGGGTTTTTAGCCAAATTTATAGCCTAAACAATTTGTAATTTAGCAGCATGATTTTTTTCAGAATTACCCTATTTTTCCTACTGAATGTAGTTCTCATGCAAGGTTTTAGCCAAAGCAAAAATCACAGAGACTCAAGTGAATCGATTCCATTTATTCGATTTCAGTACGCACACCTTTTACCTTCTGGAGATTTTGAAGAAACCTTCGATAACTCTAATTCTGTAGGAGGAGCTTTTGGCTTTAAGACTGCTTCAAACTTTCAATTTGAAATTGAAGGAAACTTTATGTTTGGCTCTAGAATTAAAAGACCAGATTTATTAAGCAGCATCACAAACCAACGCGGAGACATTACTGATTCAGAAGGCGAACTTGTTAAGATTATATATGACCTCCGGGGTTTTAGCGTATTTGCTTCAGCAGGAAGGTTGTTTACTCTAAAAAACACCAACCCCAATTCAGGTATTTTAACCCAAGTTGGCGTAGGGTACTTACAGCATAAAATTCTTATAGATTACAGAGACGGTGATGTTTTTCAATTAAGTGACAAAATGCTAAAAGGGTTTGATAGGCTGCACAGCGGATTAGCACTAAAACAATTTATAGGATATCAACATTTTGGTATAAAAAACATGTATAATTTTTGCCTTGGATTTGAATTTCAACAAGGGTTTACCAAAAACAGAAGAGAATACAACTACGATACCCAAAGCTTTGACAAAGGACAAAAATTTGACCTCTTATATGGCTTTAGAGTGGGGTGGTCAATCCCTGTTCGAGAAAGGGCTTCTGAAGACTTTTACTACAGATAACAACCATGAGAGCAATCTATAGCTTTGCTATAATTCTTTATTCCATTGCCATAAAAATAACTGCTGCTTTTGGCAATCAAAAAGCAAAATTATGGGTAGCTGGAAGGAAAAATTGGGAAAAAGAACTTTCTTCAATTAACCCTGAAAACAAAAAGGTCACTTGGTTTCATGTAGCCTCTTTAGGTGAATTCGAACAAGCTCGCCCATTGATTGAAGCCATTAAACAGAAAGAGCCTAAATCTTTTATTCTGCTCAGTTTTTTTTCACCGTCGGGATTTGAAATTCGTAAGAATTATGAGCTTGCCGACAAGGTAACCTACTTACCAATAGACACCCCTAAAAATGCAAAGTTATTTTTAAAACTAACCAACCCTCAAAGAGTTATTTTTGTAAAATACGAATTCTGGTTCAATTTCTTAAACCAAATTTCAGAGCACAAAATAGAGTGCTACCTAGTTTCTGGAATTTTTAGAAAGAGTCAGCATTTTTTTAAATGGTATGGCCATTGGTTCAAAAAACATCTGTCAGCATTCACCTTCTTTTTTGTTCAGAATGAAACATCAGTAGAATTGCTAAAATCGCTTCAATTTAGAAATGTTCACCTAACAGGTGATACGAGATTAGATCGAGTTATGAGCATTACCAGGGAAGTATTTCACGATTTACGGTTTACCACTTTTGCAACAAATTCAAGCGTAGTTATTTTTGGAAGTAGTTGGGAACAAGAAAACGAATTTGCTGTAGCACTTTCCAAAACTGACGTTAATTGTAAAATTATAATTGCTCCGCACGAAATCAATTCCACAAGAATTGAAACCTTGAAAAATAGATTCTCAGGCAGCTGCAAATTACTTTCAAAAACCAAGAAAGACGAGAATCTAAGTGAACTAAACGTTTTAATTATTGACCAAATTGGCTTACTCTCTAAACTGTATCGTTACGCCGATTGCGCTTTTATTGGTGGAGGATTTGGACATGGAATTCACAATACCCTAGAAGCTGTTGCTTACAGCAAGCCTGTTTTATTTGGCCCTAATTATCATAAATTTCAAGAAGCGTACGACCTTATTAATGAAGGAGCAGGTTATTGCGTTGCAAATGAAATAGAGTTTTTAGAAGCAATTCGCCAGTTGATTCTCGACGAAGAAGTTTATAAAAATGCGAGCAAAAACGCAGCCTCTTATATTCTACAAAACCAAGGAGCCACTCAAAAGATTATATCTCTGCTATATTCAAACTAGTTTAATTGCACGTTTCCCTAAAGTTAACAATCAACCATTCCCTTTAAACTTATTAAGGGCGCTCGGTTAGTTACTTTATCCAAAACACAACAAAGTGAGCATTTTAGAAACCGAAATTTATTAGGTAACTAAAAACAGACTCACATGCCAAGAAAAGCGAAAAAAATCTACGTTCTAGATACCTCTGTCATTATTCACGACCATAACTCCTTAATGAATTTTGAGGACAATGACATAGCCATACCAATTACCGTATTGGAGGAGCTAGACAATTTTAAGAAAGGACACGACACTAAGAACTTTGAAGCTCGAGAATTTACTAGAATAGTAGATAAGTTATCAGTTAATTACACGCTTAACGATTGGATTCCCCTTGGTAATGTTAAAAAATCAAGATTCAAAATTATATTCCCAAACCCCGATTTAAAAAACAGCCCTGAGAAGATTTTTGACGATAAAAAGGGGGATCATAAAATATTAAATGCTGCACTTGAACTACAAGCTCAAGAAAAGGGAAAATTAGTAGTACTCGTTACCAAAGACATTAATCTTAGAATAAAAGCAAAAGCCCTAAAATTAATAGCTGAAGACTATAGTACCGGCAAAGTAACAGATGTATCAGATTTATATTTAGGTAGAGAAAAAGTTGATGGAGTTCCCCCAAAAGCAATCAAGGAAATTTATGAGAAAGGGCAACTTTCGGAGTTCAAATTTTTAAAAGATAAAATTGAAAACAATCATTTTTATATTTTAAAAAACGGCAAATCATCTAGCCTGGCATTTTACAACCCGATTGACAATTTGCTTGAGAGAGTTGAAAAAGTAAACGCATTTGGAATAGTTCCTAGAAACGCGGAACAAGCTTTTGCGCTTCATGCCATTTTAAATCCAAACATAAAACTTGTCACCATTCAAGGTGTTGCGGGCACAGGTAAAACAATGCTAGCGTTAGCGGGGGCATTAGAACAACGAAGAGAGTTCAAACAAATTATTTTAGCCCGACCAATTGTTCCGCTTAGCAACAAAGACATAGGCTTTTTACCGGGCGACATCAAAGACAAAATCAACCCATACATGGAACCATTATGGGACAATTTGAAATTTATAAAAAATCAGTTTAGTGAAACAGACAAGCACCACAAACAAATTATCGAAATGCAGAAAAATGAGAAAATTGTGATCACACCTTTGGCCTACATTAGAGGTAGAAGTTTGTCTGACATTATTTTTATAGTTGACGAAGCACAAAATTTAACGCCACATGAAGTAAAAACGATTATTACAAGAGCAGGCGAAAATTCAAAAATTATTTTCACTGGAGATATCCGACAAATCGACACTCCATATTTAGATGAGCACAGTAACGGTCTGTCTTATTTAATAGATAAGGTGCGAGGAAACAAGCTTTATTCTCACATTGCACTAGAAAAAGGCGAAAGATCTGAGTTGGCCAACTTGGCGAACGAGTTGCTATAACAACTTTTTTCATTTCCCAACCGGTTTTGTATCCAATGTTACTCAACTGCAGCTTTAGGAATGTTTACCTTTGCCTAAAATTTTTTCATGCTTAAAAAAGGTACAAAGCTGTATAGTATTTTAAAATTCAAATGCCCTCATTGTCACGAGGGGGAATTTTATAAGTCGAGAAATCCGTACAACTTCTCGAGTATGGCTGTGAATTATGACAGCTGCCCGAAATGTCACCGAAAATATAGCCTTGAGCCTGGTTTTTATTACGGAGCAATGTACGTTTCTTATGCTTTAGGAGTAGCACACGTTGTAAGCTTTGTTGTAGCCAGGTGGGTGTTAGGCTTTGAAATGGAATTTTGGAACTTTATTATTTTAGTTGCAGGCTGTTTAATTCTTGCAACTCCTCTATACTATGCCCTTTCAAAAATTATTTGGGCTAATCTATTTATGAACTATAAAACCAAAAATGATGAACAACCTAACGATTAACGAATTTGTTGAAGGATTTCAAAATGATGACAACGCTGTTATTATAGATGTAAGAACTCCCGAAGAAGAAGCTGAAGGATTAATTCCTAACTCTACAAACATGAATTTAATGGAACAGAGTTTTCCTGCAAGAGTGATGGATTTAGACAAGTCGAAAAACTATTATGTGTATTGCAGATCAGGCGGAAGAAGTGCAACTGCATGCCAGTTTATGGAAAAGCACGGTTTAACTACTTTTAATTTACTTGGAGGAATTCAAGCTTGGAACTCTTTTAACTCTTAATGGATATGAAAAATTTATTGTACTTAATTTTCTTAGCAACCTTTTCTTTGACCGCATGCACCGGCGCAGCTCAAAAAGAATCAACGAGCAATGAATCTTCGTCAGTTTCTTACACTATAGTTAGTGCTAGTGAATTTAAAACTGCCCTAGAAAAGGAAGAAAATGCACAATTAATTGATGTAAGAACTGCGGGGGAATTTGCTGCAGGTTCAATTAATGGAGCAAAAAACTACGACTTTTTAAATGGAACCTTTCAAGAAAAAATGGCAACACTAGATAAAACGAAGCCAGTTTATGTATTCTGTGCCGTTGGCGGAAGAAGTGGAAAAGCATCTACTTTACTCAAAAAAAACGGTTTTACTAAAATCATTGACTTGAAAGGCGGCTACAACGCTTGGCCAAAATAAACAAGAAAAATGTCTGAAAGAAAAGATTTACTCTTACCAATTTTGTTGTGCCTAACCTTAGGGTTGGCCCCATTTGTTCCTGAACCTCATATATGGGGCAAAATAAAGTGGATTTATGGTGGTGCAAATGGAATGACCGCAATGGATTGGTTCGATGTAGTACTGCATGGATCACCATTTATTTACTTGATTTATAAAATTTTAAAAAAGCCATAAAACTGTCTCGAACATAACAATTAATTTATCGTTTCATAAGTAACTTTAGCATCCAATTAAAAAGTATACTTATGAAACGATTTTTACGTTTAGCATCCTTGGTAGCGATAGTACTATTCAGCTACACTGTGAATGGAGGAAACGATTATACTTTGAAGCTGAAAAGCGGAGAAGTTACCTTAACTCAAAACAATCCAAACTCAACATTAGCTGCAGTTGCGGCCAATATTTCTGAACAATATGTTATCGTTCAGTTTACGACAGTTCCAACAGAAAGTGAAAAGGAAACACTCAAACAAAATGGAGTGAACCTTCTAGAATATTTGCCGTTACACGCATTTATTGCTAAAATAAACAACCCGAGCGAAGTCTCATTACAAAGCTTAAACATAAGAGCGGTTGCGCCGTTTACAGCAAATTACAAATTCTCAAAAGCTGTAAAAAATAATGAAAATCCGGGTTGGGCTGTTTCTGGGAATGAAATCGATTTGATGATTGAAGCTCATTTAGATGTGGATTTAAGTACCTTTTCCTCTTATTTACAAGGTGAAGGGTACAAATTACTAACGGAAAATCCAACCGCTGAATACCTAGAGGTTCGAATCCCGGCAAACAAACTGAACAACCTAGCAAATGCTGATTTAGTAAAAGTAATTGACTACATACCTGCTCCACCCGAGAAGGAAGACGAAAGGGGGCGAACTCTTCACAGAGCTAACATGCTCGATTCTGAGCACCCATTAGGTAGAAAATACGATGGAACTGGTGTAAGCATTGCCATTGCTGATGATGCTGTTATTGGACCACACATAGACATTAAAGGTAGAGTAACCTCTTTCTCAGTTCAGCCCAACGGCACACATGGAGACATGACAACTGGAATTGCGATGGGAGCTGGTAACTTAAACCCAGATTATAGAGGAATGGCAACAGGTGCTTACCTTTATTATTATGACATAAATGGATATCCACACATTTCTAACGCAATTTCAAATCTAAACACAAGAGGTGTTGTAATTACATCTACTTCCTTTAGTGAAGGTTGTAATGCAGGTTACACCTCAACAACAAGAGCTGTTGATCAACAAACGCGACAAAATCCGGAATTACTTCACGTTTTCTCTGCAGGCAATAGTTCTGCAAGCACATGTGGTGGAAATGCCTATGGAGCAGGAACTCCTTGGGGAACAATAACAGGAGGAAGAAAACAAGGAAAAGCAACCATCGCAACAGGAAATTTATTTTACAACTCAGCATTAACAGCTAGTAGTTCTAGAGGTCCCGCTTCTGATGGACGAATTAAGCCAGACATCTGCGCAAATGGCACCAACCAAATGTCAACAAACGCTAATAACACCTACCAAGTTGGTGGAGGAACATCTGCAGCTTCACCTGGAATTGCAGGCTTGGCTGCTCAAATGTATCATGGCTACAGAACACTGAATGGTGGAA